>JAHHRG010000025.1 GCA_020025965.1 Sutterella sp.
ACCCTGGACCGACGGATTAAGAGTCCGCTGCTCTACCAACTGAGCTACGTTCCCAAAGTCATCGTCATCAACGTGACTTTAAAAACTGTGGTGGGAACGCAGGGATTCGAACCCTGGACCGACGGATTAAGAGTCCGCTGCTCTACCAACTGAGCTACGTTCCCACAGTGTGTTAAATGTTTGGTGGGTCGTGCGGGACTCGAACCCACGACCAACGGATTAAAAGTCCGCTGCTCTACCAACTGAGCTAACGACCCCGTCGCCGATTATTCGAGACGCGTTGTAAAACGCCGCAAACATCTAACTGAGGAGACGTATTGTGCCTAACAAAAATCGATTTGTCAAGAAATCCGAAAAAAAGTTTTCTAATGAACAAAGGAAAAGAGAGAAGCAGGGGCTAAGGTGGAACACCTAAGAAGCGTATTTTATTAACTTAGTTAGGGTAAACCCTAACAAAAGAGACCTATACAAGCGCAAAAAAATCAGGCATTATGTCGGTAAAGGAGATGAACACACATTGAGCGTTCATTGAAAGTCTTCAAAAAATCAAAAATAGAACATATAGAGGATCAATAAATGATCTTCAGATAGTTTTATTTATGAGTTCTTAGAGAAGATAATTTAAAAAAAGTATCAATACCATCGTTTCTTTTTAAGGAAGAAAGTCATGGCAACCAAGAATTCCCAGCCGACTCGGCTGAGCCGCGCCGAAGGCGATGAACGAAAGAAAGCCCTGAGCGTTGCGTTAGCCAACATTGAAAAGCAGTTTGGTAAGGGCGCGATCATGCGCATGGCCGAAGGTGAACACGAAGCCGATATCGAAACCGTCTCTACGGGCTCTCTCGGCCTTGACCTCGCGCTAGGTGTCGGCGGCTTGCCCCGTGGTCGTATTATCGAAGTGTTCGGCCCTGAATCTTCCGGGAAGACCACGCTTGCTTTGCACGTGATTGCAGAAATGCAGAAGATCGGCGGTACCTGCGCCTTCATTGATGCGGAACACGCTCTTGACATTCAATACGCCAAACGTCTCGGTGTGAACGTACCAGAAATGCTTATTTCTCAACCCGACACTGGTGAACAGGCTCTCGAAATCACGGATGCTCTCGTGCGGTCGGGCTCTGTTGACCTGATCGTCGTTGACTCGGTAGCTGCTTTGACGCCACGTAGTGAAATCGAGGGTGATATGGGTGATGCCTTGCCGGGGCTTCAGGCTCGTCTGATGTCTCAGGCTCTTCGTAAGCTCACGGGGTCGATCACGAAAACGAAGTCTATGGTTCTCTTTATTAACCAGATTCGTATGAAGATCGGCGGGTACGGCAATCCGGAAACGACGACGGGCGGTAACGCTTTGAAGTTCTACAGCTCTGTGCGTCTCGACATCCGTCGCGTCGGCTCCATCAAGAAGGGTGATGAAGTGATCGGTAACGAAACTCGTGTCAAGGTTGTAAAGAATAAGGTTGCGCCTCCGTTCAAACAGGCTACGTTTGACATTCTCTACGGTGAAGGTATTTCCCGTTTCGGTGAAATTATTGATATCGGTGCCGAAGTGAATGTGATCGAAAAAGCAGGTGCTTGGTATTCCTACGATGGTCAGCGCCTGGGGCAAGGTAAGGAAAATGTTCGCGAATTCTTGAAGCAGCACGAAGAACTGACGGCTGAAATTGTCGCGAAGATTCGTGAACAGAAGGGGGTTCATATCCGTAGCCTAGTTCAGGATGTGGATGATGAAGACATCCCGATGCCCGAAGACGTTGATCTGTAATCGACTTTGATCGTGATGAAAAGCTTCCCAGTAATGGACTAGGGAAGCTTTTTCCCTTTATGCCCTATATGGATTGACTGATGGCTAAAAAGAAAGACCCAGGACAAGGCGTTTTGCTTTTGTGGGGCGAGGACGGACTCGAAGAGGTCCCAGCCGATGAAGAACTGCCTGACGAAGTTCCTTCTGAAGATGCCGCACTGATTCCCAAAGAGACCGTGACCGCTTCAGCTTCTTTGCGTTCGCCGCTCGGCGTCCCTTTCGGTGAGAAACCGCAAACCTTCGAGAGTTTCCTAAAGGTCGAAGAAGCGCCCGTTTTCCATGAGGAAGATGTGGGCATTACACGCGTGCGTGTTGGAGCGGGAGACTGGGATTGCTGTAATGATCCCGAAGAATACATCCGAGAAAGTGAAGAGCGAAAAGCCAAGAGAAAAGCTAAACGCGAAGCCATGGCGACGGCTGATAGAGTGAGACATCGACCGAGTATCTTCGCAAGAGCTGCGGATGCGCTCTCACGACGCGACTATTCGAAGAAGGAACTTACGCAGAAACTCAAACGCGGTTTGAAGGAAGACGACAATCCCGAAGAAGTAGAGCAAGCCGTTACGCGCTTGGAGGATCTGGGGTATCTCTCCGATTCGCGGTTTGCTGAAAATCGAGCTCGCATTCGCGCTTCGAGTTTAGGTAATGCACGTATTCGTCGAGAACTGCGCCAATCGGGCGTGAGTGACGACAAAGTTCAGGCAGCTATGGAAACGATTGAGGAATCGGAAGACGTACGTGCCTATAGAGTATGGGCTCGTCGGTATAAAGAGTTACCGACGGATCGCAAAGAGCGCGATCGTCAGATTCGATATCTCTTATATCGCGGATTCAGCATGGATTCGATTAATCGTGTGCTTCGCGGCCGGGTGGAAATACCCGACGAACCGACTTCATATTGGAGTTGAAAACGAAAACAACCGTTAAGTTGGTCGTGAAACGCGAGGCACTCGACACAATTTGATAGAATCGCGAATACTTTATTGCTCTCTTTTCGGAGTCTATTTTGGAATACCTCATCGATCTACTGACCAATCTGCATTGGGCAGCAGTCGGGCAGATCATTATGATCGACATTTTGCTCGGCGGCGACAATGCGGTTGTCATTGCACTGGCTTGTCGTAATCTGCCGCTCAATCAGCGTAACAAGGGCATTTTCTGGGGAACGGCAGGTGCCATTCTTCTACGTGTTGTGCTGATTACCTTTGCCGTCATGATCTTGGACATGCCTTTCCTCAAGGTATTAGGTGGTGCACTCCTCTTGTGGATCGGTGCCAAGCTTTTGTTGCCCGATGACGGTGAGCATGAAAACATTGAAGGTAGCGACAAATTATTGGGGGCGATCAAGACCATTGTGGTGGCCGACTTCGTAATGAGCTTTGATAATGTCATCGCTATTGCTGGTGCTGCACAGCAGGTTCACGAAGCGCATCAGACGCTTCTTGTGATCTTCGGCCTTCTCGTATCCGTTCCGTTTATCGTCTGCGGTTCTCAGGTCATTCTGAAGATGATCGACAGATTCCCGATCATCGTATACTTCGGTGCGGGTCTTCTCGGTTGGATTGCTGGCGGTATGATCGTTTCCGATAATTACGTGGTCTCCCACTGGCCGGAAGCTGCCTTTACGCTCCATTACCCTGCCGCCGTAATCGGTGCTGCCCTCGTTGTAGGGGTGGGACACTTCTGGGGACGAGCGAAAATGAAGAAGCTTCACGCTAAACAGGCAAAAAAAACGATCGAATAATTTCGACGAAGTATCACAAAAAAACGCAGCTCTGAAAGGCTGCGTTTTTTTTGTATCTAAGTTAAATTTTAGTGTTTCACGGCATCGATGAAGCCGCCCCCCAAGCAAACGTCACCGCTGTAGAGAACGGCACTCTGACCAGGCGTGGCTGCCCACTGAGGCTTTTCGAAACCGAGTGTGAAGTTCTTTTCCGAGACATAGTCGAGGGTACAGGGATCATCTGGCTGACGATAGCGAGTCTTGACCGAGAGGGATATTGACGGATCGGGTGCATGCCCAGCTACCCAGCTCGGATGGACAGCCTTCAGCTCGTGTGCGAGCAACCACGGATGATCGTGGCCCTGGCAGATCCAGAGTGTATTTGTTGCGAGGTCCTTTTTAGCTACGAACCAAGGTTCGCCCGTCGAATCGTGTCGACCGCCAACCCCGATTCCCTTTCGCTGGCCGAGCGTATAAAAGGAAAGCCCCATGTGTTCGCCCACGATCGTACCGTCCGGCACCTTGATAGGGCCTGGGTGTGTCGGAAGATAGCGGTTCAGGAATTCGCGGAAGGGACGTTCGCCGATAAAGCAAATGCCCGTAGAGTCTTTCTTCTTCGCATTTGGGAGCTTGAGCTGATCCGCAATCTCACGAACTTTCGTTTTGTATAGGTCGCCCACAGGGAAGAGCACGCGGGATATCTGTTCCTGCGTCAGACGGTGCAGGAAGTAGCTCTGATCTTTACCGGGATCCACACCGCGAAGAAGTTGAACACCGTCGTCAGTATGACGAACGCGCGCATAGTGCCCCGTTGCGATCAAGTCAGCGCCCATGGCCATGGCATGGTCAAGAAAGGCACGGAATTTGATCTCAGCGTTACAGAGAACATCAGGGTTCGGCGTGCGGCCTGCACTATATTCACGAAGAAAGTCCGCAAAGACGCGTTCTTTGTATTCTTTGGCGAAATTTACGGCTTCGATGTCAATGCCAATCACGTCGGCGACGCTACTAGCGTCAATGAAGTCCTGACGAGAGGAGCAGTATTCGCTGTCGTCGTCATCTTCCCAATTTTTCATGAAAAGACCGACGACGTTGTAACCCTGTTCCTTGAGAAGCCAGGCGCTGACGGAAGAGTCGACCCCGCCGGAAAGGCCGATAACAACAGTTTTCTTTGACATGGATAGTAAGAAGTCTTCTGAGACGAACGATTGTGCCGCAGATGTCCTATGACGTTACAATGCGGTCATTCAATCGTAAAAGATACCATAAGGAGATCGTCGCATTATGTCCTACTCTAGCGCCGCTTGCACTACTTTTATTGAAAAGGCAGGTATAGAACATCCTTTTATGAATGCACCCATTCCGGGAATGACTACGCCGAAGCTCGTGGCCGCGGTGTCCGAAGCTGGCGGTCTTGGTGTGATTCCGGCCGGCGATCTCAGGCCAGAAGAAATTTTGGCTTTTGCCGAAGAAGTTAAAAAATTGACTGACAAGCCCTTTGCCATCAATTTGACGATTCCTTGGCGCTTTCCGACGCAGAAAGGTGCTTTTGATACATTTGCCGATGCGGTTTCTCCGCTCTTGGCCGATTTGGGTCTCCCGGACGGAAGCGATGTGCCGATGGCTGAATCTTATGACTTTGCGATGAAGCATCGTCCCGATTTCCGGGCGCAGTTTGCGGCCGCTTTGTCCGTGTCGCCTCGCGCAATGATTTCTTCGTCAGGCGGTTTTGCTGAAGAAGAAGCCGATCAACTGACCGATGCGGGCATTCTTAATATCGGTGTGGTGACGAGCTTCCGCGAAGCTAAAGTGATGCGAGCTGCCGGGTGCGATGCTCTTATTGCTCAGGGGGCCGAAGCGGCGGGACCACGTCTTTCGTTTGAAAATCCCGATACGGTTCAACTAGGACTGATGTCTTTTATTCCTGCAGCCGTTCGTGCGACCGGCTTGCCTGTTCTGGCCGCGGGCGGGATTGCAACGCCAGAGCAGGTCGATGCCGTGATGGCTTTGGGTGGCGCTGGTGTGGTTGTGGGGACCGCACTGATGCCTGTTGAAGAGTCGGGCGCCGACGCAACGCATCGCTACTATGCGGTTTACGGCAAACCCGAAGAAAGCATCATGAGCCGAGTCTTTACGGGGCGTCTTGCTCGAGTCGTTAAAAACGGTCTCGTCGAAGCTCTCGTTGATTATGAAGATAAAACCGCTGGCTATCCTGGTCAGTGGCAGATTATGGGGGCGATAGATCGCGTGGCTCGACAGCAAGGTCGTACGGATCTGATGATGATTTCGGTCGGCCAGTCAGCTGGCCGAAGTAACTATAAGAGCGTCGAGGAGTGTGTAAGAACGCTTTTTCGCCTGAAATAAGCGTCGGATTGGTACCTGAATCGTCTGAAATCCGTCACAAAATCGAGTCTGTCAGGGGCTGAAATGCCTCTGGCAGACATTTTTTTGTACAAGGTGCCTAAAAAAAATGCAAAAAGTCAAAAATTATTTTCAATTCCATTGAAAAACGACTGACCGCACTTTATTATTTTTGAACCTATCCCCTAAAAACCCGAATCTCACTTCTCTGTGGAGATTCAGCTCCAATTGGAGGATCCATGACCGACTCTAGTATTGAAATTGGTGCCATGTCCTATCGCGGGAAATTGATGGCACTGATTGCCGGCCCGATCCTTGGGCTAATTACCTTTTTCCTCCTGCCCGAGTCCTATATCGATTATCACGGTAACGAAGTCGCTTTCGCCTATGAAGGTCGCGCCTGTCTCGCCGTGACGGTGTGGATGGCTGTGTGGTGGTTTACCGAGGCGTTGCCGATTGCGGCAACGGCCATGTTGCCTTTGGTGGTGTATCCGCTTTTGCAGATCACGACCGCTAAAGAGGCCATGTCCAATTACGCATCCGGCACCATCTTCCTTTTCTTGGGCGGCTTCCTTCTGGCTGCCGGTATTCACCGCTGGCACTTGGACCGTCGTATTGCCTTGCTGACACTTCGCTTCTTTGGAACGAAACCGTCGCAGATGATTCTCGGTTTGATGACGGCAACCGCTTTCCTTTCGGCCTGGGTCTCGAACACGGCGACCGCTGCCATGATGGTTCCCATTGCTATCGCTGTTCTCGGCGTAGTTCGTTCGACGCAAACGAGTGAACTACCTACAAAGGAAGAAAAGAATTTCGGCATTGCCGTCTTGCTTGCCATTGCTTACGCTGCTTCGATTGGCGGGATGGCAACGCTCATCGGTTCGCCTCCTAACGGCATTTTCGTCCGCTTCATGGAGCAGACCTATGACCGTGTCATTTCTTTTACGGAATGGATGACGGTTGCGGTCCCGGTTGTGGCCGTTCTTCTGCCGGTTTGCTTCCTGCTTTTGACGAAGGTTCTATTTCCTTGCAAAATCGACGGTATCCCCGGCGGTAAGGACTGGGTCCGTCGCGAGCTTCTGAAGCTCGGGCCTATGAGCCGCGGTGAAAAGATCGTGCTCGTGGTCTTTATCGTAGCTGCTCTTTGTTGGATTTTCGGCCCGCTTATTCGCGGTATCGAAATCAACGGAGCCTATCCTTTCAAGCCTTTGCGTGACGAAACGATCGCTATGGCAGCGGGACTCCTGCTTTTCGTGATGCCTGTTGATCCTCGCCGCGGTATTCACGCACTCGATTGGCATTCCGCCAAGGATGTAATTGCTTGGGACGTGTTGCTTCTCTTCGGCGGTGGTTTGACAATGGCCGCTGCGATTCAGTCGACAGGAGCAGCCGCTCTCGTGGGTGCTCAGGCGACGGTTTTTGCAGACCTCGGCGAAATCCCGATGGTAGCTGGTGTTGCAACGCTCGTGACCTTCGCTACAGAAGTGACGTCCAATACGGCTTTGGCTGCTACGATGATGCCGCTCATTGCTGCTTCGGCCGAAACGATCGGTATGTCGCCTGATGCTCTCCTCTTTACGACCGCGATTGCTGCTTCCTGTGCCTTCATGATGCCTGTGGCCACGCCGCCTAACGCCATTGTGTTCGGTACCGGTCGTCTCTCGATCAAGGACATGATCAAAGCGGGCTTCTGGCTCAATATTCTTGGCGTAGTGGTGATTACCGTCGTTGTCGAATTGTTGATCTAAGCTGTCTTAGAAACAGAAACTACAACCAAAAAAGCTCTTCTTCCGAACCGGTAGAAGAGCTTTTTTATTTATAAGGAGAACTGAGGTTAGAGACCCAACCACTGCATGAACGGGATGGCAAGGAACGGGGCGAGAAAAGCCGTCAGGATGCCGGTGAGGCCCATGGCAAGTCCCGAAAAAGATCCAGCGCGGTTGGATATCTGGAAGGCGGAACTTGTCCCCATACCGTGGGCGGAAAGACCGAGAGATAACCCCCGAACAGTTTCGTCTTCAATTTTGAAAAGACGGAACAGCGGTCGACCGATCAGGGAGCCGAGAATGCCTGTCAGTACGACGAGACAGGCTGTGAGATCCGGCAGCCCACCCAATTCGGCCGAAATTCCCATGGCGATCGGTGTCGTAACGGACTTTGGAATAAGGGAAATGAGTGTGTCGGAACGAATGCCGAAGGCCCATCCCATTGCAACAACTGAGAGGATGGCTACGACGGAGCCGACGAGGAGTGAGACGGTAACGGGAAGCCAAAGACGAACGAGTTTTCGACGTTGTTCGAAGAGCGGAACGGCCAGTACCACGGTAGCGGGGCCCAAGAGAAAATGAATGAAGCCGGCACCCGCAAAGTAAGTGTTGTAATCAATGTCGAAAACCAGTAACAGGATCATGATGCTTACGACAGCAACGATGATGGGCGAAAAAAGCGGATTGAAACGCGTGAGTTTGAAGAGATGTTGCCCGAAAATATAGGCCGAGAGAGTCAACGCCATCCAGAGTACGGGATTGCTTTCAAGGGTATGGTATAACTCGCTGAGTACGTTGATCATTGGTCGTCCTCGTCATTTAAGTGGAAAGTCTTCTGGATAAAAAGGAAGGTCCAGGCGGTCGCGAGCATAGCGATGATGGTGGTGATGACAATAATGGCCACAATGGCGATCCCTTCTTCGGCAAAACGTTCTCCGTGGCGCATGATGCCAACGCCTGCGGGAACGAAAAGAAGTGAAAGGTTTGCGAGCAGAACGCTGGCAGTCGGACGGATCGTTTCAATCAGGTTGTCTTTAAGGAAGAAAGCGAAGAGCATGAGCATCATGCCGATCACAGGGCCTGGAACAGGAATCCCCGTCGAACGGCTAATGATTTCACCGACAACTTGAAAGAGAAAAGTAAGAGTAATGGCCGAGAGCATGAAAAAGCCAAGATTGATTCGATACAATTAAAAAGTCGGCCGCATTCGGCGCGACGAATTGATAATTGTCCCACCATGAGCAGGCCAACGGTGCCCGCAATATTTGATATGGGTTCAAAGATGTCGCCTTCTTGTAGAGAGAGGGACGGACGATCAACGGAAAAGAAAAATGGCAGAAAAGTTTCAGATTCGCGGTGAGCTGATCACCCTCGACGCTCTCCTCAAGGCTGTCGGCATTGCCGATTCCGGTGCTCAGGCGAAGGCCATGGTGGCCGACGGCTTGGTGAAAGTTGATGGCGAAGTGGAATCTCGTAAGACCCGCAAGCTTCGTGGCGGCGAAAAGGTTGAAGTGATGGACAAGACAATTGAATTGCTTGCAGGCAACTGATTCGACAAAGTAACTCAAAAAAATGGCACAGCGTGTTGAATGCTGTGCCATTTTGCTATTAGAAGACAGCTTAGTGGATGTCTTTCAATTCTCGGCGAAGGATTTTGCCGACTGGTGTCTTCGGAAGTGCATCGACAAAGATAATTTCGCGAGGCATCTTGTAACCCGTGAGCTGAGTACGGCAGTACTTCTTTACTTGGTCGACGGTAAGAGACGGATCTTTCTTAACGATGACAGCCTTGACCGTTTCGCCTGATTTGGCGCTCGGTACACCGACGACACCGACTTCGAGCACTTCGGGCATCGATGCGATAACGTTTTCAACTTCGTTCGGATAAACATTGAAACCCGACACAAGGATCATGTCCTTTTTACGATCCGTGATCGTGATCCAGCCATTCTTATCCATGTGGCCAATGTCACCCGTACGGAGCCAGCCGTCTCGAAGGATGGCGGCGGATTCTTCCGGACGACCCCAATAACCGGACATCACCTGAGGACCGCGGACGCAAATTTCACCCGTATGTTCCGGAATCGATTCCTCGTCGGGGCAAAGACCGAGATCTTTAAAACCTTCGCCGCGAATGGAGACTTCGGTAGAAGGAATGGGGACACCGCAAGAACCGTCCCATGGTGCGTTGGGAACGTTACCGCAGACACCTGGCGAGCATTCGGTCAGACCGTAGGCTTCAAGGATATTGCAACCGGTCACTTCCTTCCAGCGTTCTGCAACTGAGCGCTGAACCTGAGAGCCGCCACCAGCAGTCATCTTCAGCCCCTTGAAGTGATGCGAGCAGAAGGTTTTGTTGTTCAAGAGAGCGGCAAAGAGCGTATTGACACCGACAATGACCGAGAAGTCCCACTTAATGCATTCCTTGGCGAGCGCTTCAATGTCGCGCGGGTTAGTGATGAGAACCATCGTGGCCGCAAACTGCGTGAAGGAGAAGGTCGCGCAAAGAGAGAAGATATGGTAAAGCGGTAGCGCCGTAAGAGCCGTTTCTTCACCTTCCTTGAAGGTACTCGAAATCCAATAACCGACCTGCTGCATGTTGGCTAACAGGTTACGGTGTGTGAGGATGGCCCCCTTCGAAACCCCCGTTGTCCCACCGGTGTACTGTAGGAAGGCGATGTCGCGATTGTCAATGTCGTGCGGCTTCATGCCGGCGGCACGGCCAGCGGCAAGTGCGTCAACGAAATTGACAGGGTTGGGAAGCTGGTAGGCAGGCACCATCTTTTTCACGTGACGAATGACGAAGTTGACGAGCGTACGCTTCACAAACGGGAAGAGATCGCCAACGCCAGTCGTTACGATGTGTTTGCAGGCCGTACCGGGTAGTGCCTGCTGTAGAGTCTTGGCGAAGTTTTCAATGATGACGATTGCCTTGGCTCCCGAGTCATGGAGCGTGGCATTGACTTCGCGGGCCGTGTAAAGCGGATTGATATTGACGACGATAAAACCGGCACGCAAACAAGCGAAAACGGCAACGATATACTGCAAGAGGTTTGGCATCATGATGGCGACGCGGTCGCCAGGTTGCATGCCTTCAAGGCTCTGCAAGTAAGCCGCAAAATCTTTGGTGAGTTCCTGGGTCTTCTGGTAGGTGAGGCCCACACCCATATTCGTGTAACCGATACGATCGGGGAAACGGGTGGCCACATCATCAAGAACGGCGGGCAGGCTCGGGAAACGATCGGGATCGATTTCGTGAGGAACGCCTTCAGGATAAGAGGAATACCAGGGAAAATTTTTCGTCATAGAGTTGTCTGCTAGTAAAAACTGACGCAGTCGCCTGGAGAGAAACGTGAAAAAACGCTCACTTCGGTCAGCGACCGTACATCCAATAAGTTTAGCTGTTAAAAAAGCGAAAAAACGCCCATAAAAAGACGATTTACACTCAAAATGATGAAAAAAAGAGCCTTTTCGCAAGAAAAGGCTCTTTTCATAGGGGTGTGAACTGAAGAATTAGGCTTCTTCGGTCTTTGCTGCTTCTTCAACAACTGGTTCTTCGCCGATCGTCAAGCAGTGACGGGCGTATTCTTCGACGGCATCCCAGTCAGTGTAGTCAATCACGGCGGTCGGTTCCGTCGGGCCCTTCGTCATCTTCATGATCATCTGGATGAGCTTAGTGTCGATCCAAGACCAGTTCGGGTAGTCGACCTTACCGGCGAAGCAACGAACATCCTTCGGATGCCACGGATTGTTTTCCATGAACTTGCGGCAGTACACGTTGCCTTCTGGTGTGCACTTTTCAGGCGTACGGGCAACAACGGAGACGCAGAAGAAGCTGTTGGGCTTGGCGTCAAGGACAGCTTTCCACTTGTTCACAAAGCCTACGAATTCACGGCGGAACTTGCCGTAAAGAACGGGGGCGCCGGCGATGACGAGGTCGTACTTGTTCCAGTCGACACCTTCGCGGTCGGCTTCGATGACGTTCATCAGGTCAACCTGATTACCTTCGGCGACGATAGTTTCGGCGATGCGGCGAGCAATGCGCATCGTGTGGCCGGAACGGCTGTTGTAGACGACAAGTACCGTCTTCATGTTGTATTCTCCACTGAAGCTTTGTCGCCTTGGTCGGAAGGCGTCAAGCACTGATTGATCGGGGTTGAATCACGACGGAGTGCGGATCCGTAGAAACGATTCCCCGTCAGGATGCTCACATTTTACCTCAGGGGGTATTGATTAAATCTTAAGCTTGGGAATAACGCCTAGGAGACTTGCGAAAAAAACGAGCTTTTCCTGAAAAATGAAGAGTGAAGAGTGATACAATCACGATCTTGTGCGGCGTAGGATATAGCGCCGACTCTCGTTTTATTTCAAAGGCTACACTCGAAACCGCCTCTTCATTTTTTACGAGTTTCGTGCAGCTTTTATTTTTGGAAGATTATGGCAAAGGAAGATCTTATTGAGATGGCGGGCCAGGTGCTTGAAGTGCTCCCCGATGCTCGTTACCGCGTGAAACTCGACAATGGTCACGAACTCGTGGCCTATACCAATGGCAAGATGCGCAAGCATCATATCCGCATTCTGGCGGGCGATAAGGTTTCTCTCGAGCTTTCGCCGTATGATCTGACCAAGGGTCGCATCACCTTCCGTCATATCGAAGGCCGTCCCCCGGTCAATCCGACGAACCGTCGTCGTTGATTTTCCGTTAAAGGATACGAAAAAAGTGCAGTTCCGATAGGAAATCTGCACTTTTTTTGTGCCTAAGAAAAGGAAACCCCGATTTGCATGAATCAGGGCTTTCTTTTTAGAGGTTTTCGTTAAAAGCCTTTTTTAATCAACACGAAGAAGAAGAGCGTCAGGTGGTAGAAGACTGGTGCCGAAAAGGTGAGTGGCGCGAGACGGGCGAGCGTGCCGCGCGTCATGTAGATATCGCTTTCTGTAGCGAGGTGTTCGGCACCCATGCTACGACGAACGGCGTTGATAACGAGGTCGCCCATCACCCCTGAGATGACCGTCATGATGGACATTAACACGGCCTGATAGGGGCGCAACGGCGTAATCCAGAACATGGCAGAGCCTGCAACGATCCCAGCGAGACAGCCAATGGCGGTTCCCTTGACCGTGCGATTTGGGTTAAATGATAAAGGCTTCCCCCCTACGAAAGCCGAAGCAATTGAAGCCCCTAAGTCGCTCACGAAAACGATCAGCAGATAGAAGAGTAAAAGCAGAGCGCCCGAGGAGTTGTAACGCGTCAAGTCGAGGGTTGCAATGGCAGGTGCATGACTCACGCAGAAGACGCAGAGCATGATGCCCCACTGAACCTTAGCTACACGATCCAGGTAACTGTCCATGTCTTTAGACAAAGCCATGATGACTGGAAATGTTAGGAAGAGGTAAATCGGGATGAAGAGCGTGAAGAGCTTCATCAAATCGAATCCCAAGAGTGCGTATTGCACCGGAATAGCAATGTAAAAGGCGATGACAAGTGCCTTATGGTCCGTTGCCTTAGTTGGAGTTATGGCAATGAACTCCCGTAGCAGGAAGAAGCTGATGAACGCGAAGAAAATGACGAGTGCAGTCTGTCCCAGAGCGAAAGCAATGGTGAAAACGGCAATTAACCACCAAGCGAGACGCACGCGGGCATTGACAGCCATCAGGCGGCGGGTTTCATCGGGATTCTTCATGCGACGCATGGCCCAGTTCACATAAACTGTGCCGATTGCGGCTAAAAGCGTCAAGCCTACGAAAAGGATGGCATAGGCTTCGTGAATAGTAAATCCGAGTCTCATGGCTGAGCGAGTTCTATAACTGCGTTGCGGGCGCGTTCAAGGAACGGATCCTTTAAGTCGTCCGTGGAATGTTCGAGAGGTTTGCCGAAACGAATAGAGCAAACGGTCGGCACCGGAATCAACACGCCCTTAGGCATGGCGCGGTGCAGGTTTTCGATATAAACGGGAATTAACTCCACTTCCGGGAATTCCTTCATCAGACGCCAGAGGCCGGACTTGAAGGTGCTAGGCAAGGGCTGCGGACGGCGGGTGCCTTCCGGGAAGATGATGAGCGAAGATCCTTCACGAAGAGCGTCTCGCAGGGGATCTAGAGGATTGGAATGTTCGGTGCGGCGTCGGTCAACGAGAACCACATTGAGTTCCTGCAGTGCGATGCGACGACGCAACATACCCTTTTCCCAGTAGTCTTTGGCGGCTACAGGACGAACAAAACGACGCAACTGAGGGGGCAGAGAGGCCCAGATCACAATGGTGTCGAGGTGACTTGTGTGGTTGGCAAAGTAGATACGTTGCTTGGCCGACGGTGCGCAACCTTGCCAGTGCGGATAGGCCCCGACAAGCAAACGGGTCAGCCCGACGATGGGGGTCATCAGCTTGAATGAATCTAACACGTTCAATCCTGTGTTCTAAATACTTGTGCCAATTATAGTCTGCGCATTTTTCTTCCGAAACCGACACAGGTTTGGCAACGCGTCGGAATAGAGATGAAAAAAAACTAATGACGCGAAAAAACGCTCGATTATCAATAAAGTACTCGAGAAGAAAAAGCGGGGAGCATTTCTCGTACAGTACGAATCTGTGCCAGATCAATGTCGCCGATAACAATGCCTTGACCGGTCGTCAGTTCGCTCATCGTACGCCCCCAAGGGTCGTTGAGACGAGAGTGACCCCAGGTGCGTCGGCCGCACTGATGATCGCCGCCCTGAGCGGCTGCAACGACGTAACACTGATTTTCAATGGCGCGAGCCGCGAGAAGTGTGGCCCAATGTGCGCGACCCGTTGTTTCGGTGAACGTGGCTGGTAGAACAATCAGGTCGGGCTGAGCGAGCGAACGGAAGAGTTCCGGAAAACGAAGGTCAAAGCCCATGGAGAGCCCGATCTTGTAATCCTGTCCATCCCAGGTCGTCATCTTGAACGTCATCGGATGTCGTCCCGCCTGAACTCGGTTGCGTTCATCATAGGCTTCCACGTTGCCGCGGTGATAGCGGAAGAGGTGAATTCGATCGTAACGTGCGCAAACATCTCCGTTTGGGTTGTAAACGAGCGAAGCGTTGATGTAATGATTTGCGTCGTCTGCTTTGAGCGGAATCGAACCGGCAACAATCCAGAGGTTGTGACGAACAGCGGCCATGCGCACGGCTTCCTGAATCGGACCGTTATCATAGTCTTCGGCAATCTTCAGATTGTCTTCGTCACTTCCGAGCAGAGCAAAGTTTTCGGGAAGGACGATTAGTTCCGCATCGGACTCGGCCGAAGCAGAAATAAGGTTCAGGGCATCTAGTACATTTTGCTCGGGATCTGTCCCCGAGACCATTTGACAAGCGGAAATACGCATGAAGATAGATTGTTGTAGTTCTAGCGGAATGAATTATTGTAGCGCGCCATTACCTTGTTTACCCGAATTGGTCGTGAGGTCGATCTTGGTGATTTTCGGGTCGTCGAAACTGCCTTTGATATCGTATTCGGCTCGGAAAATATTGGAGAGCTGATCCTGAAGAATCAATTGCGTGAGGAAGGTTCCGATCCCGATGGCTGGATTAACCAATGTCAGCGCTAAGGACGGACCGCCTGCATTAATCGACGGGAGAATTACGGCTTTCGCATTAATAGTTTCGGTGACGATGTTGGCTTGACCGCCAAGCATAACTGTGGCGGCAGAACCGAAAATTGTGGCTTTAGGAGTCGAGAACACGCCGTTCTCAAAGGAGCCAGTCAGGTAGAGTGAGTCAAACGTAAAGCCTTGACTAAGCACGTCGCGGAAATCAAGGGTCAATCGGTGCAGAAGATGTTGCAACGAAAGAAGGCTTAAAAGTCGTCCGGCTCCTGGTTCGATCTTGAGGAAACTCCCCGAACCTGATTCTGAAGTCACGGATCCCGAAAGGGTTTCAAAATGTGGCATCAAGGGAGTCCCAGCCCAATGGAGTGTGGCGGAGGCGTTGGTCGGTGCGCCTCTCATGGCGTTTTCAACGGAGAGGCTCGAGAGGACTCGACCCATGTCTTCAATGTTGAGTTGGAGGCTGAGCGACGTATTTCCTTCGTTATTGATTGCATGAGACCAGATGCCTTTTCCAGAGAGTTTTCCGCCCGCATTGAAAATGTCGAGACGATGAATGTCCCATGCGGCACCTGTAGTATCGCTTCGGTTCTGAGCGTGTGCGATCACTTTACCGATCGCCATCTTGCCAACGGTTAAATCGTCAACGACAACGGTGATGTCGGGAAGTTCGGTAATTGGCTTGGTATCCTTCTTGGCTGGCTTTCCCTTACTATCGGGAGGAAGCGGCAGGTGAAGTCGGCCAAATTTAAGGGTCAGTACGTCGTTGTGAGAGGCTGTGGCTGATTCGTAGGTGGCGCTTCCTGACAAAAGCTGATTGCCACCGACACGAAGATGCCAGTCTTTCTGATTGAAGCGGCGTAGCGTAGCTTCAACGGTCGGATAGATGACGTCGTACCACTTGAGTTCATCTGTGGTGAGCTGAACGGTGCCAAGACGTTCAAGGACTGAATCGTTATCGAGCTTTTGCTGTAAAGGTTCGTGATTGACGATGTCAACAACTTCTTGAGCATAGGGTAACCAGGCGTTGAGATCGAGTGTTGGCGTCATGAGCGAAATGTCGATATCGCGACCTAAGGTCTTCTTCCTCTGGGGGCCAAGTGCAATGGTACCACTCGTCCAGTGAAGCTTATTTTCGACGTTTTCAAAACGAAGGAGTAGCGACGCGCGGCCGAAAGAATGGATATCCAGATCGTGTCCGTTTCCGTTTGGTGTCCAATTAAAGGATAAGGGCCAACTTTCTTCAGCACTCTTTCGGAAGGGGAGTGGCAAAGTGCTGACGATACCTTTCAGATTGGATGTGCCTGAAATTGAGAGATGAGGCTTCTTGAGGCCGATAGATGTGTGAACGAGTACAGGGGTGGTGCCCGACACATTCCTGAAGAAAGGCGCAGCTGTGTCGAGGTTTACTATGTTTTCGATGTCTTTTGCAGTGACAACCCCTTCGGTATTCAGATCTATGCGACCGTTTTCGGTAATGATGTTGAGGTTAAGTGGTCCGGCCTCGGTTTCACCTGTAATCGGTGCCAGGGTATTGACGGATTTTTCCGAAATTAGCAGTCGGCCGTTGAGATTCGTAGCTAGTGGCAAACCGTAGCCGTACGATAGAGCGGCGTTGGTAAGCTTTAAATCCAGATCGACATTGATAGATTTA
The DNA here is from genome assembly GCA_020025965.1 of Sutterella sp. GTDB lineage: Bacteria > Pseudomonadota > Gammaproteobacteria > Burkholderiales > Burkholderiaceae_F > Sutterella. Next base: position 16,866 of record JAHHRG010000025.1, read on the forward strand.
GGGTCGGAGAAGGGCATCGCAATCTTGAGATGCATGTCCGCATTACCCTTACCATTGCTCTGTTTGAAGGCATTGGCTAGGATGTTGGAGAGCTGGTTGCTTGAATTCACGTAACCGATGGCATCCGAGAGATCTCCGCGAATCTTCCCGTCGATGAGCAATCTCGAGTCCGTGATGTAAGACGGAATGCGAACGGTGATATCTGTGGCCTCAAGACCTTCTGAACGAGCACTCTTGCCGCGAATATCCATCGAATTCCCTTGGAAAACGAGGTGTGCATCGATTCCGCGCAGAATCGGATATTCACTTTCGATGTCCCAGTAGCCGTTCTCGGTCTTTTTATGGGAGGGAAGAAAGTCGAGTTTCCCGTGTTTCAGATCGGCAGAAATACGGAAGAGTCCCTCACCCTGATGGGCATCGTCCCACGGGAAGGTATTGAGCGGACCTTCTACGTGATAGACGCCGCCCGAGATATCACCGTCGAGAATCCCGGCTTCAAGCCAATTAAGGAGGTTTTCGCCCAGAACACGGGGAATGTAACGAGGAATCGCTTCGGCTTTGGCATGAATGATGTTGCCCGATAAGTCGAGTGTACCTGCTCCGCCGGTGTCGGTCCAAGAGCCGCCTCCGGTGATCATTGCTTCTTTGTTCGAGGCTTCAAAGGAGTGAACGAGGAGTGTGGTTCTTGGGTTGAATTTGACTTCGAGCGTTGACTTCAGACGGTTTAGATGAATGACTTCACGACGAAAAACCTTAGGAAATGTCAGCTGTACATTATGCGAATCGAGCGTGAGCTTCACGCCGCCCGTCTGCTGAATGGGTGTGATTTTCCCGGAGAGGCCACTAAAGCCAGGGAGGCCGTCCGTCCCGACTGGAAGCGATAAGTTCTTGAAGGTGCTGTCGGCGAACCAATTGTTCGGCACTTTCGGGTCGCCGTTAAAGCCGATGTTGACGTTAGTAAGTTCTCCGCGTAGTTGATGATTATCGAAGAATTGACGGGACGTTTCCGGAATAGGCAGACGATGTGCAATCGAGACGAGCGGACGAAGATCGATGCGTACAGCAGTGAGGCTACCGTTACACATTCGGTCGTTTGCGTCTGTTTTGAGACTTAGGACGAGGTTGGTCTTACCAAGGTGTTCGTTATGGTCCGTCAAGAAGTCGAGATCCGATACGGTGAGTTTGCGCGTGACCGTGTCGTTGTGTTCGGCTTCGTATTTAAGACGGGTACCGAGCCACTGCATACGAAGCGGTGGTAACCGATGGTCGAGTTTTAGATCAACGTTGGTAAGTGCAAGGTCAACGGTTGAATGTGTGACGTTCCCCTTTTTGAAATCAATCCACATTTCGGTGGAAGCCGTTCCCGATGTGACGAAACGTCGGAAACCGAACTTCTTGATGAGGCGGGCCACATCCGTTTTGGCAAAGTGGAAATAAGCCTGCCCCGTCCAATTGGCAGGGTCGCCGTTGGTTGCAAAAATATCTTTGCGAATCAATGTTCGAAGCTTGAAGTCACGACCAATCTTGTCAGTGTGAGCTGTGCCTTCAACGGCGGCTCGCCAGTCAAGCAGACGTTGCTCGAAGACAACGTTCATATTCGTGATGCGAATGGGGAGTTCTTCCTCTTTGTCAAGGTAGATAACTGAGCCGTTCAAAAGTTCAAGACGCTCCTGAGCCAAGAGCCAGGCAGTTAGGCGTGTATCGAATTTGGAAGGAGGAATGTCCGCCGCCTTTCCAATACCTGTAGGAGAAAAGTCGGCAGGAACCGGAAGCACAAAGCCCGCGATATCAATCAACTCGCTCGAAAGGCGACGAATCTTCAGGTCAAGGTTGAGAATCGTGAAATGTCGAAAACGAGGCTCCCAGTGCCAGAGCGAAGACCAGGAGAGCTGTCCTTGAACGAGCGGCAGCGTGAGCGACACTGGACCGCCAGGACGGGAAACTTCAACATTTTCAAAAGTAAAGGTCGGCCAGAGATAGTAAAAGCCAACGGAAAATTTGGACGTTTTGAGATCAACGCCGACCGCTTGGGAGATCATCGCGGAAATGTCATCACGATAGTCGTCAATATGCGTGGTGACAAACCAACGAACCCCTAAAAAGAGGAAACAAAAGAGGAAATAAGCCGCCAAAATGGCCTTGATTACCCAGTGCAGGGGCTTGGCGGAACGTACGGCGCGCTTCAGCTCCTTCGGGCTGTCGTGAGAAAGGTGGACGGGCTTCTTCATTGACGGTTTGCGACATTACACAGCAAATGCTTATCAGTTAAGAATTTTACTCGAAGGAACTGAGCTTTTCCCCGTTCTCCAGGCTTTGCCGAAATGTTTTTTCGGGCGGTTGGTAAAATTAAAAAATTCCTGAGGAGAATATCTCTATGAGCCGATTGTCCGCTTCTGAAGTCATTGCCTATTCGCCTTTTGTTGCCAGATCTTTGGCCGCGATGTATCCGCGGGAAGACGACGCTTTTCGTGCGGAACGTTACGAAGAAATTTTGCGCGAAACTATTACGCGCGAAGATATGGATGCTGAAATCGCTAACGGTGCGAAAACTGTTGACGAACTCGGGCTCCTCCTTAGAACGATGCGACGTCGCATTATCATCAATTTAGCTGGACGTAATGCTACTGGTGTTATCGGCTACGACGAGGTTGTCCGAACGATGAGCGACTTCGCTGAAGTCGCCGTCTCGAACATGTTGAAGGCGCAAGCCGAGGAATTGGCCGTTCGCTTCGGTGTGCCGATAGGAATTTCCGGCCAGCCCCAAGATTTACTGGTGGTCGGGATGGGCAAGTTGGGTGGCCGGGAACTCAATGTCTCATCCGACATTGACCTTGTTTTTCTCTATGACGAGGACGGTGAAACGCAGGCGACATCCGACTATCCCAATGTGAGAAGAACCATTTCGGTTCAGGAATTTTATGAACGCCTTGCACGGCGCTTTATCCCTGCTTTGAACGATATTGAAGGTCCAGGCTTTGTATTCCGAGTCGATATGCGCCTTCGGCCCAACGGCGATTCGGGTCCGATTGTCTGTTCGAGCGATATGCTCGAGACCTATTTGTATACACAGGGTCGTGACTGGGAACGTTTTGCTTGGTTGAAGGGGCGTATTATCAATAAACCCGTCTTCGGGACAGAAAAGACTTTTGCACAACAGACAAAGAACATCGCTTCTCTTGTTCGTCCCTTTGTTTTTCGTAAGTATCTGGACTTTGGTGCGATTGCTTCGCTCACAAAACTCCATGAAATGATTCGTGCGGAAACGACGCGACGTGAGATTGCGCGCGGCGGCTCCTACATCAATGTGAAATTGGGACGCGGAGGGATCCGAGAAATCGAATTTCTGACGCAAACCATGCAAGTGATTCGAGGCGGGCGAGATCCTTCGCTTCGCGGTCGTGAAACTTTGAAAATGTTGGATGCGCTCGCGAAAGAAGGAGCCATCAAAGGTGAAATGGCCGATACGCTCAAAGAAAACTATGTTTTCTTGCGTGATGTTGAGCATGCCATTCAATACGTGAACGACGAGCAGACGCAACGACTCTCGCGTGTGGGCGAAAATCTCCCTAATGTGGCGGCCTTGCTCGGCATTGACGAGACGATGCTTTGGAAGCGTCTTGATTGCGTGAACGATTACGTTTCGAACGCCTTTGACGGTATTTTCCAAACGAAAAAAGTCGAACAAAAGGGCGACTGGCCGCTTGGCTGGGAAACCGGCACTTCAACGGCCTCCAAGGCCTTGGCTGACAAACTCAAGTCAATGGGGTTTGAAGAAGACGTTGATGAACTGGTATCTCGTATTATGCGTCTCGCTTCGGCTCGAGACGGTCGTAATATCTCGGACGATGCGCGCTCGCGCCTTCAGGAACTTATTCCGATCGTTGCGGAACGCTGCCGTGAATGGCAAAAGAAGGATTCGACACGCAGTGTGCCGCTTTCCGAAGTGTTTTCGCGCTATCTGCGACTTCTTGAATCGATCGCGGGGCGATCCACGTATATTGCTCTTCTCTCGCAGTATCCGAAGGCCGCAGACCGTGTGGGGCGCGTTTTGGCGGCAAGCCGCTGGAGTACGGACTTTATCGTTCGTCATCCAATCATTCTCGACGAACTCGTCGACGGCCGTATTCGTGAGATGAACGACTTTACGCCCGTCGATTGGTCCGAATGGACAGAAACGCTCCATCTAGCATTGACCGAAGCAGAAGGCGACCAAGAACGTCAGATGAACGCGTTGCGCGATGCACACCACTCTGCAGTTTTCCGACTTCTGATTGCCGACTTGGACGGACGTTTTACGGTGGAACGTCTCGCGGACCAACTTTCGGCTCTGGCCGATGCTGTTCTGAATGAAATTATCGAACTCGCTTGGGCCAGCCTCAGAAAGAAACACTGCGAACGTCCGAAGTTTGCTGTGATCGGTTACGGGAAGCTAGGCGGCAAGGAACTCGGTTACGACAGCGACCTCGACATCGTCTTCATTTATGACGATCCAGATCCGGAAGCCGACTTGACTTACAGCCGACTTGTCCGGCGCATGATGAGTTGGCTCACTTTGCAGACATCTTCTGGGAAACTCTTTGATGTTGACCTTCGACTTCGTCCCAACGGCGAGAGCGGCTTGATCGTCACACCTTTGGAAATGTTCATGCGTTATCAGCAAAACGCTGATGGGCGCGGAGCTTGGTTCTGGGAGCATCAGGCTTTGAGCCGTGCTCGTTTTGTAGCGGGTGATGCGGATTTGGGGCGGCGTTTTGAAGAGGTGCGTGCGAAGGTTCTGCAGATGGATCGGTCGATTGATGAAGCTCGCCAGAGCGTGCTTGAAATGCGACGCAAGATGTTGGACGGCCATCCCAACAAGACCGTGTATTTTGATGTGAAGCACGATCGTGGCGGCATGATTGATGTGGAATTCACCGTTCAGCTTTTGGTGCTGACCCATGCCAAGGATCATCCGGAACTTCTAAACAATTTTGGCAATATTCTTTTGCTAGAAACCGCTGCTCGATTGGGCCTTGTGGATGAAAAGATCGCGGGTGACGCAGTGGTAGCTTATCGACGATATCGTGAAGTTCAGCACGAAATTCGTCTGAATGCAGGAGAAGGTTTGCCGGTGCGCGTCCCTACGGGACTGTTTGATACGGAAAGAGAAGCAGTTCAACGTCTTTGGAGGAGTGTCTTCGGGACAGACGAACCTCGACGTGAAACAAACTGACTCAACTTCGTTTCTAGACGCATAATTGTGACCTGCCGAAAGTATTAGAGTACGAGAGCAAGAAAAAAACTACTCAAGAGAGAATCTCGACATGCCTATTAGTCAATCCGATTACATTGCTCCCAACTGGTGCCCCGGCGGGCATCTGCAGACGGTTGTTCCTGCCCGTTTGATGCCGCAGCCGAGCGTCAAGTATCGTCGTGAGCGCGTGGAGCTCCCTGACGGAGATTTTCTTCTCTGGGATTGGGCCGAGCCGGCACCTTTGAGAGTTGATGCCCCTGTTCTTGTCCATTTGCATGGTCTTGAAGGAGCTAGCGATAGCCATTACGCCAAGGCGTTAATGGCAGCCTGTGTCGAACGCGGTTGGCGCGGTGTTGTCTGTCATTTCCGCGGTTGTGGCGGCGAATTGAATCGCTTGGCTCGCGGCTACTTTGCTGCCGATACGAAAGAGAATGATTGGATCCTGAAGACGATCCACGCACGTTTCCCGTCTGCGAAGCTTTATTTTGTCGGCGTTTCTCTAGGAGCCAACAACGTAGCAAAGTATTTGGGCGATATGGGGGACAAGGCTCGTTTTGTAACGGCTGCGGCCGCCATCGGCGCGCCGATTGACCTCGTAGCCGCGAGTGAACGTATCAGTAAAGGTGTCAATATTTTCTATGCCGATATGTTCCTTTCTACCTTGAAGCCCAAAGTTATCGAGAAGGCGAAGCGCTTTCCTGATCAGATTGATCTGAAGCGCATCGAAGCTTGTAAAACGATGTATGAGTTCGACGATATTTATACAGCGCCGATTCACGGCTTTTATTCCGCGATGGAATATTGGCAGAAATGCTCCTGTAAGCCTGCTCTCAAAAACGTGCGTGTACCACTTCTCCTTCTCAATGCTAAGAACGATCCTTTCCTTCCGGCTTGGACGCTTCCGACTGAAGATGAAATGAGTGAATTCGTCACGGGCGAGTTTCCTGAAGAGGGTGGTCATATTGGCTTTCCGCAAGGTCGAGCACCAGGCAACATTAACTACTTGCCACAACGTATAATGCGGTTCTTCGACACCGTCAGCTAAACCGTCTGACAGGTCGAGAACAATCCGTCAATTTAGGAAGTTGAAGAAAACCTTCCTTTTTTACTATTTGGAGACGCGCCGGCTTTTTGACCGGTAGCACCCGGAGTATTACCATGAAAAACTTCACCGCTCGCCGCTCGCTCGGCCTGCTCAGCCTTGTTTTGTTCATACTCACGATTCCCGTCGGGAACTGGGTTGTCATGAACATTGGTCTCGTCTGTCTCAAAGACGGTCCTTGTCTTATTCCTGTTGCCCCCGGTATGATGGCCCCGTCGGCAGTTTTGCTCGCTGGTTTCGCGCTCGTCTTGCGTGATGCTGTTCAGAGCCTTCTTGGAAAGCGATGGACACTTTTCGCCATTGCCGTCGGAGCCGTGATTTCTGGGTTTTTGTCTGATCCCGCTATCGTTTTAGGGTCCACCTGCGCCTTCCTTTTCTCGGAACTGGCCGATTTTGCCGTTTATACTCCGCTTCGCGAACGGCATCTGACGATCGCCATCATCGCTTCGGGTTTGGTGGGCTCCATCGTTGACTCGGTGATTTTTCTTTCTCTCGCCTTCGGCTCGCTGGAATTCATCGGAGGTCAGGTTCTTGGCAAATTCTGGATGAGTCTTGTCGCAGGTTCAATTCTCATAATGTATCGACGTTACCGCACGATGCAACAGATGTCGCTAACTTCCTAAAGAAGTGATCGGAAAAAGCCGCCTACGGGCGGCTTTTTTGCGTTTGATTTGCTGAAGATGCACGGATTGATCTTTTAATAATTGAAAAATAATCCATAGTTAAAATAAAAAAATCCAAGCTATTCGAAGAGATTATCTTCAATGACTCAACAAGCCAAAACTGCCGTTCTGCTTCTCAATACGGGTAGTCCAGATCATCCGACGACCGAAAGCGTCCGTGAATACCTTGCCGAATTTCTCGCTGATCCCCGCGTGGTTGAGCTACCGCGCTGGAAGTGGTGGCCGATTCTTCACGGCATTATTTTGCGTAAACGTCCTGCTAAATCCGCTGCTCGCTATCAGGGAGTCTGGATGGAAGAGGGCGCTCCTCTCGTGGTGTATACGAGGCGTACGGTGGCAAAGCTTCAGGCTGCGTTGAGCGCCAAACATCCCGGTGTGCGAGTTTATTGGGCTATGTGTTACGGCCATCCGAGCCTCCCCGAAGTGATTGAAGAAATCCAGAGGGATAGGATTGAGCGTTTACTCGTTATGCCACTCTTTGCTCAGTACGCACCTCAGACGACGGCTTCGTGCTTTGATGCCGTAGCTCATCAGTTAATGAAGTGTCGAAACATTCCATCGTTGCGTATGACGCATGACTATCACAATCATCCTGCCTATATTGAAGCACTCCGTCGCCGTGTGACCGACTATTGGGCAGAACACGGTACGCCGATGGCTACGGGTGGCAAGCTTTTAATGAGTTTCCACGGAGTGCCGGAAAGCTGCATTACGGACAAGGGTGATCTTTATAAAGCTCAGTGTCTCGAAACGGTTCGTCTGTTGGTCGAAGCACTGAAGCTTAAAGAGGGTGAGTGGGAGCTTTCCTTTCAGTCCCGATTTGGGCCTGAGGAATGGCTTCAGCCCTACTCCATTGACACAGCCAAGCGCTTGGGCGAAGAAGGTCTGCCGCGTCTTGACGTGATTTGCCCGGGGTTTGCTGCCGACTGTCTCGAAACGATTGAAGAAATAGCGGACGAATTGTGCGGCATTTATCGCTCGGCGATTCCAGCGGGTAAAAAGGGAGATTTCCGCTATATTCCTGCACTGAATGATTCCGATCCTGCCATTGCAGCCTATTTCGATATCCTCGAAAAAGAGCTTGCAGGGTGGATTTGACTTGAAAAAAAAGGAATCGTCCCCATATATTGAGCAAACCGACAGATGCCGCATTTTATGAGAGGCATCTGACCCATTTGCGACAAATTCCGGGAATTACGGAGTAAGTGATTTATGACCGAGAACAATCAGGAACAAGATAAGAAGAACGAAGGCTGCTGCTCTTGCGGTGAAACCGAAGAAAAGAAATGCTGTTGCGGCACTTGCGATAGCACTGAAGAGAAGGCTGAAACGGGTACCGAAGAAAAGGCCGAGCCGACGGTTGAAGAGCTTCAGAATGCGTTGAAGCTCGCAGAAGCTAAGGCGGTCGAACAATACGACCTTTACGTTCGCGCGATGGCCGAGCTCGAAAACACCCGTCGCCGCTCTGCTGAAGAAGTGCAGAAGGCCCGCAAGTTCGGTATCGAAAAATTCGCTGAAAATATGCTTCCGGTTGTCGACAGTCTTGAAAAGGCTCTTGAAGTGACAAAGGACGACGAAGAAAATCCCGTTCGCGAA
>JAHHRG010000026.1 GCA_020025965.1 Sutterella sp.
GGCTGAAGAGTTGGCGGACGTCTTGATTTATGCCGTGATGCTAGCCGATCGCACCGGACTGAATCTCAATGAGATCATCAGAGCAAAAATGAAAAAGAATGCCGAACGCTACCCCGCAGATCAGGTAAAAGGGTTACGAAAGAAATACACGGAACTGAAAGCGATCGCTCGAGCTAAAGAGGCACAAACGTTCAACGGCGTTTGAACCCTTTCAAGATCAAAAAGCCCATCAGCATCATAAACAGGCCGGGACCGGCCAATTCGTCGATTCCGGCATTGAAGCCGAAGATGGTCAAGAAGAGCCCGATGATGAGAAAGAAGTTTCCGAAGGCAAGCGCCGGAGAAGCCTGTTTTCGCGTGCTTCGTTGTGGAGTATTTTAAACTCTTCGGCAACCGTCGGACGCTTTTTTACCGACAATGATTGACTGTGTTGAGCCGTCGGGACTGAAGCAGACGACGAAGGATTATCCGAACCGGGAAGCGATTCGGAGGATGGGCGTCGCTTCATGAGCTCGGAGGCGATATCTCGCAATGAGGACGATCTCATTTCATTGGCATGCGCAATACGATCGGCATTGGCGATTTTAAGAGCGTCAATCGACTCCTGCTGCAGTTTGTCAATGTAAGCAATAAAGTCACCGTTTTTGGGTTCGAGATAGTCGGTATCTGTCATGATTTTGGCCTTCAGAGATTCACTGACTAGCATAGCAAATTGTCAGCTAAAGACCAAAAAAGGGCTCCCGTCTGTGAGGATCGGAAGCCCTTTAATGTTTATGACGATTGGTCGTTAACGGCGTGCTATTTCGGCCATGCGGTCGAGCTTATCTTTGGCGTGGAGCATACGCATACCGTTCGCTACCACGATAAGACAGGTTCCCGTATCGGCAAAGACAGCCATCCACATCGTGGCAAACCCCGTCAAGGCAAGAATCGTAAAGAGGATCTTGATGCCGATGGCGAAGACGATGTTCTGGATAAGAACGGAGTGCGTCATTTTTGAGAGGCGGACCAAGGTTGCGATGGAAGAGATACGGTCGTCCATCACGGCAATGTGTGCGGCTTCAATGGCACTGTCCGTTCCTCGAACGCCCATGGCGATCCCGATATCCGATTTGGCGAGAGCCGGCGCGTCGTTGATGCCGTCGCCCACCATGGCGGTGAGTCTGTTCTTCTGAAGATTGTCAATATGGTTGAGCTTGTCTTCGGGAAGGAGTTCGGCCTTGACATTCTTGATGCCGAGCTCCGAAGCTAAAGCATGAGCGGCCGTTTTGTTGTCACCCGTTAGAAGCCAAGGTGTCAGGCCAACGTCGGCCAATTGGCGAAGACCGTCGCGAGCATCGTCCTTAATTTTGTCTGCGAGACCGAAAACCGCCTGAACGCCGAAGGTGTCGGCCAAGGCGACCGCCGACATGCCTTTTTCGGTGTACTTGGCGAAAGCCGTACGAACACTCTCGTCAGCCAAACCGGCTTCTTCGAGCCAGCGAAGATTTACCAAGCGAAGCAAACCGTTCTGAACGCGCCCCTGAACACCGGCACCGGCAATGGCTTCGAATTCGTCGACGTCATAAGTCGGCAGATTCTGATGATGAGCCCAGCGCACAATCGCCTGAGAGAGCGGGTGTTTGTTCATCGAGGCCAAACTGGCGGCCAAGGACCCCGTCAGGCGTTCGTCGAAAGACATCAGGTAACTCACGTCGGTGACTTCGGGTTCGCCTCGCGTGAGAGTGCCGGTCTTATCCAGGCCGATATTGACGAGCTTGCGAGCTTCTTCCAGATAGAGTCCGCCCTTAATCAGCAAGCCGCAGCGCGTAGCCGTCGCAAGAGCAGACACGATCGTGACGGGAGTCGAGATGACGAGAGCACACGGGCAGGCGATGACAAGAAGGCAAAGGGCTTTATAAAGCCATTCGGACCAGAGACCGTCGAAAAGGGGCGGCACGATCGCAACAGCGGCAGCGACGACAAAGACGATGGGCGTATAAACGGCGGCAAAGCGATCGACAAAACGCTGAACCGGAGACTTCGAGGCTCGTGCGTTTTCAACAGCATCGATAATGCGCGATGAAAGACTGTCGGAGGCCGCGGCCGTCACCAACATTTCAATCGTGTGAGTACGGTTCACTGTGCCGGACCAGACGGTATCGCCCGGTTCTTTGTCAACGGGCAAACCTTCACCCGTAACCGAAGACTGGTCAATAGACGTATTGCCTTTGACAATTCGACCGTCCAAAGGAATACGGTCGCCGGGCGAAACACGAACGAGGGCACCGGGACCGACTTCTTCAACAGCGACTGCTTCAAAAGTCCCGTCGCCTTGTGCAACCATCGCTTTTTCGGGCGTGACATTCATCAGATCGCGAATCGATCGGCGAGCCTTTGCCATCGAGAGCTGCTCAATGGATTCGGAAATCTGGAAAAGCACCATCACCATAGCGGCTTCGGGCCAGGCGCCGATCAGAACGCCGCCGACGACCGCAACGGCCATCAGAGCATTCATGTTGAGCGTTCGATTCTTGATGGCAAGAAGGCCGTTTTTAAAGGTCGTAATGCCCGACATGGCAATAGCGAGAACGGCTAAGCCCAGTGTCAGCCACTCACCGACATCATGAGAGAAGGGAAAACTGTCGGTCGCATATTCTCCCCAGAGCTCAATGGCTTCGGAGAGAAGAGCAATAAGAAGAGCACCGATATAAAGCCCCCAGGGGATCGGGTCGCTTTCGACCTTAACTTCTCGCCCTTTGAGCGGTTTGGCGGAGTAGCCGTACGCTTCTACGGCAGCGATCACGCGTTTTACAAGTTGATCGTCGCCCTCAATGGCAATCGTACGGTTCACAAGATTGAATTCCGCCCCGACAATGCCTTCTTTTTCGAACCTGCGTTCAATCTGACCGGCTTCAACCGGACAATCCATTTCTGGAACGGAGAAAAGCAGATGATGAGAACCCGTACCGATGGGGGCGGCCTCCATGCCGAGCGACAGGATCGCTTCAAGCATGGGTTGAATGTCGTCGAGCGTATGTTCAACGATGACGGTGCGCGAGGAATATTCGCAACGAACTGAGGAAATACCGTCCATAGCCGTCAGGTGTTCTTCGATTTTTCCCCCTTCGACGGGGCAACACATGGCGGGGACGTGGATAAGCAGAGTGGACATAAAAACGTGACCCTTCTGGGTAACCGAATTGAAAGATAAAAGTATTAAACACCCTGAAGTAACTTCAGAGTCAAGTCGGAATGAGGCATAATGAAAACATTCGGATGACGGGCGTTCTCGAGCCTGTCCTTTCATCTTTTTTTCGACTTCGGTACACCATGCGTATTGGCGAACTCGCAAACAAAACGGGGCATTCGGTAGAGACGATCCGTTACTATGAAAAAGTCGGCCTTCTTCCCGCCCCTCAGCGACTAAGTAACAACTATCGTGTTTACGGTGAGCTTCATGTCATGCGGCTCGACTTTATTCGGCGTTGCAGAACGCTCAATATCGGTCTTGATGAAATTCGTCTCCTGTTGGAAAGCATTGCCGAAGGAAGTGAAAAGGGAGCCAACCGTGCGCATTTACTCATTCATCAGCATCTGGAAACGGTCGAAAGGCAAATGCGAGAACTGAGGCACTTGAAAAAAAGTCTTTCCGAACTGGCATCGGCTTGTTGCGGCAGGCATGATGAAAAGCATCCTTGTGGTCTCTTGGAAAAACTGATTGATCCTGAAACGGAACATCATCCCTGCGACTGCGAGCATTGCCACGATAAATAGATAAAACACAAAGGAGGATTACATGCAGGATACCGTTACCGTCGTCTCATTTTCGACCGGACAGATCGGAATGATCGTCTGTGCAGCGGTTATCGTTTTGCTTTTGCCAATTATTTTGGTGAAGATTCTGGGACGCGCATTCCCGCCGGTGTATACCATTTCGCATCGAGCAAGTGGGATCGGCGGTATTTTGCTATTTACGATCGGTGTCATTTTTGCCGAGTCTTTTTTTGCGCTCTATCACTTCGGACAAGGATTGGGCGAGGTTTTCCATATCGCCTCGATGGATTCGCGTTTTATCTGGCCTGCCATTCAGACGCTGATTCCCGATTTGGTTGCCGCTCTTTTTCTGGTGTCTGCGGCCTTTGTCCTGACCTGCAAGCGCACGGCCGAAGCGCTTTATACCGCAACGGCCATGATGTGGTTGGGCGGCCCCCTGACGGCTTTTTTACGTCAGTACTATCTGGGGATCCCGTTTACATTTGACGGAGAGCCTACGGCGAGTTTTCTGCTTACCTGCGTATTGACTCTCTATCTGCTTTTTTCCGATCGAGCTGCTCTCACATACGGGACCAATTCGGGCGCTCGACTCTATGAGAGTCAAAGCAAACAATAATGTGTTGAATTTGCTAATCTTAAAAGACCTTCTCGGTATCTCGACCAAAGATCCCGTGAAATTATCATCGCTCGTTCGTTCCAGAGGAACGAACCATCCAAGGAGAAATAAACGATGGCACAAGAACATCCCATCCTGATTAAAAATACCTGCGTCTTCGCCCCGGAAAAGATCGGCATGCGCGATCTTTTCATCGCGGGCGGCAAGATCGTCGCCATGGAAGAGAAGCTCGAGCTTGAGCTTCCCGGTCTCGAAGTCATTGATGCCGAAGGCGCTTATGTGACGCCGGGGCTGATCGACCAGCATATTCACGTCACTGGCGGCGGCGGTGAAGGCGGTTGGAAGTCCCGCTGCCCCGAACTTGTTTTCTCCGAACTCGTCAATGCCGGTGTGACGTCCTTCTTGGGCGTCTCGGGTACCGACTCCATGTCCCGTTCTATTGAAAACTTGCTCGCGAAGGTTCGCGGTCTGACCCAGGAAGGCGCTTCCGGTTGGATGTGGACGAGTAATTACTCCTATCCCGTGACGACGATTACGGATAGCGTGAAGACGGAACTCTTTGCCATTCCGGAAGTTTTGGGCGTCAAGCTTGCTTTGGGCGATCATCGTTGCTCCTTCCCCTCGATGGAACAGGTTCGTGCCATCGTGGCCGACGTTCGCGTGGCCGGTATGCTGACGGGTAAGGTCGGATTCCTCCACGTTCATTTGGGCGATATTCCATCGTCCTTCGATATTTTTGACGGCATTGTGAACTCCGGTCTTCCGATCAAGCATATTCGACCGACGCACGTGGCGCGTCACCCGAAGGTCTTCGAACGCGCGATGGAATTTGCGAAGAAGGGCGGCTTTATCGATATTACGACGGGCGGCGGTTGCTATATGGGTACCGCTGCCGATGCCTTTAAGATGGCCATTGAAAACGGTGTGCCGCTTGATCGCATTACGCTTTCGTCCGACGGTCACGGTTCCATGCCGCGCTTTAACGAAGCGGGAGAAATGGTGGGACTCGGCGTCGGTTCGATTATGTGCGATATCGAAGCCGTTCGCGACATTGCCAAGATGTACGATCTTGAAACCGCCTTGACGCCGATGACGAAGACGATTGCCGGCGCGCTTAATCTTGAGGGGAAGGGCCGTGTGGAAGTCGGAGCCGACGCCGATCTTCTCTTCCTCTCGAAGGATTACGCCTTGACGGATGTCTTTATGAAGGGGCGTCAGTGCATGAAGAAGGGCGAAGTGATTGTGAAGGGTGCTTTTGAAGAATAAGCCTTCTTCATCTTCGCAGAACAAAAAAAGCCTCGGTGTTTTGAAAAACGCCGAGGCTTTGACATTTTTAGAAAACCGACCGTTAATTCTGATTGAAGATGTCTGTCAGATCATCAGGATTGACGGTCTTCGTGATGCCCTTATATTCGGGGCGATAGTTCAAAGGCTGTTGACAACGGTATTCGAGCCAGGCGGTAGCAGGTTTCGATCCGTCTTCAGATCCTGCACTGCTTGATCCCTTGATCGCCAGAAAGCCGAAACCTTGTCGATCGCAGTGCTTCATACCTTGGTCGTAGAGATGTTCGGTAAGTCGGTTCGTTTGAACAACACCGGGCCACTTAGCCTCAATTCGCCAGACCTGACCGACGATGTTGGTCAGCGTTTCTTCACGGCTGTCGTAAAGGGCCTGTTTTTCACTGATCGTTTGACAACCCGTGAGAAGAATGGCGGCCAGAGCGGAAGAAAGAATAATGGTGCGTTTCATGAAGCAATTCCGAGAAGAAGTTGGACGGGGCGGCCGTCAAAATGTTGAGCCGTATTTTACCGTTTTGGCAATCAACAGGTGCCGAGGGGAAAGCTTCCTCATCACTTTATTTTCAAAGCGACAATAAGATAAGACACTCTTAATGAGGACTTTCTAGACTCTCGGAAAAATCGGCTGATTGTACCCCGAGCCGATAAGAAACCAAGTCAAAATCCTCATGTCCGATGCTTTACTCGAAGTTTGCGACATCGCCTGTGAACGCGGCGAGCGCATGCTTTTTCAAAAACTGTCATTTGCTGTCAAAGCCGGTACGCTCGTGCGTCTGGCTGGTTCAAACGGTGCCGGTAAAACGACTTTGCTTCGTTTGATCGCGGGTCTGATGCGTCCGCTCGAAGGCGAAGTCAAGTGGCGCGGCACACCGATTGCAAAGGCTGCACAGGACTACTGGCGAGAACTTTGCTACATCGGTCATCGCAACGGCGTCAAAGAAGAAATGACCGTATTGGAAAACGTGCTGATGAATGCCGGTGTAGCTTCTCTTCCCGTGACTGAAAATCAGGCGATGGATGCTCTTGATGCCGTAGGGCTCACGGACTTTGTGGACGTGCCCGTCGGCCATCTTTCTCAGGGGCAACATCGCCGTGTGGCATTGGCTCGTCTCTGGCTCTCCAAAGCCGTACCGCTTTGGATTCTTGACGAACCTTTTACGGCGCTGGATGTGAAAGGTGTCGCTCGTTTGGCCGATCTCATTGCAGAACACTGTGCCCAAGGCGGTATTGTCATGCTCGTTACTCACCAGGAAGTTCCGGTCAAAGACGCGACTGTCATGACGATTGAACCTGAAAACTGGGCGCCGCGTCGTCGCAGTTTTGTGGAACGCAAAATGGCGGACGCAGCGGAAGACTCAAACGGAGGTGCGGCATGCTGAAGCTTTTCTTTTTGATTCTTCGTCGCGATCTTCGTTTGGCTTTCCGTCGACGCTCGGACCTGGCTCAGGTCATTTTCTTTTTTGCCGTTGTCGTGACGCTGATTCCTCTGGGAATCGGTGCTGAAACCGATATTCTTCGTCGTATCGCGCCGGGCGTGGTCTGGGTTGCCGCTTTGCTCTCCGCGCTCCTTTCCCTTCCTCGCATGTTCCAGTCTGACTATGAAGACGGAACGCTTGAACAGATGTTGGTGACGAGCGAACCCTTGCCGGTAGTCGTGTTGGCGAAGGTACTGGCTCATTGGATCGTGACCGGTATTCCCATTACCGTTTTCTCGGCTGCGTTCGGTCTGATGTTCGACCTTGATCTCGATGTCACCGGTGCCATGATCGTGAGTCTTTTGCTCGGTACCCCCGTGCTCTCCTTTGTCGGTTCGATCGGGACGGCCTTGACGCTCGGGCTTCGTGCAGGCGGGGTTTTGACGAGCCTACTCGTTTTGCCGCTCTATATTCCCGTGCTGATTTTCGGTTCCTTGGCCGGTCGTGCTGCGGCCGATGCGCTCTCGCCGACACCGTACTTTATGATCGTGGGCGGTCTGACGCTGATGAGTCTGGCTTTGGCTCCGGTTGCCGCCGCTGCCGCTTTACGAATTGCTGAAAACTAAAAGATTTTCCCCATATTTTTGAATCTCGGAGATAGTTAAGAATGAGCCTATCCGATCCTCAAACCTTTTACCGTACGGCGGGGAAGGTTATTCCCTGGCTGATGGGTGCGGCGTTGATCCTATTCATCGTCGGCTTTTACATCGGCTTCTTTGAAGCGCCCGTTGACGCTCGTCAGGGGAATTCCTACCGCATCATCTTTATTCACGTTCCGACCGCCTGGATGTCGTTGTTGCTCTACGTCCTGATGGCCGTAGCCAGTGCTATCGGCCTTCTCTATAAGAGCCGGTTGTCATTCATGCTTGCTCAGGCCATGGCGCCGACGGGGGCTGCAATGGCCATGGTCGCGCTTTTTTCCGGTGCTTTCTGGGGACGCCCCACTTGGGGGGCTTATTGGGTCTGGGATGCTCGACTCACGTCCGAACTGATTCTCTTCTTCCTTTATTTGGGCTTTATCGCACTTCATGCTTCGATCGACGACAAGCATCGTGCTGACCGCGCCGCGTCCGTCATCAGCATTGTCGGTGTGGTGAACGTTCCGATTATTTACTTCTCGGTTCAGTGGTGGAATACCCTTCATCAGGGCGCTTCGATTACGAGCAGCGGTTCTTCCATTGCACCGATTATGTTGACGGCCATGCTCATCATGGTGGCGGCCGGTATGTTGTACGGTGCCGGAGCTGTGTTGGCTCGTACGCGCACCATCATTCTCGAACGCGAACGTCGTGAGGATTGGACTCACGAAGCCGCACTGGAGGGGACGCTGTGAACTGGGAATCCATAACCGACTTTTTCGTCATGAACGGCCACGGCTATTACGTCTGGTGGGCTTACGGCATTTTGGCCGCAACCGTGATTTACGAAATTTTTTCTCTTCGTGCCCGTCGAGCCAGGATCTGTCGACGGCTGTACCGTGAGGCCCGTGCGGCCAAATCCACCTTGGAGATGTAACGATGGACACCAAAACTAAAAAAATCATCCTGATTGGTGCAGGGATTGCCGTGATCGGTACGGGTGTAACGCTCGCACTGCAGGCCTTTAACGAAAACCTTGTCTTTTTCTTCTCGCCCTCGCAGGTTGCTGCCAAGGAAGCCCCGGTGGATCGTATGTTCCGTCTGGGCGGTGTGGTGGAACCGGGCAGCGTTCACCGTCTTGAAGACGGCGTAACGGTTTGCTTTGAAATCACCGATACCGCGAAGAACGTGCCCGTGCAGTACCACGGTGTTCTTCCCGACCTTTTCTCGGAAGGTCAGGGTGTAGTGGCGCAGGGCAAACTTGACAAGAACGGTCTCTTTACCGCCAGTCAGGTGCTCGCCAAGCACGATGAAAACTATATGCCGCCCGAAGCCGCCAAGGCTCTCGAGGATGCACATAATGCCGGTGTGAAGGCTGCTCAGCAGGCTCGCGCCGAAGGCTACTCCAAGAAGTACTAATCGGAGAATACATCCGTGATTCCAGAAATAGGTCACTTTGCCCTGATCCTTGCGCTCATTTTGAGCGCCGTCCAAGGGATCGTGCCGCTCGTCGGGGCGGCTACGGGCTCTCGTCCGCTGATGGCCGTTGCGCGTCCGTCGGCGATCGCCACCGCGATTTTTGCAACGGTGGCGTTTGTCTCTCTCGGCTACTCCTTCTACATTTCGGACTTTACAGTTCTGAATGTGGTGAGTAATTCCAATACGCTCTTGCCGTGGTTCTATAAGCTCGCAGCCACCTGGGGTTCTCACGAAGGTTCCATCCTCTTCTGGGCTGTGACGCTCGCTTGGTGGGGGGCTGCCGTTTCGGTATGTGCCCGTCGACTCCCCGCGGAAATGATTTCCCGTGTGACGGCTGTGCTCGGTTGGGTCGGATTCGGTCTGTGGCTCTTTATGCTGTTGACTTCGAACCCCTACCTTCGCATTTTCCCGGCTCCGACGGAAGGGGCCGACCTGAATCCCTTGTTGCAGGACCCGGGCATGGTTTTCCATCCGCCGCTCCTTTACTTGGGTTACGTGGGTTTCGCTGTTCCGTTTGCATTCTCGATTGCCGCTCTGATTTCCGGCCGTCTTGATGCGGCCTGGGCTCGTTGGATGCGCCCCTGGACGACGGCTGCCTGGATTTTTCTTACACTCGGTATTTCTCTCGGCACCTACTGGTCCTACTATGAATTGGGCTGGGGCGGCTGGTGGTTCTGGGACCCGGTTGAAAACTCCTCCTTCATGCCGTGGCTGACGGGCACTGCCCTGATGCACTCTTTGGCCGTGACGGAAAAGCGCGGTTGCTTCCGTATCTGGACGGTCTTGCTCGCCATTTTGACGTTCTCGTTGTCGCTCCTCGGTACCTTCCTGGTACGATCCGGCGTTTTGACCTCCGTTCATGCATTTGCTACCGATCCGGAACGCGGTCTTTTCATTCTTGCTTTCCTGATCGTCGTGATCGGTTTGTCTTTCCTTCTCTTTGCCTGGCGTGCGCCGACGGTGGGGATGGGCGGCAATTTTGCGATGGTCTCTCGCGAATCCATGCTTTTGGTTAACAACGTTCTCCTCGTTGTGGCCATGGGGGCGGTGCTTCTCGGGACGCTTTATCCCTTGTTTCTCGACGCTTTGGGGGCAGGCAAGATTTCTGTCGGTCCTCCCTACTTCGAAGCTGTCTTCGGTCCGCTGATGGTGCCGCTGATTTTCTTGATCGGTCTTGGGCCTCTCACGCGCTGGAAGGATGAAGATCCGAAGGGATTGTTGAAGCGCTGCACGTGGTGTCTTGTCGCTGCGATTATTGCCGGTTGTGCCGTGCCTATTCTGATGGGCGAATTCGGTCACTGGGCCATGATCGGGATGGCCGTTGCCTTCTTCGTGATCTTTGCCGCCATTGAATCAATCCGTCATTCCGTTCGTAACGTGAAGGGCGGCGTCATGACGAAGCTCGCTTCTTTACCGCGCGCTTTCTGGGGCATGCACCTCGCTCACGTCGGTGTGGCCGTCTTCATTATCGGTGTTACTTTGGTGAAGGGCTATCAGGCCGAACGCGACGTTCGCATGTATCCGGGTGAAGTCGTGACCGTTCAGGATTACACCTTTACCTTTGTCGGTACTGAAGATGCCGAAGGTCCGAACTATTCGGCCGTTCGAGGCGAATTTAAGCTCGCCATTAACGGTAAAGAAGTTGCAACGCTCCATCCTGAAAAGCGTTCCTACTACAGTTCCAATCGCATGCCGATGACCGAAGCCGCTATCTATCACGGTTGGGGCGGTGACGCTTATGTCTCGCTCGGTACGCCGATCGGTGAAGGCGGCTGGATTGTCCGTGCTTATTCGAAGCCTTTTGTTTGCTGGATCTGGTACGGCACGATTCTTATGTCTTTGGGCGGCCTCTGGGCAGCGCTTGATCGACGTTATCGCTTTAACCGCAAGCGTCGCAATTCGAAGGAAAAATAAAAGAAATGAAACTCAAATTTCTGATTCCGCTCGTGATCTTTTTCGGGATGGCCGCTTTCCTCTATAAGGGCTTATCCTTGAATCCCCGTGACGTACCGTCCGTTCTGATTGATCGCCCGATGCCCGAATGGCGCCTCGGAACAATGGTCGATCAGTCTCGTACGATTTCGACGGAAGACTTGAAGGGTCGAGTGTGGATGTTGAACGTCTGGGCTACCTGGTGCGTTCCCTGTAAGCAGGAACATCCTGTCTTTGTCGAATTGAAGCGTCGCGGTCTCGAAACGCCGTTGATTGGCTTCCTTTATAAGGACAAACCGGAACTTGCGTACCAGTACCTTCGTCGCGAAGGCAATCCCTACGATGAAATCGTCTTTGAAGAAAAGAACAAGGTGGGGATTGACCTCGGCGTGACCGGTGTGCCCGAAACTTTCATCGTGGACAAAAAGGGTGTCATTCGCGCGAAGTTCAGTCAGCCGATTGATCCGATGTTCTGGGAAAATACGGTTCATCCGCTGATTAAGAAGCTGGAGGCTGAATAATGTCGTTCGTTAAAGTCTTTTTAATGAGTGCCGTTGCGGCTCTCTCGCTGATGGGGACGGCTCAGGCCGCTCATGAAGCGTCTTCCACGGCCTTTGACCCGATGGCGCACGAACGCGTCGTGGAAGTTTCCGAACAGCTTCGTTGTCTTGTCTGTCAGAATCAGTCGATTGCGGATTCCAATGCCGAACTCGCTGTTGACCTTCGCAATCAGGTGGTTGAACAGGTTCGTGCCGGCAAAACCAATAAGGAAATCATCGACTACATGGTGGATCGTTACGGAGACTTTGTTCTCTACAATCCGCCCTTCAAGATGAGCACCTTGGTTCTTTGGCTCGGTCCCGTCGCTTTGCTACTCATCGGTCTGATTGCTTTTTACGTGAATCTGCGCCGTCGCCGCTCGGTAGCCGAACGTACAACGGTGAATCTCACCGCCGACGAACAGAGTCGTGCCGACGATCTTCTCTCGGGTAAGGAAACGAAGCTATGACGACTTTTATCGTAATTGCCGCCCTAATGTGCTTCGTGGCCGTTGCATTTGTCGCTCTGCCACTTTGGTTCGGTGACAAGACGGGCGAGAACGCTCAGCTCGACCGTCGCGAAACCTTGTTGGGCATTCTTCGTCAGCAGGCGAAGGATCTTGAAAAGGAATTGACCGACGGGACGATTACGGCCGACGAATATGAAGAAGCTCGATCCGAACTCCAGCAGCGCGTTTTGGAAGAAACGAAAACCTTGGCGGGTGACGAATCTGTCAAAAGCGGCTGGAAGGGCAAGGCTTTGGCCGGTGCACTGATTGTTGCCATTCCTGCGATTGCCGGATTCTCCTATATGGGTTTCGGCGAGCCGAAGTCGATGGACATCGCTTATCTTGCTCAGCTCGAAGCCGATCAGCAGAGGACTGCGAGCGGTCATACCCGTGCTGAAATGCGTCAGGGTATTGAAGAACTCAAGGAACGCCTCAAGGCCAATCCTCAGGATGCAGACGGCTGGTTTATGTTGAGCCGCTCTTATGGCGAACTCGAACGCTACGACGAAGCCGCTAAAGCTTTGCGCGAACTTGACAAGCTGGTGCCTAACAATCCGCACATCAAGGCTGACTTGGCCGATATGATTGCGGCTGCGAACGGCAAACATCTTAATCAGGAAGCGAAGGAACTCTTGGAAGAGGCTCTTCGAATTGATGCGCATCAGTGGAAGGCCTTGGCATTGCTTGCAATCTACGCTTGGGATACGGAAGACTATGCGTCGGCCGCTCACTATTGGGAACGTCTAATTGAAGTCATGCCGGCCGATTTCGGTAATCCCGATACGCTTCGTGCCAATATTGAAGAAGCCAAGCGCCGTGCTGCAATTCAGGCGGGCAAGATGCCTGCTCCTGAAGTTTCGATGGGGAGCGAAGGCATCCCGACCGTGAAGGCTGTCCCCGTTAGCTTTGTGGCTGGCCGAGTGACGCTTGATCCGAAGCTCACTTCCAAGGTTCAGCCTGACGATGTGGTCTTCATCTACGCTCGTCCCTTGGGTGCTCAGCGTATGCCGGTGGCTTATGCGCGCATGAAGGCCGGCGACCTGCCGATTGAATTCCGTCTGACGGATGAAATGCAGTTGGCGACCGGGATTGCCAAGCTGAGTGACATTGGCGAAGTGATTGTGGGAGCCCGTATCAGCCACTCCGGCAACTTCATGCCGCAGGCGGGTGATCTTGAAGGGGAGACAGCCGAACCCGTGAAGATCAATTCCGACAATATTGCGGTCACGATCTCTCATATTCGTTAACTAGGGTTTACCCCGTTGTAATCTCGCAAGAGACGAAAACGGGTGTAAACTCCAATCTGTCGATGGCTTCGGATTCGCTGTCGACATTCGGACGGTCTAACTCCGAACCTCCGTTTGCCGGGTTCTTTGATAGGAATCCGGCATTTTTTTGGGTCTAAGGACCGATTAAGTGATCGGGCATAATATTTCCCAGACAGAATGAGTAGGGATACCTGTCTCCCGACCGATTTCAAAGGAAACACAATATGTATACGTTTTTCTCCGTGGTTTTTGGCATTGCGTGGGCAGCCGCTTCTTTTGTCCTTCTCTTTAAGGTTTGGGATGCCATCGGTCCAATGATTCTCGGTCTTTCAAAGAGCCACATCGTTCAGGTGATCGCCATGATCGCGACCTGGAGCATCATTTTCGGTATTCCCGCCTGGCTATGGACGGCCATTTTCAGCTAAGAAGAGACTCTTACCATGGCACGTTTTACTGTCATTCTTCCCGAGGGCTCGGTTCTTCTTAAAAACACCGAAACGGGCGAAACCCTGACGCTCTCTGCCGATGCCGGTCCTCTGACTTTAGGGGAGCTTGACATGACGATGACGCTCGCTCCGGCACCCTTTAAGGATAAAGAGGTAGCAGTAGAGCAGAATGCCCTCCGAGTCACGCCAGCGCCTGATACAACGGAAGATTGGGTGCGTTCGTTACCCCCGGGATTCGGTCCCAACGCAGAAGAACCCTTCCTGTCACCGCAAGAAGGTGATGAAGCGACTGCCATCAATCCCGATCGTCCTTTCATTCGTGTGCTTGACGCTCCGATGGACGCTTTGGTGCTTGAGGATTTCGAGAGAACAATCGAAACGATGGCTATGCAGCGCAATAACATGGAAGGGGAGATTGAGTTTCTCGAGGAAATCGAAGCCGATCCCGATGATATTGAGGAGCTTCGCAAAGCTCTCGAGAGACTCGACGCAGACATCAGTGCTGTGGTGAAACGCAAGATCGAGTTCGAAGAACTGCCGAAAAAGATGGGTTTGGTTTAGGTGAGACAAAGGCTGAGAACAAATCTCAGCCTTTCTTTTTATTTCTAGGGGACGATCAAAGAAAACGGCCGAATATTGCTACTCGACCGTCCGCTTCCTTATCGAAGGATTTAACAGCAACAGGGCTTATCGTCCTGATGCGGAACAATGCCCAACGGCGGTTCGACATCGGAGAGCTGCGTGACTTTGATCCCGGCACGCTTTAAGAATTCCAGACCTTCGGAACTACGGTAAAGCGTGTGGTAATAGACCTCGGTGATACCACATTTTTGGATCAATAGTGCACAGTGAATGCAGGGACTGTGCGTAATGAAGATTGCAGCGCCTTTACTGGAATAACCGTTTTCAGCGAGTTTGGCGATTGCGTTTAATTCGGCGTGCTGGACTTCAGGACGGGTGACGAGTTTGCCGTCGACTTCCATTTCACAGCAATTGTCGTAGCCTGTAGGCATGCCGTTCCAACCGAAGGAAATGATGGAATGGTTCTTAACGATCACACACCCGACCTTCAGACGCTTGGCATAACTGCGTTGCGACGTGAGTAGGGCAATCTGCATATACATATTGTTGTCTTTGCGAATATCCATGATTCTCAGACTCCAATGATTTCTGTGAAAAGGTACAAAAAAACCCGAAGAGTGAACTTCGGGTTTGAAATCCGTTACCGGACCGAGGTGAATTACTTCACACGGTTGCGGTATTCGCCCGTACGGGTGTCGATTTCGATCTTGTTGCCGACTTCAACGAAGGCCGGAACAGCAAGTTCGTAACCGGTGGCGATCTTGGCGGGCTTCATGACCTTACCGGAGGTGTCGCCCTTGACGGCGGGTTCCGTGTAGGTGATTTCGCGAACGATGATCGTCGGGAGTTCGACGGAGATGGCGCGGCCTTCGTAGAAGACGCATTCGGCGGGCATGCCGTCTTCGAGGTACTTGAGAGCTTCCGTCATGACGTCAGCTTCGACTTCGTACTGGTTGTATTCTTCGTCCATCCAGACATAGAGCGGATCGGCGAAGTAGGAGTACGTGACTTCCTTGCGTTCAAGGATGAGGTCTTCGAACTTGTCGTCGGCACGGAAGACGGTTTCCGTCATCGTGTTCGTGAGAAGATTCTTCATCTTCATCTTGACGGTGGAGGCACCACGGCCACCCTTGGAGTATTCGGACTTGACGACGACCATCGGGTCCTTGCCAACCATGAAGACGTTACCGAGGCGAAGTTCCTGAGCGGTTTTCATTGATTAAATTCCCTGTGATTAGTGGAGAATTGTCCGCGCCCAGAACCTACGAGGGCGCAAGAAGCAAAAAAATTTAGTTGATTATTGTACTAACTTTTCCGGAGGGTTTCAAATACATCTAGTCTGTTAAGAGATAGAGAAACCGAACTTACGAGCGTAATGGACAGTGGCGTCAATGAAACCCTGCTTGCTACCGCAATCGAAACGCTTACCGTCATAACGATGTGCATACGTCGGAATTTCTTCTAGCGAGGCTTCAATCGCATCGGTTAACTGAATTTCGCCACCGACACCGGGTTTCACTTTTTCCAGCTTATCGAAAATAGCCGGTTCAAAGACATAACGCCCGATGACAGCCATACGGGACGGTGCCACTTCAGGTGCGGGCTTTTCTACAATACCCTGCATCTTCGAAGTCTTGGCCTCATTATCGTCAACGCTGACGATGCCGTACTTCTTCGTGTCTTCAGGGGCCACATCCTGTACAGCTACAACCGAACCGCCCCCCTGTTCAGTACGGGTTTTAATCAATTGACCGACAGCCGATTCTTCCGCATCAATCAGATCGTCAGGAAGAAGAACCGCAAAGGGTTCGTCACCGACGACGGGCTTGGCACACAGAACGGCATGCCCGAGTCCTAGCGCCTTGGGCTGGCGGATATAAATGCAGTTGACACCTTCGGGAACAATGCCACGTACGAGCTCAAGCAAATCGTCTTTGCCTTTTTCTTCCAGTTCGCGCTCGAGCATCGGACAGGCATCGAAATGATCTTCAATGGCACGCTTCGTGCGACCCGTCACAAAAATCATGTCGGTAATGCCGGCTGCTGCGGCCTCCGCGACAGCGTACTGAATAAGCGGACGGTCAACAACGGGGAGCATTTCCTTCGGCATGGCCTTTGTGGCCGGGAGGAATCGCGTGCCCAGCCCATTTACAGGAAACACAGCTTTACGAACGGGTTTCATAGTCTGAATCTTTTTTAACGAAAAACGACGAGAAAATAATCTGAAAATTTTATCACGGTTGGTTTAACAGAAGATATGCTTTGATTTTGGTGACAAATAAAACCTTTCGGGTTGAAACCGTAACACAACAAGGTCGTGAAACCTTCTTTGCTAGTGTTTTCGGGCAGTGATCCTGTTGATGACTCATCCAGTCCTTTAAATCAAATTCCCGGTAAGTAAAGGGCCGGTTCTTTTTTGACGTTAGCAAACGGACAGTCAATTTCCCTCGGTCGACTTTGGCTAAACTCGTTTTTTCATTACGACGTTAGTCGTCTCTTCTGTCTTCGTCGTCGCCGTTTTTTCGTGTCTGCGCACACCACGCGGCTTAACAACGGCAGTCTTGATGGCATCACTCCTGATTCTTCTTCTGCGTTTGGTATTTCGTTTTGTTTTTTGAAGACGTCACCGACAGCCGATATCTCTTATCGGAACGTCTCTCTAGCTCCAAAGCCGCATATTGTTCGGTCATATTTGACTGGGAATCAGGATTGAACTCCTTTTCGAACTCAAGGTCGTGTTATCTGTCAACGTCTCCGATGCTGTTCCTCACACTAAAAAACCACGCCTCTTGACGAGGAATCGCTTTATCGCCCGTCGTCAGTTGAAAACAAAAGCCTCTCCGCGGTGAGTTGTTTTGAATGAAAATTTGAAGACTATGTCACCGCCGGCCGCTCACTCACCATTCAAATCTTGCGCCCGTGAGCGATCAGATGACAGACGATGTATCGGTGTTTCTCACGACGAGTCGACGGTCTTCATATACGGGAAGAGAAGTTATAAGCCGCCAAGCCGGCCAGCGATGTAATGAAGGTTCGTGATTACGAGGGACAGCAGATGCGGATTGGTCCCGTGACGTCTGCTTCGAGGCAAAAGGGCTGATGACCGATGACTTCAACGCACAGACGGTTCTTAACGCTTTGAGTCGCGCATCTTTCCCTTTTGTCGCAATCGTCGGTCATGATGCGATGTGACTCTTTCACCCATAGGCCGCCGGCCGCGCTCATACTGCAACGGATTTGAAAGTTCGGTTAAGCGTCAAATATAAAAAAGCAAAGAAGAGAATCGGGCGGATGTTGACCGGTGCCAAAGCGAATGCCCGACTAAAGCCACCGTTGGAAAGAAAGTCGATCGTTCAAAGGAAAGAGGCAAGTAGTAATACACCGTCAAATGATCCCTGACCGACGGTCGAGAATCGCCCGGAGCTCTCTGTCACAAAAGTGCCGAATTTCTTCCGATTGTTCCCTCTGATGGAGGTGATGATCTCCCGGCGCATTGGGAAACGAAAGGGCGATCATATCAAGGTGAATGTCGGTGTTGTCGAGTTGGCAGTCATCAGTGTCGAACCGGGGATTTCTTGTCTCTTAAAATCAAAAGATTCTCGAGAAAGCTCTCTGTCTTCTTTAACGGTTAGCAAAGAGGATGGGAAAAAGCGCTCCCTGGCTTTGACGGTCGATTTTCTCTTAGATTGGTAGCCGTCGGACGGGGGCTGTCCGGGGACCGTTTAGCGACAAAGGGCAGATTTCAGTATTAAAGATCATCAATCAATGTCTTCCGATTCGTTCCTTCATCGACACCGAAGCCTCTTTCGGTTTGTCGGTTGTTCGTCAGTGTTGAATGAGAGCAGGGATGAGTTTAGGGAATTGAACGCTCAAGACCGAGAGAGATGTTCCGGAGAGACGGCGCTACTCGTTTCTGAGATCAACCGACAAAGAAACTCATCCGTATCGAGCTTTTGTCAGCGGTCCGGTTCCATCGAGCAATGCGACATCGGCATGCGTCGGTGTCATGACCGATGTAGAGAGAAAAGCCGTAGCACTCACTTCTTGCTAACGTGATTGTCTTCAGGCGTTTGGGAATAATCCGGCTAATCGGTCGGCAGAGAAAAGAAGTGCTTTCAGTCGAGGATAGGAGCCGGATCGGAAAAGAGTGCTGTCGGTGCCTCACATCCCGGCCGATTCCGGTCATAAAGTCGGCTGCAGATTGGCTTGGCCTCTTCGTTGACATCTTGAAGAGAAGACCGGTTGTTGGAAAGCGGAGAGGGCCACAGCCTGCATGATCGGCTTTTTCTTTGCCATGGCACGACGGTACGAGAGCTTGGAGAAGAATGAGAGGCTTCCTGACTGCCAAGGTTCGCCACAGCGAAATCGTGGTCTCTAAAATCGAGCGGCCGTCAGGACGCTCACCTAACGATTGGCGGAAAAGAACGTTCGGCAACAACCATTGTTCGAACGCACTTGTTGTCAGCCCGCCGCCCACTCTTTCTTCGCTTGGTAAATCAAGGGCTTTCATGGTGTCGGCGGAATTTCACTTGTCCGAGCCATCATCCGACTTCAAATCTAAAAATCTTGCGGCCGATGAGGCCGCCCGGATTTAAGACCGATCTAGGTCATACACTCATCTCCTAAACACCGATAACGTAAGATCAAAATCTTTTAACGCTTCAATAAGGGAAGGGCATCAATGACATCTCTTCGCCTTGTTTCATGCGGTTGGTGAAACGCTTCTGACGATTGATCCTCTTTTCCTAAGACGATCGGATGCCGAGGCGATCTGACATTCGATCTTATCGAAATGACCTCAAGTGAACTAAGGAGAGTAGGAGAACCTTATAAAGGCTGTGAACGGACTGGTCATGTTGGGGGGGCGGTGGCAGCCTATTCTTAAGATAAGTCGTTTCTTTAATAGAGGCGGTTTGGGTCGTCAACGGTTTGCTGATGTCGAACAGATTGAGGTAAAGGGTTGCTTTAGTGACTGTCAGTTTCTTCATTTTCTCTGACATTCAATCGTTCCAATCTTTGCGGTGATAGAGGAGGCGTGAGCCGATTCTTTTAGCCGTAGCCATGATTAAAACCTCCAACAGGTTAAAAGATCTTCGGTTTATGTTTCGCGCTCGTATGCATGTATCGGTTCTTTTAAGTCTGAAGGAGCGATGCTTTGATCTTTTTTTCCTTTTGAGTAAAAGGGTATCTTTTCCGCTTGATAGTTCCTGTTGATGAAGGAGGTTGATTGAAGAAGAGTATTCATCTCGGATAGGAATACTTATACGGTGTAAGCGTGCGTTCGCCTTGTTCGTGCGTCTTAGCTCTTCGACGATAGCAAAAGTCATTGTCTTGACTCTGCTTAACGCCACAACGGTTATATGAACCTGTCTGAAGCGGTTATTCGTGTCGACTCGATTGGTTCACGAAAGATCTGTGTCAAACGTTAATTGATCTCGTCGTCATTGTCACTCGTCTTCTCGCGAGAAAGAGACACGGTTGATGGCCAGTTCGTCGCAAGTGGAACCAAAGATCGCTCACCAAACTATTGGCGCGTACCCACGTAGCCAACAATTATCGTGCGGCCGATCAATGTCTCTTTCTTTCCAGGAGAAACAACAAGAATTTACGTTGCGTAAAGGGAAGCACGTATCTAGGCCATCATCCAACTTTAAATCTAAAATTCTTGTGGCCGATGAAGCCACTTGGATTCAGGACTAATCAGAGTAATTCTAAACATCGATAACGTTAAGATCGAATCATCTTAACGCTTCAATGACATCTGATTACTGTGTTTTCTGCGGCTGGCTAATAGCTTGTCCAGACAGGATCCCTGTGTGATCTCACGTATGAAATGTAGTTGTTTAGCTTTCAGAAAATAAAAGTTTTACAAGAAGCTAATTTATTTTAAGTATATTAAAAACAATGACTCGCAAAAAATGTCAAAGATTTAATATTCTTTTCATTTCATTTTTAATATTCATAATTTCTTTTCTGGGTATGGTTGAGAGTTTATCTATTAGATAGAATATACCGTCGGTATGATAAATTTCTCTGACTTGATTGTTGATTTTAATCAGTTTCTCCTTGTTGTCTTTGTGAGTGACAAGTCTGAGAAGCTTAAAAATAAAAGTTTGTATCTCAACATCTAAAATATTTTCTTTATAAAGGTATAACACAAACCTTTTATCAGTAGCTAGAATATCAAATAGTTTTACAATGTTATCCGTTTCTGATAATGAAGCATATAAAAAGTCATATCGTTTATTATGGATTGCGATTTCTAGTATTTTCTTTGCGATATGAGTATAATTATTATTGAGTGAATAATTGATAAGGCTGAAATTGAGTAATGATGTTTGATAGGGACCGAAGAAAGTTTCTTTTTCCAATTGGTCGATAACGCCATTAATGTTGTATAATTGATAATTGTAAGGTAAAGGTGCGTCAGTTAAAGAAAGTAAAAAGTTCTTATCAGCGACCGTTAGATAACCTTCGTAAAAATAACCTACGTAATCTCCAAATTCTTCATCAATATAGCCATTATTTAACGCAAATTCAATAAAATCAAAGTGTTGGCTGCGCAGAATAGAATTGATGTTATCTGGTAATGATTTATCCTTATAAATAGAGTCAATTAATTTTGAAATATTATTATCATTGAAGTCTAAAATGAGTTCTCCAAATGAAGTAGGATAATCATCCTCGTCATTAGCTGTTTCCTTCAGTTCGGTTAGTTTGTTGTTAACTCTGTTCCAGAAATCATTTATAAAACCTTGCCCTTTGAGAAGTAAAGAGTAATCACTAGGGTATAGATTCTTATACACGATCATTGTAAAAAGTTTTTCTAAATCTAGATTTATGTTTTGTAGATTAGTTTTGTAAATGTAGAATTCATTACAGATGTTGTTTATAAGGCGCGTATTCCCAATGTGTGAAGAAACAAATGATAGAAACTCTCTATCAAATCTTACTCCGATCTCTGTTAAGTTCTTGTTAATCAATTCAGAAGAATTGTAAAGAGAAGAATTTGGAATGACTGGGATGATTACATCGAAAAATTTTAGTCTATCTTCAGAATCAAAAAGATCATCCCTAATGAGGTAGATAAATTTCAGCTTTTTACCTATTTCATAATGTTTTCTATAATTATTTACACAACTAAGCAATTCTCGTAGTCGTACGAATATCATAGGGTTTCTGAAACGATCAATGTCTTCAAAGATAAATACATTTCTATCAGAATAAGCTAATAAATACACAATCTCATCGAGATTTTCGTCGAAAAAAGAACAGTGTTTTTTTCTGTCGAATTCTAGGTTATTTCCGAGAATGCCTATTTTTGTTATATTTAATCCATCTTTTACGTATATATAGTTGTGATAGAAAATGTATAAAATAGATAGTAGTAATATAGTTAGAATGCAAATATACCCGTAATAAGCCAAGGAATCTCCGATATAATTTGCATTGCTTATTTCCTTTCTAATAACGTCGAACCCACCGTGAATAATAACTACAAAAGAGCAGGTAATTGAACATAACCAAGCAAAGGCGTGAAGATTGAAACTTTTTTTGGTCTTTGGTTTAAATGATGAATCTTCAAAAACGCGTTTAGGAACTTGATATATAATTTGCTGGAGTATCTTTCTTTCAATTTCATATTGATTGGATTTATCCGTTTTTTCACCTGATATCTCTGCAAATGAAATGTCTATTGTCTTTAAATCTTTTTTATTTTTATAAGTTGAGATTAAGCTAGACTTTCCGGATCCATATATTCCTGTAATAGCGATATTTGATACATCCTCATCTCTTAACGTCTGATCGATTATATTTGCATATATTCCTATATTTTTATTGGTGTATGGAGTTAACTTTCTGATTTTATAGGTCATTTTTTATACAAAAAAGGTTGTTAACAATAAGTATGATAATATTTCTATGGCTTATTCAATGTTAGGAATAAGAAAAGAATGGTTCAAATATAGATATTCAAAGGAGAGATGTACTAATACTCAGTTAGTGCTATTTTTGTCAGGGAATACTAACCGAGCTAATATCGGTGTTCTCTGGGCTTTGTGGAGTGTGGTTAGCTTCTCTTTTAAGGACTTTTATCACCAATAGTCTTTCATTGCATAAATCACCAAGCCTATCACTGATGAACCAGCGAGAATCAGACATGGCAGCAATTTTTTCATTCACGAATATTTCCCAATGTTAAATCCCCATTGATGACTGTCAGTTTCGAGGCCTAGACTTTGCAGTACATGAAACATGACAGGAAAATGAGTGGCTTTGTCGTAAAGGACAGCGAGATGAAATTCCTCTGTTGAAATTGGTAATACTCCGATCGCATATAGATAGCAAGATTGGTGGATTTTGTTACTGTTGTGGATCGGTACATTGGAAGTGTACTATGGAGGAGAATATCGTAGCGACGAAAAAAGCCTATTTTAGGAATTGGCTCTACGAATGGACAGAGGGACTGATAAGATAAGGCGCGTCGGTCAAAAGGGGAGAAGAATAGCTTAGCGAACTCCGATTTTGACCGATTCGCCTACCATTGTGAAAGGAGACAGAAAGACCGACTCATAAACCTTATTTCTGTCTATTGTAGGTTATGTACTCAGTTTGACTCCTAAACATGAGCGATTATGGAGACCATCGCCGAATCAGCCGGATTATAGTCGGGTCTCGAACCTGAGAAGGTTTGGTCCGAAACTCTCAGGTTTGCAAAATTGGAAACCGTGAACATATGCCAACCGGTGGCATGGCCACTTGAACTGCTGCCTCCAATCTGAAATCCACGCACAGTGAGTTTGCCTTTAGTTGTAATTCCTAACAAAAACGGTTCAACGACACGGGGATAGCCGTTATACGAGAACTCGATGACACGGCGTGACTGAATGGCATCAATGATAGTATCTTTAATCATATAAAAACCTTTGTAGAAAGGAGGCGACATTAGGCACCTATGGTTACAAAACTCGTAAAAACCGACAAAGGATTGGTACTGCCGACAGTCATTCTGTGTATAACGGACCCCGTTGGATGATGCGTTCTTTTCTTGATCTATCCGTGATGGGCTACATAACGGGCAACAGAGATACTTTCGTTTGTTGTTTGTACGATCCTGAGTCTTCATGTAAAAGGATGAAGACTAACTACAAACACACTATAGGCTTGAGACTAATAAAAGTCAAATTTCAAGAAAAATCCGTAAAAAACTGTCCCGATACGTTGATAAACGTCCCAGTTTGATCTATATTGATTTAGAAAGCCAGTCCGTCGGTGACTGGTACGGAACGTGATGCCATGAAAAAAAAGAACATTATTAATCTCATTCGCTTTCATATTGAGAAACGCGATCAGGACTTCCAAAACGAAGCACTCGAGATCGCCAACTGCTTCGAGTCTGCAGGAGACGATGAACTTCATGACTACATCCTGTCATTAATCTCTGGTCAAAATACCTTTGTTCCTCAAGAGATGAGTTGTGAGGAGAGTACACTCTTTCGTATTGTCAAGCCAAATGCCGACCCGCTTCCCTTACCGGCGAAGTTGAGTAAGGACATCAAAGGGATCGCGAATGCGATCAATCGTAATATCGGCATCAACAAGTTTCTTTTCTCGGGTACACCTGGCACCGGAAAAACGGAGACGGCAAAGCAATTGGCGAGACTTCTCGGTCGGCAACTTGTTTACATTAACTTTAGTTCGATTATTGATTGCAAACTAGGGCAAACTCAGAAGAATCTCGAGCAGCTCTTTAACTCCATTCGTCATGATTTTGTCCATGAAGATTATGTTTTTCTGTTTGATGAAATCGATGCAATCGCATTGGATCGGACCAATGCTAATGACGTGAGAGAAATGGGGCGTGTGACTTCGACATTTCTCAAAAAAATGGACGAAATGGAAGCGTCAGTTGTTCTGATCGCAACGACGAATCTCTACAAGTATCTTGATGATGCACTGGTTCGACGTTTTGATGCGACCGTTGATTTTGATTGCTATGAAAAAGAAGACTTGATCAGAATCGGTGAAATTTTATTGGATCATTTCTGCAATAAATTCAAATTCAAGAAAGTAAGAAACAGTCTCTTCATTAAGATACTGAATTTGCCGGAAGAGTTGCCGAGTCCGGGGATTTTGAAAAATATTATCCGAACCTCGATTGCTTTTTCTGATCCCAATGATTCCTGTGACTATCTGAAGCGAATTTATTACGCACTCGTCAAAAGGGACATGCCTGTTGAGGAGTTGAGAGAAAGAGGTTTTACGCTTCGTGAGATTGAACTCCTGACCGGCATTTCAAAGACGGAAGTGTCACGACAGCTCCAAAAATAAGGGGAAAAGATGAACAATCGAATCATTCAGTTGAAGGGCGAAATTTCTCATATGCCGCATCCTATCGGTGGCTCTTCTCCAACCTTGCCTGCGGGAGCTGTCGTGA
Organism: Sutterella sp.; assembly: GCA_020025965.1. Taxonomy (GTDB): domain Bacteria; phylum Pseudomonadota; class Gammaproteobacteria; order Burkholderiales; family Burkholderiaceae_F; genus Sutterella. The sequence goes on from JAHHRG010000026.1 coordinate 24,918, forward strand.
CGACAACCCATCTCAACTCTTTGAAAAAGGATCTGGAGGATGTACAGAGTTATTGGGAAAATAACGAGCTGATCGAAGGTGTGTTGGTTAGCGTTGAATACACACGGATCGTCGCGAAGAGCAATCGCATCAAAGAGCTGTTCAAGGGTGAAAAGATCATTCGTGGCTGTAAATTTACCTCAGACGGTCAGCGGCACATTATTACCTATTACCTATCTAAGGAAGATCTGACAGAAAGCATCGGAAAGCTCGAGTCGGCTCTAAAAATCCTTGAGGGGCAATTTGGCGGAGAGCTCAATTCCGCTCAATTTGAATTGGCTAGACAATCCTACGTTCCCGAAGAAAAGCTTACTAAGAGCGCTTTTCTTCAAATGATCCGAGACTGCTGTTACAGCCAACGAATTTTTGTTGATGATCAGGTCAACGACAGTCGAGAGGGGGATTATCTTGTCTCTCTTTACGATATTGATCAGAACTACGAAAAAATCTTTGAAAAATTAGGC
>JAHHRG010000027.1 GCA_020025965.1 Sutterella sp.
GCGAAGGGATGGTTGCCACTTATCGTCAGTTGATGCATGCTCTCGACGTTTCTCAGATGAAGCCTATCGATCCGAAGGGCGAAGCCTTTGACCCGAATGCCCATCAAGCCGTTGCCATGGTGCCGGCTCCCGAAGGTGTTAAGGCTGGTGAAGTTGTTGAAGTATTCCAGCGCGGTTGGCTTATTGCCGAACGTGTTCTGCGTCCGGCAATGGTGAGCGTTGCTCAGGGCTAAAGTCTGACGTTGACTGTGAGAGTTCAAAAAAGGGAGGGGTTGATCATATGATCAACCCCTCCTTTTTCAATTTGGTTCAAATCCAAACTTTGAGTGGTCGTGTGTTTTTTGATGTGGTTAAGAAATGAGACAGTCAAAGTGCAAAGAAAAAATCTGTAGCAGAACGAGATGAATCTCTGTTTTTTGTAGATAAAGGGAAAAAAGTTTCTATAGTTAACTTATTGATTTTCAACGGATTTGTTGTTTTTTCGCTGGGATTTTTTCGGGAACTTCAATCCAAGGCCTTGAAATCTTGATGGGTATCCCCATATAGGGATTAAGGTCGTACGGAGGCGGTTGAAACCGAACCGTCTGCCTACACACAAATACACATGCCGAGAGAACACGGCAAAAGAAATTGCTCATCGCCCCATGGGGGCGATTCTGAGCGACCATTAATTAAAGAAGGAAAAATTCACTATGGCAAAGATCATTGGTATTGACCTTGGCACCACGAACTCTGCAGTTGCAGTGATGGAAGGTGAAAACATTAAGGTCATCGAAAACAGCGAAGGTGCTCGCACCACGCCGTCTATCGTTGCCTACATGGACAACGGCGAAGTTCTCGTCGGTGCTCCTGCCAAGCGTCAGGCCGTGACGAACCCGAAGAATACTCTCTTCGCAGTCAAGCGTTTGATCGGTCGTCGTTTCGACGACGCCGAAGTCCAGAAGGACTTGAACCTGATGCCGTTTGCCATTACGCGTGCCGACAACGGCGACGCTTGGGTTGAAGCTCAGGGCAAGAAGCTCGCCCCGCAGCAGGTCAGCGCTGAAGTTCTTCGCAAGATGAAGAAGACCGCCGAAGACTACCTTGGCGAACCTGTGACCGAAGCCGTTATTACGGTTCCGGCCTACTTCAACGACTCTCAGCGTCAGGCCACGAAGGATGCCGGTCGTATCGCCGGTCTTGAAGTCAAGCGTATCATCAACGAACCGACTGCTGCTGCTTTGGCTTTCGGCCTTGATAAGGGCGGTAACGCTGATCGCAAGATCGCTGTTTATGACTTGGGTGGTGGTACGTTCGATATCTCGATTATTGACCTCGCCAACGTTGACGGCGACAAGCAGTTCGAAGTGCTTTCCACGAACGGCGACACGTTCTTGGGCGGCGAAGACTTTGACCAGCGCTTGGTCGACTTCTTCATCACCGAATTCCGCAAGGACACCGGTGTCGATCTCTCGAAGGACGTTCTCGCTCTCCAGCGTTTGAAGGATGCCGCCGAAAAGGCCAAGATCGAACTCTCCAACCGTCAGGAAACCGAAATTAACCTGCCGTACATCACGGCCGATGCTACGGGTCCGAAGCACTTGAACATCAGCATCACGCGTGCCAAGTTCGAAGCTCTCGTCGAAGACCTTGTTCAGCGTACGATTGAGCCCTGCCGCAAGGCTCTGCGCGATGCAGGCGTTTCCGCCAGCGAAGTGACCGACGTTATTCTCGTCGGCGGCCAGTCCCGTATGCCGCGAGTTCAGTCCGTTGTGAAGGAATTCTTCGGTAAGGATCCGCGTAAGGATGTCAACCCTGACGAAGCTGTCGCTATCGGTGCTGCTGTTCAGGGTTCAGTGTTGACGGGCGAACGTCACGATGTTCTCCTCCTTGACGTCACTCCGCTTACCCTCGGTATTGAAACTTTGGGCGGCGTGATGACTGCTATGATCAAACGCAACACGACGATCCCGACCAAGCACAGCCAGGTCTTCTCCACAGCAGAAGACAACCAGCCGGCCGTGACCATCAAGGTCTACCAGGGTGAACGCGAAATGGCTGCTTCCAATAAGCTCCTCGGCGAATTCAACCTCGAAGGTATTCCGCCGTCTCCGCGTGGCCTGCCGCAGATCGAAGTGACCTTCGATATTGACGCCAACGGTATTCTTCACGTTGCCGCCAAGGACAAGGCTACCGGCAAGGAAAACACGATCACGATCAAGGCCTCTTCCGGCTTGAGCGAAGACGAAATCGAACGTATGGTTCAGGATGCCGAAGCCAACAAGGAAGAAGACCACCGTCGTGCCGAACTTGCTCAGGCTCGCAACATGGCCGACTCCGCTGTTAGCCAGGTTCAGAAGACCCTGAAGGAATACGGTGACAAGGTTGAAAGCGCCGATCGCGCCGCTTGTGAAGACGCCATCAAGGACGTCGAAGAAAAAGTGAAGGGCGAAGACAAGGCTGCTATCGACAAGGCTGTCGAACGTCTTATGGAGGCTGCTCAGAAGATCGGCGAAAAGATGAACAAAGCTGCTCAGCAGGCCCAGCAGGCTCAGCCTGAAGGCGCTCAGCAGAAGGCCGGCGCTAAGGACGACGATGTTGTCGACGCCGACTTTACGGAAGTCAACAAGTAATTCCGCCATCGGTTAAAGCCGAGGAGAAATCCTCGGTGAGCATCCTCGTTAGGGGATCGGCCAGATATGGAAGGGTCGGCCTGCTTTTCGGCACCGACCCTTTTCGAATTTTCAAAGTGAAGCAAAGGGATCTTTGGATCTCTTAGAGACAAGGTTATGTCTGATCAGGATTATTACGAACTGCTCGGCGTCAGCAAAGGGGCTTCGGCGGACGAAATTAAAAAAGCGTACCGTCGCTTGGCGATGAAGTATCACCCCGACCGCAATCCAGGTGATAAGTCCGCGGAAGAGAAGTTCAAGGAAATCGGTGAAGCTTATGCGGTTCTTTCCGACGAGCAAAAGCGTGCTGCTTACGACCGTTACGGTAAGGCCGGTGTCGATCCCAATGCAGCCGGCGGTGCCGGTGGCTTTGGTGGCTTTGGCAACATGGGCGGTGATTTCGGCGGTTTCAGCGATATTTTCTCCGAAATGTTCGGAGGCGGTCGCGCTCGCGGCGGTCGTCAAGAGCCCGCCCGTGGTCGCGATGTTCACTATGAATTGAAGATATCTCTTGAGGATGCCGCTCGCGGTCGCAAGATGAACATCCGAGTACCTGGCTGGGACAGTTGTGAAAGCTGTCACGGTACGGGTTGCAAGCCGGGAACGTCAAAGAAGACCTGTCCGACCTGTCACGGTCAGGGGGTTGTTCGTATGTCGAACGGTCTTTTCCAGGTTCAGCAGACCTGTCCGCACTGTCATGGTACGGGCGAAGTGATTGCCGATCCGTGTCCGAATTGTCAGGGTAAGGGCAGTATCCGCAAGACGAAGACGCTCGAAATCAATATTCCGGCCGGTATCAACATGGGGCAGCGCATCCGTTTGGCCGGCAAGGGCGAACCGAGTGACGAGGGCGGAGAACCTGGTGATTTGTATGTAGAAATCATCATTGAACCGCATGAAATCTTCTCGCGTGACGGCGATGACCTGCATACTGAATTGCCCATTTCCTTTGTGACGGCAGCTCTGGGCGGTGAAATTTCCGTTCCGACCTTAGACGGCGAAACGCGTATTACGCTTCCCGAAGGTACCCAGTCTGGGAAGACCTTCCGTCTGCGCGGCAAGGGCGTGCGTCATCTCCGTTCGAACGACTATGGTGACCTCTATCTTCATATAGAAGTAGAAACGCCGGTTAATCTTTCCGCGAAGCAAAAGAGCCTCTTGCGAGACTTCGAAGCTTCTCTGAAGGAAGGTGGAAATAAGCACAACCCGAAGAGCCAGTCTTTTTTCGATCGCATGAAGAATCTCTTTAGTTGATGGATTGAGAACTGACAAGATGAAATCCCCGTTGACCGTAGGTTGCGGGGATTTTTTGTGTCGTTTTTTCACGCATGGATGAAAAAAGGCTGGACCTCTGAAGAGATCCAGCCTTTGAATGCCGATGGTATCAGTGCTTAGTCACGCTTACGCTTAGAATGTCGAGCGAACCACGTGAAGAAGACCGGTACGAAGATAGGCGAAATCAGTGTGGCGGCTAGCATGCCGCCGAAGACTCCGGTACCCATCGAGTGACGAGCGGCCGCCCCTGCGCCCGTGGCGAGGAGAAGCGGAAGAACGCCTAAGATGAAGGCGGCCGAGGTCATCAGAATCGGGCGCAGACGTAGGCCTGTGGCGGCGATGGCCGCGTCGAAGGGCCCCATGCCTTCTTCCATCTTCTGAGCGGCGAATTCAACAATCAGAATGGCGTTTTTGGCGGTCAAGCCGATCAAGACTAGAAGTCCGATCTGGAAGTAGATGTCGTTCGGCGTTCCGCGAATCCAAATGGCCATCATAGCCCCAAGGAAAGCGTAGGGTATTGCCAATACAACCGCAATCGGCAGAGACCAGCGTTCGTAGAGAGCTGCCAAAATCAGGAACATCACGAAGATACCAAAGCCGAAGGCTGTAGCCGATGAGGAGCCGATTCGCTTTTCATGATAGGCCTGATCGACCCATTCCACCGTGTAGTTTTCAGGTAAAACGGCGAGCGCGGTTTCTTCTGCAATGCGGATGGCTTCACCCGAAGAGACACCAGGAGCTGCGGCCCCCATGAAGCGCCCCGCGAGGTAGCCGTTCATACGCGAAATGGCGGCGGCGCCTGATGTACGTTCGACCGTAATAAGGCTCGAGAGCGGGATCATATCGCCTGTTGTAGCAGAGCGAACGTAACCTGTGCCAAGGCTTTCGGGCGAAGTACGGAACTTCGCGTCGGCCTGCACGATCACGCGGTAAGTTTTCCCGTTACGCGTAAAGTCATTGATATAACGCCCGCCCATCAGATCGGAAATTGTGTTGTAGATATCGTTGATGTTTACACCCATGGCGATTGCTTTGTCGCGATCGACATTCAAGGTAAGCTGCGGCGAGTCGGCAGTAATGATGCTGCGGAGTCCAACGAGTTTCGGGTTCTGAGACAAGGCTTCTATATAGGTGTCCATCAGGTTCTGGAGTTCGAGCGCATCGTCATTACCACGAGATAGTACAAAGCCGGAGAAACCGTTCGTAGACCCCAGTCCCGGCATACCGCCGGGTACCGTGGCGATCCCCTTGGCTTCCGGATGATTTGCCAAGAAGCCAGTGACGGTTTTACGGACGTCGTCAATCGACTCGGTACGTTCTTCCCAGGGTTTCAATTGAACGATAAAGGTAGCGCTGTTACTGCGCACGTCGCCGCTCAAAAGGTCGTAGCCCATCATAGTTACGATACTGTTAATCGGTTCCAGTGCTTGGATCTTTTCCAGGAGCTCACTCCCGACCTTTTCGGTACGCGGAAAGGCGGCACCTTCGGGGAGCTGAACAGCGACGTACATGATCCCTTGATCTTCACTCGGCACAAAAGAGGTCGGCGTCTTTTGAAGAAGTTGCCAGCCACCCAAGGTGACGAGAATCAAGATGAACGCGGAAATGATGCGGTGTTTCAGGGCCTTTCTCACGACGCTCAGAAAGCGCATCGTAAAGGCTGAGAGTGATCGGTTAAACCAGCGGAAGAAGGCGGGTGTGTCTCGCGTATCGTCAATGCGCTTCAAAAGAAGCGCGCAGAGAGCAGGCGTAATTGTCAAGGCTACAAAGCCAGAAATGACAACCGAAATTGTCACCGTAACGGCAAACTGGCGATAGAGTTCCCCGGCAATGCCCCCAAGGAAGGCGACCGGGATAAAGACGGCGGAGAGCACCAGAATGATCGCGACGAGAGCCCCGGAGACCTCTTTCATGGCTTTCTGAGAAGCTTCAAAAGCACCGATTTTTTCGGTTCGCATGATGTGTTCCACGTTTTCCAAGACCACGATAGCGTCGTCAACGACGATGCCGATCGAGAGCGTCATGGCGAAAAGCGTGAGTGTATTAAGAGAGAAGCCGAGCGCCCAAAGACCCGCCATCGTCCCAATTAAGGAGACAGGAACAGCGAGCATTGGAATGAGTGTTGCACGCCAACTCTGAAGGAAGAGAAAGACAACGAGCAAGACGAGAAGTCCGGCTTCGGCAATCGTCTTATAAACCTCATTCAAAGCAGCGCCGACATAAACCGTGGTGTCGTCGGTAATGAGGTAATCAACGCGTCCCTTCGGAAAGTGAGCGGAGAGTTCGGTAATGCGTTTTTTGACAACTTCGGCCGCAGCGAGCGCGTTAGCACCAGTCTGCAAATAGACACCAATATTGACACCGGGTTGACCGTTCAGATCAACGCGGAATTCATAGGAGCGTTTTCCGATTTCTGTGGCGGCTAAGTCCTGAAGACGAACGATACCGTGAACGCCGTCAGCCTTCACGATGATGTTTGCAAATTGGTCCGGTGTCAAGAGCTGACCAGGTGTTGTGATCGTATAGTAAAGTTGTTGCTCTTCGATCGTGGGTGATGTACCTACGCGGCCTACACTTCGCTGCGCATTCTGTGAGCGAATTGCACGGTCGATGTCCTGCATCGTGACACCGAAGAGCCCCATCTTTTCCGGATCGACCCAAATACGCATGGCGGACTGAGCATTGCCGAAAACGCTCACGTCGCCGATGCCCGGCAGACGCTTCAATTCGTCAACGATATTGAGGTTGGCGTAGTCAGCAAGATCCGTGACTTCCATGCTCTTGTCGGGTGACCAGAGGGCCATCATCAGAAGATTTTCTTCGGAACGTTTGCGAACGTTTACACCCTGATTGCGAACAACGTCGGGAAGGCGCCGTTCTGCTGAGCGTACTCGGTTATTGATTTCCAACATAGCGTCATTGGCGTCGGTGCCGACTTCAAAGACGCAGGCAATGGAAATATTCCCGTTCGAACGGATATTCGTTGTGTAGTAAAGTAGCCCTTCGATCCCGGAAAGTTGGTCTTCGATCGGCTGAGCGACCGTTCTCGCCATTGTTTGAGCGTCTGCACCTTCGTAAACCGTCGAAACTCGAACGGTCGGCGGTGCAATGTTCGGGTATTGTGACAGGGGCAGGATGCGGAGCGCGACAAGACCGGCCAGCACGATCAGGATCGAGAGGACAGTAGCAAAGATCGGGCGGCGAATGCAGAACTGACTGAGCATCGGACGGATCCTTTAAGGTTTGTCGGCCGTCTTGACGAGCGTGCCTTCACGGACACGCACAAGTTGCGTGGTGATGATTCGATCACCGGGTTCAAGTCCCTTTCTCACAATCCAATCGGGACCATCCCAACGGTCGACTTCGACGATACGTTCGTGGGCTTTGCCGTCAATCATGACGAAAATGCCATAGTTACCGTCAGGTAACTGGCGAATAAGTTTTTGAGGGACGCGATAAACGCCCTTACGAATTTCGGTCATCAACGTAACGCGTAGGAAGTCGCCTGGCGAGACATCGGCCTTGTCGAGGACTTTCACGCGCATCAGACGCGTACCCGACGAAGCGGAGACATCAGGAGCAATAAAGTCGATACGAGCGTTGTGACGGTTGCCGCGTTCGTCCGTGACGAATACACGGTTTTCCTTCGTGATGTGTGCTCCGTCAAGCACGCGTTCGGAGGCGGAGAAAGCGACGCGCAGATCATCGGGGGCTGTCACGGTATTGAGGAGCGTTGACTCGGACGAAACAAGTGCGCCTGGATTGACGAGGTTCTTCCCAATCATGCCGGATGCTGGGGCTTTGACACGCGTCCAATCGAGACGAATGGCGGCATCCTTAGCGGCTGCATTTTTTTCGGCTTCCTTGGCTCGTGCGGCTTCGGCTTCGCTCAGGGCCGTATCGTAAAATTTTTGACTCACGGCTCCGGACTTGATGAGTTTCGAGGCACGATCAAGTTCGCGATCGGCCTGTTGGCGACGAACCTTAGCGGACTGGAGTTCGGCAAGAGCGAGATCCAGATCGGCCTTGAAAGGTGCGGGATCAATTTCATAGAGAACTTCGCCGTGACGCACTTGACCGCCTTCCTGGCGCAGGGACTTCTTCAAGATTCCCGTGACCTGAGCACGGACGTCAACGGCTTCGCCGCTTTCCGCACGTCCGAGTACCGTAATCCAACGAGGTTCGTCGGTCTGTGCGACGGTCATGGTGTCAACAACAATGGCTTTGGGCACGTAGACGGGCGCTTCGTCTTTTCGATCGCAACCGGTAAGAAGCATAAAGCCGAGGATGCCGGACAGCAAAAGAGTGAGAGACTTTCTCATGTGTGTTCTATTCGATGTGTTGAGATTCTTAAAAATTAGGCTCGAAGCGGTTCCGTGACGCGGAGAAGCCAGTCGCGAGCCAAAGGTGTCAGACGATTTTCGAGTTCGTCACGAACCTTGGCGTGGTAGTCGTCGATCCACCGAATTTCAGCGTCAGTGAGAAGCGCAATATCGAAGGTCCGGCGGTCGATAGGGCAGAGTGTCAGCATTTCAAGACTGATGAAGCGGCCGAAAAGCGTTTCTTCAACGGGTTTGGCAGCGACGAGATTTTCGATACGAACACCCCAGCAGCCTGGACGGTAGAGACCGGGTTCGTCGGAGAAGACGAGGCCCGGATGGAGACCGAGCTCTCCGGAATCCGTCGCATACGGCGAAACACGGAAGGGGCCTTCGTGAACGTTGAGGACGAAGCCTACGCCATGTCCTGTTCCGTGACCGAAATCCAAGCCTTCTTGCCAGAGAGGAGCGCGAGTAACCGCATCCAGTTGCGAACCGGAGCTTCCTTCGGGGAAGACGCCGCGAGCGAGGGCAATCATGGCTTTCAATACGAGTGTAACGTCACGGCGCATTTCATCGGTGAGTTTGCCGACGGCCGTCATGCGGGTGATGTCGGTCGTTCCGGTCGGGTACTGCCCGCCCGAGTCAATGAGCAGAAGCCCTTCCGTGAAGGTCGCGTTCGACGTTTCGTTGGGGCTGTAGTGCGGCAGTGCGCCGTGCTTGCCGAAAGCGGCAATAGTTTCAAAACTCAAGTCGAAGGCCCCCTGTGCTTCGCGGGCTTCACGAAGAGCGCGGCTTGTTTTGAGTTCGTCCCAGGGTTCGCCTCGAGCGAGCGAGGCGTCAAGTGCCGCATAGAATTCGCACAACGCAGTGCCGTCGCGTCGCATGGCATCTCGAATACTGTCGAGTTCGTCAGCCGTCTTGCGGCTCTTCATGACTGTGACCGGCGAAAGATCGAGGATTGTGTCGCATTCGATGTAGCTCATCAAACCGACGGATACGCGAGCCGGATCAACGAGAACGGTCGAATTGCCGAATATGTTGCCTGCGGCGGGGAAAGGAGCTTCATTGGAGACGACGACTCCCTGAGCTTCTAGGCGAGCGAGGTGTTTATCGGTAAAGCGGCTACGTTCGGTGAAAAGTACAGCACGATCCTGAGTGACGGCCATCGTTGCGAGGAAGACGGGATTGAAGTCAATGTCGTTTCCGCGACTGTTGGTTAGCCAAGCGATGTCGTCTAGGGCACAAAGTAGTGTTGCATCGGCATTTTTTTCTCGGAGACGACGGCGCAGTTCCGTGAGTTTTTCCGAAACAGACAAACCGGCGCCTGTGAGTTCGCGTACGGCCGAGGAGGGACGAGCCGGACGGCCTTCGGTCCAGATGTCGTCAATCAAATCTTCGATCGGATCGAGATGCATGTCGACGTGAGCGAGCATTTCATCCCAGCGTTCCCACTCGGAAACGCTGAAAAAGTCGGGCGAAGCGGCAACGGTTGGGTCGGAGGGTACATGCGTGGCCAGCCAGGAAGCAATGTCGGGTTCGCCAGGCTTGCCCTGACGAACAAGTTCGAGACCGCTTCCCTGAAGTTCCTCTTCTGCCTGCTCCCAATACCGACTGTCGGTATAGAGCATGCCACCTTCAGCCGTGACAATCAGCGTACCGGCACTTCCTGTAAAGCCGCTTAGCCATTCGAGAGCAGCCCAGTGACGGGGGATGTATTCGGACAAATAGGGATCTGAAATACGAACGACATAGGCGTCGATGTCGTTAACAGCCATCAAACGGCGCAGGGACGACAAAGGAGAGGAGTTGTCCATGATGAAACGCGTTTCGAAAAAAAAATGACGATTAGAAAAGTTTGCGAACCTGAATGGTGACAGGGAAACCGACGTGATTCTCACTTTCGGTGTCTTCGCCAATATCAAGCTTTAGCAAACGCCATCCGGCATCGCGGAGATCGTTCAAAGTGGCTGAGACTCCCAGATCAGGGCAAGCAAAAGAGATTTCACCGATTCGATTTAAAATCGTTACGGTTTGCTCGGAAGTACATGTCATGAGTGCTCGGTTGGGGGCGTCGATAAGCGGGTCGCGAACCGAAGAGTTACTCGGATCGCTCAAAGAAGTATTTTGATTTTCGCCTTGTGGCACAGCGCAAGCAGTTAATAAAAAGGCAACGGACGAAGCCAACAGAGCAAGGCGCACGGAGGAGAAATTCTTCATGATGGAGCTGGTCTGAGAAAAGAAGTTTTAAACGGAAAACAAAGGCTTATTCTAAAAGAAAAAAAACGACCGAATCTTATGATTACGGTCGTTTTCACTTAGGAATCAGTTTTCGCCTGAACCGCGGCGTTTTTTGAAGCCGGGCTTGCGAGGACGGTTGTTGTAATTGCCCTTGCGGTCGTTACGGGAACGATTGGGACGGAAGCCGTTCTCGTCGGGCATTATCTGCGGGAGACTAAGGGCTTGAGACGAAGGATGATACGGGTCCGACGGCTCCCAGTGTAGCGGTTCGTCACTTCGCAGATTGCGAAGGTTCTGACGGCGAGGCTGGTAGTGAATCGAATTGCCGAAGTTGTCGTCGTCGTACCAATCGTCGCGGTGCTTCTGGTGAGGCTTTTTCGCTTTGGACTGGTAAGGACGCTTTTTCTGAGGATACTTTGTGAATTTCTTGGGCTTGTCGTAACCTTCTTCGTCCGACGATTCGCGCAACTGTTCGCGTACAGGTGCGGCAGTGTCGGTTTTACGGCTTTCTTCGCTCTCAGCCTTCGTCTGGCGACGGTCCTTGTTGTAGGGTTTGCGAATACGGTTGTATTTCGTCTTTGGACGCCAGGTGCGTTCGCTGCCTTTTCCTTCGGAACGATCCGTCGTCGGAGTAGCGTTGACGGCCACGTAATTTTCGTCTGTAGCCGTTACGCTGGCGCGTTCTTCGTCAGTCGATAAGTCTTCATTGCGTTCTCGGTAAGGACGTTTCTCAAAGTTCTTCTGAGCAGGGAAACGCTTTTTGAAGCGCTTCTTTCCCGACGGAACATCAATGGGATCTTCGATAAACGAGTCACCATTCGCGGGAGTGGCTTCATCTTCTTCGTTAATACGAGGCTTACGCTGGAACTTACCCTTCTTGACGTACTTGGTTTTTGCAAATTTCGGATTCTTACGTTTGTAAGGACGCTTTTCGATCGGTTCTTCAAAAGACTCTACAGTTTCGATGCGGTCGGGTACGATGTCGGCATTGTCTTCAGCTGTGACAATGGGTTGGCCGACGATCTTGGCGATAGCGTCCATGGTGGCCCTAACCGAAGCTTCTGCGTCTGCAGCTTTCTTGGCCGCGGCTTTGGCGGCAGAGCGTTTGGCGGCTTCGGCTTCCTTCTGGTAATCGTGACGAACCGTGAGCTTCTGACGGCCTTCAACCTCGCCGACGACGGTCGGCATGCCTTCAATTCGGTAGGGATTTTCGACCTTGAGTTTCTTTTCGGCAGTGATGAGCAGGGCATCAAAAAGAGACAACTCTTCGGGTGTCGTGAACGTGACGATTTCTCCACCTGTCTCCAGATAGTTCATGTGGTCGAGATAGCAACGGGCGTTGCAAGGCATATCCGTATGAACGATCTTCTGAACAGTTCCTTTCTTTACGCCGAAAAGCATCTGCGTAGACATGACAACGTGAGGAACGAGATTCGCAGAGAATTTGAGAATCAGCGTTGCACGAGCAGTATCGGTCTGTTTGAGAGAAACCCACTTCGGGTCATGCCCCGCATCCCTTAGGTGGCTGATGATGCGCTTGGCTGAGGCAGGGTTTTCGGCAATGAAGAGGCTGGAGCCACTCTCGGCGAGCTCAGTCATTATGTCTCCCCATTTGTCTTCTGGAGCCACAATGAGACGCTCTTTCACTTTAGGAGTCGATGTTTCAATAACCGGTGCACGGCAAATGCTCGGGGTCTGCAGAACATCGACAAAACGTTTGTGGAGTTCACCCTGCTTCGTGATGGCAATGAGTTGGCGGGCTGCAGGCAACGCATCGAGGAAAGCCTTGAGCTTATTGAGTTCGCCCGTCGCTCTGAACCATTCCAAATCGTCAAGAATTACGGTACGAATCTGTTCGGGTTTGACTGCATCCGCGCGCAAAAGTTTATCCCAAGTGCGTAAAGATGTAATGATGATGTCAGCCGGGGTGCTGAAAGCTTGTCTCGCGATGTCAACGGTACGCATCAAGGCGGTCGGTCGAACGACGAGATCCGTATTCGAGCACAGGCTCGTCGCGATCTCAGTCACGATGTTTTCGCTTTCACGCGACGGACAGAGAACGATCACGGGAACGCGTTTGTTTTCCGATTCCTGCAACATCTTCTGAATGGCAGCGATGAGAGCGCATTCGGGGCGAGCTGCGCTAGCGGCACCAGTGATGCGGATGTCGCGATCGCTCATCACTTCATTGAGGATGATGTTGAGCATCGTGCTCGAATTCTTGGCGAGCTCATGCCACGTTTCCGGAAGCCACTCAAGAGCCTTCGAGAGAAGAGAGTTCGTATTTTTTTCTATCATTTGTTTTGAGCGCGTATCTTTCGGCGAATCCGGTCTCTGAAGTCGGATGGGGAAGGTCTTGAAGATATTCGCGTTTTTAATAACGTGAGAAAATAGTTTCTTTCGTTCGGAATTTAATCTGACGGTATCTGTCCGTCAGGACCCGTTCGCTGTTGCTGTAGGACGGGCTCGCGGTCTGCTGGAAGGAGAATCAACAACCGAGGCAATCCGTGTGAGTGCACGGTTTTCTTTTCGATGCCGAGGTCGGATAAGCAAGACGGCTTAAAGAAGGTGCCGTAGATCGACAACCTCGATCATTCTACCTATTTTCGGGGCGTTTCGAAAGGCTTTTTCCACATCTGCGCCACGGATATGTATGATTGAAGAAGTAGTGCCCCTCGGCGCATGTTTCATTAACGAAAAAGGACAATTCCCATGCAGGAAAATGTGACTGAACTCAAGATTGAAGAACTTGTCGAAGGCAACGGCCGTCAAGCGATGAAGGGCGACACGGTTGCCGTTCACTACAACGGCTGGCTCCTCGACGGCACGAAGTTCGACTCGAGCTATGATCGCGGCGAACCGCTTGAATACACGTGCGGCATCGGCATGGTGATCGAAGGCTGGGACCTCGGTGTCGTCGGTATGCGAGAAGGGCAACGTCGTCGCCTCACGATCCCCTCCAAGCTCGCTTACGGATCTCGCGGTGTCGGTGGGGTTATCCCGCCCAATGCCACGCTCGTCTTCGAAGTGGAACTCATCAAGGTTTCCTAAGAAATCCCTTTTCCTTCAGGGAGAGTAAACAAACAAAAACGACCGTTTTAATCGGTCGTTTTTGTTTTTTCGGGCTTTGCTTAGTGCAAAGCCGGCAGGTTGTACTGGGCGAGAAGTTCGGCTGTTTCGTAAACGGGTAACCCCATGATGCCTGTAAAGCTACCCTCGATCTTTGAGATGAAGATGCTGGCCATGCCCTGGATTCCATAGCCGCCCGCCTTGTCATAAGGCTCGCCGGATTTGACGTAAAGATCTATCTCGTGATCCGTGAGTTCACGGAACGTGACGAGCGAATGGTTGACGCGGAAGTCGAAGTCTTCGGCAGACATGCCCACGTAGACGGCAGTACGAACTTCATGTGTGCGTCCCGAGAGCTTCTTTAAAAAGAGGCGAGCTTCGTCAATGTCACGTGGCTTGCCGAGGATTTCGTCATCAAGGCTCACTACTGTATCGCCTGCGACGACCGGAAGGTGCACACCTGCAAAACCGCCCGTGGCTTTTACTTCAAGACCTTCGAGGAATTTGTTTTTGGCGGTGCGAACCACGTAGGCTTCCGGGGTTTCCTTTTCGAAAACGACTTCATCACCTTCAAAGGCGCGTAGAGTATGCGCGTTACTGGCGATGACCCGGACATCGTAGCCGAGATCGGTGAGAAGCTGACGGCGACGGGGGCTCTTGCTCGCTAAAAATAGGGTGTTGTTCGGCATAGAGTCGAAATTACGCTCGGTGGTAGGGGTGATTTGCGAGAATGGACCAGGCACGATAGATCTGTTCGGCGAGCATGACGCGTGCAAAAGCGTGGGGTAACGTCATGGTCGAAAGGCGGATTGTCATGCGGGCACGAGCCTTCACTTCGGATGACAAACCGTCTGGCCCACCGATCACAAAGACAGGTGTTTCGCCGTCGGCACGCCAACGGGCGAACTGACGGGCGAAGTCCATTGTCGTCATGTCCTTGCCGTGTTCGTCGAGAACAACCACAAAGTCATCGGGGTCGATCGAATCGAGAATGCGTTCGGCTTCGGCAGCCATCAGGCGTGCGGGCGTCTGTCCGGCGCGGGGTTCCGTGCGTACTTCCTTGAGTTCGACGCGGAAGTCGCGGGGAAAACGACCGAGGTAGTCAGCCGTTGCAATCTGAGCCCATTCCGAGATTCGCTGACCGACGGCCACAATCTTCGTGTGCATGGTCCGAGTCCTTATTCGCCGTCAGTTTTTACTGTTTCGCGATGCGGCATCAGACGGGAGGCGCATTCTTCGTTGGCCTTCATGAATATTTCTTTACCGCCCCAGATCTCTTCGAGATTGTAGTATTCGCGGACAGCGGGCTGCAGACAGTGAACGACGATCTGACCTAAGTCGACGAGAACCCATTCGCCGGAGTCAAGACCTTCCATACCGATCACATCCCCACCGGCTTCCTTTACGCTCGTGGAAACGGAGAAAGCGAGGGCGCGCGTTTGACGACCGGACGTGCCGGATGCGATCACGACTCGTTCGAATTGGTCGGTAAGCTTTTCAGTGTTAAACACCTTGATGTCTTTGGCTTTGACGTCGTCTAGAGCGTTAACGACAAGCTGGGTCAGTTCTTCAATATTCATATCAATCAAAAAAATAATGGTTAAAAATTAGCGATCGTGGTACTGATAGAGAGCGTGTTCGCGAATATAGCGGGAAACGCCGACGGGCAACCAACCATCCACGGATTGCATGGCTTTGGCAAAAGGCTGTTTGGCAACAGCATTGCGAATACGAGTGGCACTGGCGAGATGCGGTGCCATGGAAAATCGGACGATGAGTCCCGAGGCTTCAAGAGAAACATGTTCGGGTTGCGCATAGCGCGGGCGAGCCCATATTTCCTGTTTGGCTGGAATGGTACTGTCGATACCTTCGCGCGTGGTGATGGCGAGATGTACATAGTCCGTGAGGCGCTGCCAATCCTTCCAGGTCGACAGATTCGTCCACTGATCCATGCCGAGAATCAAAACGAGCGGCATGGCGGGGCCGACCTCATGACGAAGCTCGCGAACGGTGTCAATCGTATAGGTTGCACCGAGTCGGCAGAGTTCCATCGTGTTGATTCTTAAAAGAGGCTCACATTCTACTGCAATACGCAGCATGTTCAAGCGGTGAATGCCGGGAGTTATACCGGACTTTTGCCAAGGCTCTCCCGCCGGGATTAATTCCACGCGAGTGAGCGGCATGGCCGCCATGGCCGCCTTGGCCAGGGAGATGTGCCCCGAATGTACTGGGTCGAAGGTTCCGCCTAAGATTCCGAAACCTCGACGGAGTTCGGGGGTAATCATAGGTTCGTCACCTGAGAGATGAAGGCTCGTTCGACTCTGGCCTTATCATCAAAACGAAGAGCTAGCCAATTGAGTTCGAGCTCCTGAAGGTTTTTCTCATTACGCATGAAGCGCTGACTGAACCAATAGTGCCAACCGGCATTGTCAACATAGGACGAAGGACCGATCAAATCGGCCACTTCTTTTTTGCTCATACCGAGCCCGATGCGACCGAGACGAACGGGTAAACGATTGGCTTCAAGGGGGCGGCAGTATTCGGGAACTTCTTTCTCGCCGACCCATTCCGTCTGAACTTCCGTCACCTTGTCGGTGTCTGTTGCGATAAACCAGACAATCAGCGGGCGGCCATTTTCTGTTCCCGAGAGACAAAGCGTATCGCGTTCGAAGTCTCCTGTCCCTTCACGAAGACGTGTGGCACCAGTGAGTGAAGCAACATCGTACAGCGTCGTATCTTCGAGAAAAATTCGATTCATCCCGATCTGAGCATAGTCGCCCACGGGTTGTGTCAGTGTGGCGGGCGCATAAAGCAAGCCAGCAGGATAGGAGAACGGTCCTGCAATGTCCGCAGATAAGGCGGGCATACTCGTCAGGGTCAAAGAGAGCATGACGGTGACAATGGACTGAAGAGACAGTTTGAAACGCATTGAAGACAAAAACTGTGAAAGAGTGTGATATCGCTGACAGACTCGGCGATGACTTGTGAATTTAGTATAGCTTGAGTTGCTGAGAAAGGGCTTGGCTTGTCACTTTTTCACAAAAAAAAAGACCGCTTTCCGAGAGGAAAGCGGTCTCAGTCGATTATGGGACAAAAATCCCGAATGTGCGTTTAGCGGTTGATGGCACGATAACCGATATCGGAGCGCATCTGCATGCCGTCGAACTTCACTTCATTGGCGGCCTCGTAAGCCGTTTTCTGAGCAGAAGCGACGGATTCGCCCAAGCCGACGACGCAGAGAACACGACCGCCGGAAACGACGGGCTTGCCTTCTGCGTTCATCTTGGAACCGGCATGGAAGACCATCTTGTCGGCGGTGTTTTCCGGCAGATGTTCGATCACGGCACCCTTTTCCGGAGCGGCCGGGTAACCACGGGCGGCGCAAACGACACCGAGAGCGGTGCGGCGATCCCATTCGACTTCGATTTCGTCAAGCTTACCGTCGATGGCAGCTTCAACGATGAGGGAATAGTCGCTCTTCAAGCGCATGAGGATCGGCTGCGTTTCCGGGTCGCCCATGCGGCAGTTGAATTCAAGCGTACGAACGACGGGTTTGCCTTCGGCATCTTTAGAGATCATGAGGCCGGCGTAAAGGAAGCCGGTGTACTTGATGCCGTCGCGTGCCATGCCTTCGACAGTCGGGCGAATGATTTCGCGCATGACTTTGGCGTGGATGTCTGGAGTGACAACCGGAGCCGGGGAGTAAGCGCCCATGCCACCTGTGTTGGGACCTTCGTCATGGTCGAGCAAACGCTTGTGGTCCTGAGAAGTGGCCATCGGGAGGATGTGTTCTCCATCAACCATCACGATAAAGGAGGCTTCTTCGCCGTCGAGGAAGTCTTCAATGACGACGCGGGCGCCAGCATTGCCGAACTGATGGCCTTCGAGCATCATGTCGATAGCATCGTGTGCTTCCTTTTCGGTCATGGCAACGACAACACCCTTACCGGCGGCAAGACCGTCGGCCTTAATCACGATCGGAGCACCCTTCTTCGTGACGTAGGCATGAGCGGCTTCCGGATCGGTGAAGGATTCGTAGTCTGCGGTCGGGATGTTGTGACGCTTCATGAAAGCCTTGGCAAAGTCCTTGGAGCTTTCGAGCTGGGCAGCAGCCTTGGTCGGCCCGAAGATGCGAAGGCCGGCAGCACGGAACTTGTCAACAATCCCGGCGGCGAGCGGAGCTTCCGGGCCGACAAGAGTAAAGGCGATGTCGTTGGTCTTGGCAAATTCGACCAGTTCGTCGAGATCGGTGATCGGCAGGTTTTCAAGACCTGCGGTCAAAGCTGTACCAGCGTTACCCGGGGCAACAAAAACCTTGGTGACACGATCGCTCTGAGCGAGACGCCAGGCGAGCGCGTGTTCACGGCCGCCGTTACCTACAACGAGAAGTTTCATTTTTTAGGACTCTCAGGTGTAAAGTGTTCGATAAAACTATCGAACAGGGAGGGCTACTCCCAATATATAAAACACGTCGCTCGAAATGAGCGGTGTGCCGAATAAAGTTGCCATATTGTACCGCCCGTCGGGATAGTTGTCCCGTTTGACGGTAAAGAAAAGGCCCGACAGAAAGAAAACTGTCGAGCCTTCAGGAACTATGAGCGAGAAAGATTATTCTTCGTCGTCATCAAACGTGGCGGAAGTGTAAACCTGCTGAACGTCGTCGAGGTCTTCGAGAGCGTCAATAATCTTCTGCATCTTTTCAGCGTCAGCGCCTTCAAGCTTCGTTTCGTTCATGGCCTTGTAGGTGATTTCGGCTACTTCGGGTTCAAGGCCGGCATCATCAAAAGCCTTCTGAACAGCGTCGAAAGCAGCAGGATCACAAGTGACTTCAATAGAACCGTCGTCGTCGGCGACGATGTCTTCTGCTCCAGCTTCAAGAGCAATTTCCATGACGGCATCTTCGGTCGTAACGCCAGGGGCGAAGAAGAACTGACCGATGTGCTGGAACATGAAAGCAACGGAACCTTCGGTGCCGAGATTGCCGCCGTGCTTCGTGAGAGCATGACGAACGTCAGCCACAGTACGAACGCGATTATCAGTCGTACATTCGATCATAAGGGCGGCACCACCCGTACCGTAGCCTTCGTAACGGACTTCTTCATAGGTCACACCCGGGAGCTGGCCGGTACCCTTGAGGATGGCGTTCTGAATCGTGTCTTTGGGCACATTGCCGGCACGGGCCTTGACGAGCGCCAAACGCAAACGGGAATTGGTGTCGGGGTCACCGCCAGCCATACGGGCGGCAACGATGATTTCACGAACGAGCTTCGTCCAGAGGTTGGAGCGCTTGGCATCCTGACGACCTTTACGATGCTGAATATTGGCCCACTTGGAATGACCTGACATGATTGTCCTTTTGCTGATGATGTCGAGCAGGGGAATATAGCCATGCGATCTAAACGCAGGCGACCTCACTGCCGCATACTTTGTTGATTGATTGTACGTGTCCGAACTCTCACTACAGTGAGCAGGAACGGAAAATGCCCATATTCTAAAACAAAAAGGAGCGAACCGCGTTGTACGGTTCGCTCCACTGGCTTATTGATAAGCTAATCGATTACTTGAGGATGCGAGAAACCGCACCGGCCCAAACGGCCAAGCCAGGAGCGAGAGCCTTTTCGTCGATGTCAAACTTCGACGTGTGGTGGCCGGACGGACGGTCGGCACCAAGCACAAAGAAAGCAGCCTTACCACCGTGAGCCTGGACGCGACGGGCAAGAATGGTGGCGTCTTCGGAGCCACCGAAGTTCATCGGATCCTTACGAACGGTCATGCCTTCGACTTCTTCACCAGCAGCGGCGAGAATGTCGACGAGTTCCTGGTCGTTCGTCAGGTCAACAGCTTCACCCATCTTTTCGATGGAGTATTCGCAACCCTGAGCAAGAGCGCAGCCCTTGATGATGTTGACGGCAGAATCGTACATATACTGGTTGATGTCGCCCGTTTCACCGCGAACTTCCATCACCATCTTGGCAGAAGCCGGAATTACATTACGACCAGAGCCGGCGGTAAGCTGACCAATGTTGACACGAGTCATGCCAGAACCGTGGCGAGCAATGCCGAGAAGCTGAACGACAGCGTTGCAAGCGGCAGCCATGGCGTTACGGCCGGCATTCGGTTCGACACCGGCGTGAGCGGGAGCACCGGAGAAAGTGACGTCCATCTTGGTCGTGCAGAGGAAGCCGTACGGGTTGACGGAGACTTCGCCGGACTTGCACATCATGGCGATATGAGCACCGAGGAAGTAGTCGGCATCGTCAAGAACGCCAGAGGCAGCCATACCGGCAGCACCGCGAACGCCTTCTTCTGCCGGCTGGAAGCAGAACTTGATCTTGCCGCGGAACTGATCCTTGTTGTCGGCGAACCAGTGAGCGAGGGCGAGCCCCGTGGAGGTGTGGGCATCGTGACCGCAACCGTGCATCAGACCGCAACGAGTGGAGACGAAACCTTCCTTGGCGGGGAGGTGGTCATCGGTAGTCGCTTCGGTAACAGGTACGCAGTCGATGTCAAAGCGAACGGCGAGCGTGGGGCCCGGACGACCCGTATCCATGACACCGACGCAACCCGTCAATTCGTCCATCTGAGCGAGGAGTTCTTCGCTAACGCCGTTCTGGCGGGCAAAATCGATACCGGCCTTAACGACGGACATCTTGCGGCCGAGACAGTATTCAGGATTGATAACCTGCTTGCCGAGAAGAACGTCGTAACCGTATTCGCGAAGCTTGCCGACAATGAAAGCAGTGGTCGTGAATTCAGACCAGCCTTCTTCAGGGGTCTTGTGGAGGTGGCGGCGGATTTCGACGAGCTGTTCGTTGTATGCGCAGGTACAAGTCATTTTTAATATTCCTCTTGTATTTCTTACAACACGTTAATGGGATCTAAATGTTTAGCGTGCATCAATCAGCTTTGGGTGCATGGCTAAATGTCGACAATATTATCGAGGAGGCAGTGTCAGAAAGATATGGGTATAAACGCTTGGATTGCAAGGGTAAACCCTTGATAGAAATGTGAAGATGGGTGGTGAGGTTTGGTTTGAATCAATCTTTCGAACTTTTCTTGGTACTAATACTATGGGGGTAGAAGGTCAGAATTTTTTGAGGCTAGGTACTATGAATAAATGACCATGAAAAAAGCTGTCGGACGGGACAAGGTATTGCTCCATTCAACAGTTTCACTCATTTAGATTGAAGGAGAAAATATGTCTGTTCATCCCGGCATTCAGATCCAGGGCCTTAAATACGCTAAGGCTATCTTTGATACCGTTCGCCGTATGTCTGCCGATACCCTCGGCGTCACGCGTCAGGGTTATAGCGAATTGGAAACCGAAGTTCTGCAGTATCTGCAGGGTCTTGGTCGCACGCTCGACCTTGAAATTACGGTCGACAAGGCTGGTAATGTCTGGATGACTCTGCCGGGTAAGGATCGTTCGCTTCCAGCTTTCGTGGCGGGTAGCCACGCCGATAGCGTTCCGCAGGGCGGTAACTATGACGGTCTCGCTGGTATCACGGCTGCTCTGACCGTAGCCTGGTGGATGCGCCATATCAACTACCAGCCTCAACGCGACTTTACGGTTCTCATGATGCGTTGCGAAGAAAGCTCCTTCTTCGGTAAAGCATATGTCGGTTCTCTCGGTATGATGGGTCGCCTTACCAATAATGACCTCGCGTTGCGTCACCGCTCGCTCGACACCACGCTCGGTCACTGTATTTCCTCTTGTGGCCTTGATCCCTATGCTCTGACGACAGGCGAACCGGTGATCGACACGAGTCGAGTTGGGGCTTTCGTCGAACTCCATATTGAACAGGGGCCGACGCTCACTTCTAATAAGGACATCCGCGTTGGTGTTGTGACGGGCATTCGCGGTAATGTTCGTCATAAGAACGTCGTTTGCCACGGTCAGACCGCTCACTCGGGCGCTGTCAACAAGGAATTCCGTCATGACGCGGTGATGGCTACTGCCGCTCTCTTGAGCCGTATGGAAGCTCATTGGCAGGAATGGCTTGATAAGGGTGAAGATCTTGTCTTTACGGTCGGGGTCATTCGTACGGCCGCTACCGCTGCCATCTCCGTGATTCCGGGAGAAGTGTCCTTCACAGTCGATATGCGAAGCCTCTCTGCCGATACAGCCGAACGCTTCCATCAGCTTCTTCTTGCTGAAGCCGCTCAGCTCGAAAAGGACCGCGGTGTTCGCTTTGACTTTGACAAGGCTCTGTACACGGCACCGGGCCATGTGAATGCAGAACTTTCCGATCGCTTGGTAGAAGCCGCTGAAAAGGCAGAAATTCCGTGTATGCGCCTTCCCTCCGGAGCTGGACATGATTCTGCCGTTATTGGCGCAGCGGGCATCCCTGTTGCTATGATCTTCGTCGCTAACCAGAACGGCTCGCATAACCCTTATGAAGAAATGGAATTACCCGACTTCATGATCGGTTGCGAACTGCTCTGGAAGACTGTCGAAAACTTCGATTAATTAGGAAAATAAAAGAATGGAAAAAGGTCTGCCGAGTGTAGTTCTGGTTGATGAATATCCTCTCTTCAGAATGGCAATGGCTGATGTCTTGACGCGTGATTCGCGCTTCAAGGTCGTAGGTGAGGCTGATTCAAAAGAATCCGCTTTGGCTTTGCTATCTCTGGATCCAGACCTTTACGTTATCAGCCTTGACGCGGAAAGTTATGATGCACTCAGTCTTCTTCAGGAAGTAAAAGCGCATCATAAAGACGTCCGTGTCATTATGATCCTAAGCTCGCCTGAACAATCGGGATTACTGATGCGAGCGATTCGTCTCCGCGCAAACGGTTATCTGTTACGCACAATTTCTCCAGCCGAATTTCTTGAACAGATGGAAATGGCCGCTCGCGGCGGTATGGCTGCGAGCGAACAGGTGACCTCTGCGTTGGCGGCTCGTCTTCGTGGCGGTCAGGTGACGACGGTTGACGAACGTTATTTCCATTTCTTGACAGACCGCGAACAAGACGTCCTTTGTTGCGTGGCTTCGGGGTTGACCAATCCTGAAGCCGCCGAAGAACTCGGCATTGCGCCTTCGACAATTAAGGTGCATGTCAAGCATCTTCTCAAGAAACTCAACTTTAATACTCGATTGGAAATGGCTGTCTGGGCTTCGGAGTGCGGTTTCCGTCTTCAGGGGCGCATGCCCAAACCAAGTGGACAGGAATTCTGATCGAACGATACGATTAGGTAAAAAAAGCGGCTACGGCCGCTTTTTTGTTGGTCGAAGATTTGATGTTGTACGTCACGAAAAAAGGGAGAAGATCGAAATCTTCTCCCTTTTTTCTAGTGCGGTTGCTTAATTCATCACGTGAGGTTCAAGTGTCCTCACAAATGAACGCGGACGGATTAGATGTAACCGTAGACCATACCGAGAACATAACCGACGGCGGTAGCGGTCAACACACCGATCAAGCCCGGCAGGATGAAGGAGTGGTTGATCACGAAGCGGCCGATATGCGTCGTACCGGAGCGGTCGAACTGAATGGCGGCCAAGTCGGACGGGTAGGTCGGAAGAATGTAGTAGCCGTAGCAGGAAGCGGCGCAGGCAACGATGAGGCCCGGATTGACGCCGATCGAAAGAGCGACAGGGACGATCGTAGCAACGGCGGCAGCCTGAGAGTTAACGAGCTTCGAAGTCAGGATCATGACGAGAGCATAGGCCCACGGATACTGGCGAACGAGTTCAACAAGAACTTCCTTCATGTCGTTCAAGTGAGCGGAGAACATCGTATCGGCCATCCAAGCCACACCGAAGACGGCCGTGATAGCCACCGTACCGGCGTTAAACACAGGGGTCTTGGCGATGGAAGAAGCCTTCGTCTTGCAGAACATGACGATCAAAGCACCGCAAGAGAGCATGAACATCTGGATCAAGAGCGTCATGGAGAGCTTCTTGCCGCCGACGATCGGGCGAAGTTCGGGGAACATGCCGAAGACGGCCACGGCAGCCACCGTGAAGAGGAAGATCCAGAGGGAGAACCACTGTTCGGGCTTGAACTTCACACCGATAAGGGTGGTCGTTTCGCCGTAGACGTACTTGCGCTGTTCAGGATCGGAAACGAGCTTCTGGAAATCTTCGTCCTTGTCGAGGTCCTTACCGCGGAAGACGGAGAAGACGGCGATCATGAAGATACCGACGATAGCGCCCGGGATCACGATGCTGAAGAGCTGCACGAAGCCGAAGGGCTGGCCGCCGACCTGGAAGCCGTCGAGAAGAGAAATCATCGACACGGCAGCCACGGCAGCGGGCGAGCAGATAACGGACATCTGGGAAGCAATCGTGGAAGCGGCCATCGGACGTTCCGGACGAATGCCGTTCTTGATGGCGACGTCATAAATAATGGGAAGCATCGTGTACACGACGTGGCCGGTACCGCAGAGAAGAGCGAGGAACCAGCAGATGTACGGAGCCAGGAAGCAGATGGCGCGCGGATGCTTGCGGAGCAGGCGTTCGGCGAGCTGGAGAAGGCAGTCGAGACCGCCGGCAGC
>JAHHRG010000028.1 GCA_020025965.1 Sutterella sp.
TCAAAAGAGGAGATGATGACTAAGGACGGACCGATTTGGTTGGTAACGCTCGCCGTTGGCTCGGGTGCCGGGAACGGCGCCACGTTGCGATGGGCGCTTTCCTATAAGTTGAACGGCGTATTGTCCTGGTTCCCCTTGGGAACCTATGCCGCGAATACGCTGGGCGGTTTCCTCTGCGGTCTGGCCTTGGCTTGGACGGCGACAACGCCGTCCCTTTCGCCGATCGTCCGACTTTTTGTGATTACGGGCTTTTTAGGAGGGCTCACGACCTTCTCCACTTTTTCGGGTGAAGCCTTTTCACTTCTGATGGCCGGTGAAGCTCTGCGTGCCGGAACGCACGTGATGCTTCACGTTGCAACGAGCCTTTTGGCGACGTGGGCCGGATGGACGATTTATCGCGCTATCTTCCACGCGATCTTTGCCTAAAGTTCGTTCGGGATCTTTTCCGATTGACCAAAGCCGTCATTTTTCTTAGACGAAAAGTGGCGGCTTTTTATTATGTTTTTCTATCCGTAATAGTCGCGAAAGACAGAGACTCAAAGCGCAAAGTTTTTCGGCAGAAGGAACTCATGTCTTTAGTCGACACCGTCGTTTCGTCTTTTGAGGCTCGAATGGGTCGCCTTGCCGATGAGATGTTTTGCACGCTTTTGAACGAGCCGTTCTTGGTAACTCAGCCTGACGGAATCAGTGCTGCGAACCGGCGTGTTCCGAACGATAGCTCGGGATAGAAAATCAAGATGACGGCAATTCATTAATACTGAAACACCACCGCTTGTGGTCAGTGAAATAGACCTTATAGACAAAGTACGTAACAACTACAGGGTCTTTTTGTCCTTGAAAACTCTGAAACCTCCCCCATATAAGAAAGGACAGATAAGTTAGAGGCGTCTGACGTAAAGACGCCCCAACGGAGGATTAAGTAAACATGCGTCAGGACAAATTGACCACAAAATTCCAGGAAGCCTTGAGTGAGGCACAATCCCTAGCCTTGGCTCATGACAACCAGTTCATGGAGCCTGTGCATCTTCTGTCGGCCGTTCTGGCCGATAACGAAGGCTCGAGCCGTTCGCTCTTGGAACGTGCCGGCGTTAATGTCTCGGGTCTTACCCGCGAAGTGAACGCTGCGGTTGAAAAGCTCCCGAAGGTTTCGGGCACGGGCGGTGACATTCAGGTGTCTCGCGATTTGATTGCACTCTTGAACCTCACTGAAAAAGAGGCCATGAAAGTGGGCGATCAGTTCATTTCGACCGAAATGTTCCTTTTGGCTTTGTCGGACGATCGCAGTGACGCAGGGCGCCTTGCTCGCGAAGCGGGTCTTACGCGTGCCGCCATGGAAGCGGCGGTGAAGACTGTGCGCGGTGGCGAAACCGCTGACAATCCCGATGCGGAAAGCCAGCGCGAAGCCTTGAAGAAATACACGGTTGACTTAACGGAACGTGCGCGTCAGGGAAAATTGGACCCCGTCATCGGTCGTGACGATGAAATTCGTCGCACGATGCAGATTTTGCAGCGCCGCAGTAAGAATAACCCCGTACTGATCGGTGAACCCGGTGTCGGTAAAACGGCCGTTGTCGAAGGGCTTGCTCAGCGTATTGTCAATAACGAAGTGCCCGACAGTCTGAAGGGTAAGCGAGTGTTGTCACTCGATATGGCGGGGCTGATTGCTGGTGCCAAGTACCGTGGCGAATTCGAAGAACGTCTGAAGAAACTTCTCAAAGAAGTTGTGGCCGACAACGGTCGCATCATTCTCTTTATCGACGAACTCCACACAGTGGTGGGTGCCGGTAAAACGGAAGGTTCGATGGACGCCGGCAATATGTTGAAGCCTGCGCTCTCGCGCGGCGAACTGCATGTGATCGGTGCGACGACCCTGGATGAATACAGAAAGTATGTCGAAAAGGATGCGGCACTCGAACGCCGTTTCCAGAAGGTGTTGGTTGACGAGCCGTCCGTTGAAGATACGATCGCCATTCTCCGCGGTTTGCAGGAACGTTATGAAGCTCATCATGGCGTCGAAATTACCGACCCTGCGATTGTGGCCGCAGCGGAACTCTCGCATCGCTACATCACGGATCGTTTCTTGCCCGATAAGGCTATTGACTTGATCGACGAAGCGGCAGCTCGTGTCAAGATGGAAATTGACAGTAAGCCTGAAGCTCTCGATAAGCTTGATCGTCGTTTGATTCAGTTGAAGATCGAACGTGAAGCAGTCAAGAAGGAAAAGGACGACGCCTCCAAGAAGCGCCTTCAGATTATTGAAGACGAAATCGCGAAACTCTCGCGCGAATATTCGGATCTTGAAGAAATCTGGAAGAAAGAAAAGAGCGAAGCCCTGGGGGCCAAGAGCGTGCGCGACGAAATCGACCGTACTCGCCAAAAGATGGAAGAGTACAAGCGTTCGGCACAGTACGAAAAGCTTGCCGAATTGCAGTACGCCGTTTTGCCGAAACTTGAAGAACGTCTGAAGAAGGCTGAAACCGCCGAAAAAACGGGTCAGGTTGATAAGCCTCATCTCCTGCGTACCTCTGTGGGTGCTGAAGAAATCGCAGAAGTCGTCAGTCGCGCTACGGGTATTCCGGTGGCGAAGATGATGGAAGGCGAACGTCAGAAACTGCTCGGTATGGGCGAGGCGCTTCAGAAGCGTGTTGTCGGCCAGAAGGAAGCCGTCAAGCGCGTGGCCGAAACGATTTTGCGTTCGCGTGCCGGACTTTCGGATCCGAATCGTCCTTACGGCAGCTTCCTCTTCTTGGGTCCCACGGGCGTGGGTAAGACGGAATTGACGAAGGCTTTGGCCGAATTCCTCTTTGACACGGAAGATGCCATGATTCGTATCGACATGAGCGAATTCATGGAAAAGCACAGCGTGGCACGTTTGATCGGTGCGCCTCCGGGATATGTCGGCTATGAAGAAGGCGGCTATCTCACGGAAGCCGTCCGTCGTCATCCGTATGCGGTGATTCTTCTGGACGAAGTGGAAAAAGCTCATCCCGACGTTTTCAACGTTCTTCTGCAGGTCTTGGACGACGGTCGTATGACGGACGGTCAGGGTCGTACGGTCGACTTCAAGAATACGGTGATCGTCATGACGTCGAACTTGGGAGCGTCTGAAATTCAGGACATGATCGGCGAATCTCACGATCGCGTGAAGAACGCCGTGATGACCGAAGTGCGCGAACACTTCCGTCCTGAATTCATCAACCGTATCGACGAAATTGTGGTGTTCAATGCTTTGGGAAGCGATGCGATCCGTCGTATTGCCGATATTCAGCTTGAAAGTCTGCGCGAACGCGTGGCCGCTCAGGATATCGGTCTCAAGGTAACGGAAGCTGCAATTGTCCGTGTGGCCGATGTGGGCTTTGATCCGCATTACGGTGCTCGTCCCTTGAAGCGTGCCATTCAGGAACACGTCGAAAACGGACTTGCACGTCTTCTTCTCGAAGGCCGTGCAGCGCCTGGCGACACGATCGTTGTGGACGAAAAGGACGGTCATCTCACGTTCAGCGTTGAGAAAACCGCTAACTAAGCTTACGGGAGAGGCGCTCTAAAACAGGGCGCTATCCGACGGGTACTAAAAAGCCGGAGATTTGAGAATCTCCGGCTTTTTTGTTTGTTGCTTTAAGACTAATTCAACAAGTGTTCGGATACGGGAGGAAGGCCAAGTTCGGCGATCGAGGAAAGCGACGTTGATACGCCGTAGGGGTTCACAAAAATACGCCCTCTAGGTCCTTCTTCTTCCTCATAGTAACGATAGTCCTGATGGAAGACGAGATTCTTGACTCCGATCGCCTTCAAGGTCGCTTCCAAATTGTTGCCGATGACATTGACATTGAGGGACGTGTCCTGAATGGCGATGCAGTCCCCGGAGAACGGGTGAGCTTTGTCGGTAAACCGTGCAAGAGCAATACGAATTTCCTGCGTGTAGAACTTCTTGGCATCGGGACGTGAACAAAAGATTGCAATCGAAGCAACCAAGGAACTCGGTGAACAACCGATCGTATGAACGGCATTCATGACAAACGGTGCCAAACGCAAGGGAGCCATGATTTGCTCGAGAAAGTCGACACCGCGAACGAGCGGGAAGGGTTCAGCCACAATTACGTTGTAATTGCGGGTGTTGTCGCGGAACACCTCGGCAGCTTCCTGACACCAGGGATTCTTCGTGATGCGGTTAAGGTCGAAATTAGGATTCCCGTCGTAGTCGGCGAGGCGGGTACTCCCCTCCATCGGTGTCTGTGTCCAGTGATGAGGATGAACCATGGTGAGTTCGCCCTTGGGTACGGTAACGGTGATGACCGCATGCAAGAGGTAAAGCCCGTAATTGCGCTCTTTTTCCTGTTGGAGAATCGGGTCAACGAGTTCTTCGGATACGGCCAAACGTTCGTCTTTATAAAGAACCGACTTGGAGGCCAGCATACGGCGAATGAGCGGATGGCCGGCTTCCATACTGTTGATGGGACCCTGATTGCTGCGAAGTAATTCGTGGTGTACGACAATGCGAGCCTTCGGGTTGATGTAGTGCTTCTTTAAGAGCGCGACCAACGCTTCGGCCGTTTCTTCGTTGATTTCGATATCCGGCGGTTCGATCTTGAAGATGGAAGTCAACATCAGGCCGACCGACATAAGCGTGGTAGTTTCGGTTTCTGTGCGAAGTTCGTACTTCACTTCATTCAGAAGACCGAAGAAGTAACCTCGAGCCTCTTCGACGAGCATGGGATTCGTCTGATGTAAACGCTTGAAGCAATCCTCGACCATATCGTAAAACGCGGGTGTCTTATCCTCGACAACGAGTGCCCTGAGGCGGGCCTCTAGAAGATCGCGGTCGGCTGTACTGGAATACCCTGTCAGATGATTGAGGATATACATGAGCTCACGGCGTTGTGCTTCGAGGGATGGAGTGCGAGGCATAAGGGATTGAAAGGGCGAAAAACGGTAGGTGAATAAAAACGATTTTTTTATTTTAACGAAACGCCCGATTCGGCGTTGAATCGGGCGTCAGGAGTGAAAAATCGAAGACTTTAGCCGGCCTTGACGAGACTTTCGACTTCGTCAAAGGTTTTTTCCATTTCGGGCGTGGGTTTCTTATCAAGAAGACTGGTCACGACGATGGCTACGAGTCCGAAAGCGAAGCCGGGGAGAATTTCGTACAGACCGAACCAAGCGTAGTGATGCCAGACGAGAACCGTTACGGCCCCCGTGATCATACCGGCCAGGGCACCGTTGCGAGTCATGCGCTTCCACCAGAGAGACAAGATGACGACAGGACCGAAGGCGGCGCCGAAGCCGGCCCAGGCGTATGCGACCAACGAAAGCACCAAGCTGTCGGGATCGCGGGCGAGCCAAACGGCGACGACGGAAATAAAGAGAACCATCAGGCGACCGAACCAAACGAGTTCCTTCTGTCCTGCATTGGGGCGAATGAAGGTACGGTAGAAATCTTCCGTCAGGGTCGACGAGCAAACGAGAAGCTGACAGGAAAGAGTTGACATCACGGCAGCTAAAATGGCGGACATCAGGACACCTGCAATCCAGGGATTAAAGAGCAGACCCGACAACACAATAAAGACACGTTCGTGGTTTTGAGCGACAAGTCCTGCGACATCCGTATGTTCGGCAAAGTAAGCGGCACCGAAGAAACCGACGCCGACGGCACCTGCCAAGCAAAAGAGCATCCAAAGCGTACCCATACGACGAGCTCCCGGAATCACCTTGATGCTGCGTGCAGCCATAAACCGAACGAGAATATGCGGCTGACCAAAATAGCCAAGGCCCCAAGCCAGAAGACTTACGATTCCCAACAGGGTCTGACCTTCAAGAATATTCAGCATTGCAGGATCGATACTGGCAACGCGTTCCGTAGCGGCTGTAAAACCTCCGAGGTCATACATGACGGCCAAAGGCGTCACGATCAAAGCGATGCACATCAAAGCGGCCTGAATCGTGTCGGTCCAGGAAACAGCCAAGAAGCCGCCGAAGAAGACGTAGAGGATCGTCGCTGCCGCACCCACCAAGAGTGCAGTGCCGTAACTCATTTCAAAGGTGTTTTCAAAGAGACGAGCTCCGGCCACCACCCCCGACGCACAATAGATGGTGAAGAAAAGCAAAATAACGGCAGCCGAACCGATTCGAAGAAGATTCTTTTTGTCTTCAAAACGATGGGAGAAATAGTCGGGAAGGGTCAGCGCGTTGTGGGTCTTTTCCGTATAAAGACGAAGACGCGATGCGACGATGCACCAATTGATATAGGCACCGAGGCTTAAACCGACGGCGACCCAGATGCTCGAAATCCCGGTAAGGAGTACTGCACCCGGTAATCCCATCAGAAGCCAGCCGCTCATGTCGGAGGCGCCGACCGAAAGGGCAGTTACCAGACCGCCGAGGCTACGACCGCCCAAAACGTAGTCGTTGTAGTTCTTCGTGTAGTTATAGGCAAAAAAGCCGACACCGACCATCAATAAGAGATAGCCGATGAACGTAATTGCTGTGGGATTCGAAAGAAAGTCCATCTTTTCTTCTTTTTCGTGTGGGCAGGAAAAAATCGACCGTCCCACTTTCTCTCAAATTGGGACGGCCGGAAAGGCTAGTATACGGACGTTAAGACCGAAATGGCGGAAAAAGAACGATTTTTTGCCCGAAATAGGCAAAGAGCCTTAGAAAAACCGTTAGAGCGGTAAAGTATCCGCGTGCGCCGCTACAGCTCGGTAGAACTGGTAACGTGCCTCATCAATGTCGCCTCGTTCTACAGCGGCCTTGACGCTGCAGCCCGGTTCTTCCAAATGACGACAGTTGAAGAATCGGCACCCGTCGATATGTTTGGCGATGTCGGGCATGGCACGAAGAATGTCGTTCAAGGACAAATGCGCCAAACCGAATTCCTGGAAACCCGGAGTATCGATAACGCTTCCGGTCCAGTCGTCTTCTTTTGCTTCATACCAGCGAGCGGTCGTGGTGGTCTGCTTACCGAGATTGAGGGCTTCGGAGAACTCACGAGTTGCGGCCTGAGCGTGCGGCACCAAGAGATTCAAAATGGTGGATTTGCCCATGCCGGACTGGCCGACCAATAAAACGGCTTTCCCTTCAAAGCGTTCGATCAGCTTTGCGCGGGTTTCGTCGGGTTCGGCACCGGCCGATACTTCCAGCGTTTCCTGACCAATTGAGGTGAGAAGATCAACGGCGACCTTCGCTTCTTCGGCACCTTCTGTCAGTTCTTTCTTATTGCGGATGACGACGGCGGGGATGCCGGCCTGATGTGCGGCGAGCAGAGCCTTCCAGATGAACCACGGATTGAAGGTCGGACGGGAGGCAAAAACGATGGCGACCAGATCGACGTTGGCAGCCAAAGACTTTACTCGCCATTCGTCGGAACGGTAAAGAAGATTGCGACGCTCTTCGATCGATTCGATGGCGGCTACTCCCGACTGAGCTTCGGAGCAGTGAACAATGTCGCCTACGACCACGTCACCTTTCTTACCGCGGCGATGCGCTTCGAGGGTCGTGCCGTCAGGGAGTGTCACCATATAGTGACGTCCGTGACCGGCTGTCACCAAACCGGTAATCGTTGCTTCGGTGGGTTCTTGCGCTTTGGTGCGCGAGCGTTGCGGCTTTTTGGCCATCAGTAGTTTCCTTGTTGATCGTCGTCGTAATCGTCAAAAGCGGTACGCACTCGGTGGATCGGATCGTAAGTACCGGTCCAAACGGGGGCGACGGGGTCGAGTTTCTCACGGTTCCAGCTTTTCTGCAGTTCCTTCAATTTGGCTACACGCATCCCTGCCCGCGGTCTTTCGTAGTGAAAGAGTGAATAAAGACGCGAGGGCGAAAGGGTCTGCGACTTGTCTTCATGAAGACGGAAGATCATGTCGACCACTATCTCGGGATCCGTCATTTGGGCCGCATAACGGTCAGCCTGATACTGCATCAGGCGCGTCATCAAATTTGACAAAGGCTGGAAGGGATAAAAGAAAATCGGGAAGGTCAGAATGCCGATTGCCAGCGTAAAGCCCGAATGGTTGCCGGGGGTGATTTCAAGTAACACGCGCGAGAAGCCAAAGCCTTCGAAGAAGGCGGGATCATAGGAGGCATGTCCCACAAGGTAAGCAGCGGCAAAACCGAATATCGCATAAAAGAGAATTCGTAATTCTCCGTGGTGATAGTGTCGGTGGCCCATTTCGTGCATGACGGCGGCAAGCAATTCGGGGGCAGTCAGTACCTGTGCGGCATGTGAGAAGATCACGACAGTCGTACGCTTACCTCGACCCGCAAGTATGACGTTCGAATGCGACCAATGTTTCGGGCGTTCCATAATCACAATGTCGGCCATCTGATAGCCGAGCCGTTCTAGGTGAGCGCGGATGAATGCTTTCACCTTTTCGTTTCTAAAGGGACGGCAACGACGGTTCCAGAAAATGCTTTCGGCTCGTGTGAGGTACCAGCGCCAGAAAAGATAGCCTAGCCAGAAGATCCAGAGAAGGAACCACCAGTGATTTTCGGCCAGTTCGCAAAGCGACAGAACAACGGCTAAGAAGGGGAACATGTAGAGAAGACCGACTGCCGTTTCCGATAAACTGCGACGCATCCACTGATATCGAGGCTCCAACATATAGCCGTAGCTTTCTTGGACACGAAAACGTGCAAACCATCCGAATGGGAATTCGATCAGGCTCATCAAAAAGAGAACGATAATGACGAGCGCCCACTGAGCGGTGAGGCCGGGGCCAAAGAGTGTGGTCGTAAAGGCTGCGATGACCGTGAGTCCCTGTCCATAGGTCATCAAAAGAGCGAAGACGGCTCCGAAAATCGTGAGAAGAAGACTCGCCTGAGCCAGGTCACCCGTATAGTCTGCAGCCTTTCGAATGGCGGCCAAAGTCATGCGGTCTTCAAAACCGTCCGGTACCGTATAAATACCTTTTTCGGCCGATCGCGTCTGCATGATGGTGAGAGCGCATTCCATCATGACGAAGAAAGCGGTCACGGAGACAAATACATGTTCGACAAAACTGGCAGAGACGATCATGAAACGGGCAGAGGGGAAGAAAAGAGGGTCACCGAAGCTAAGGTCGGAGACTAAAATACTATTATCACCGATCGAGACGAAACCTGCCTTATTGCAGGTAACCGATCGATTGTTTTTTAGTCAAGTATTCAGAGAAGAAGACAACATGACGGATATCGAACGCGATCCTTCCTACAGTGAAGACAACCTCATTTGGATCGATATGGAAATGACGGGACTTCAGCCAGAAGTCAATCGCGTCATTGAAGTGGCGGCCATCATCACCGACAAGAACCTCAACGTTCTTCACGAAGGCCCCGTGGTTGCTATTCACCAGAGCGATGAAACGCTCGCGGCGATGGATCAATGGAATACGGATACGCATACCCGATCGGGGCTCGTGGATCGCGTGAAGGCAAGTACGATCGACGAACGTCAGTGCGAGGATATCTTTATCGAAACCTTCCGCCGATTCGTGCCGGAAGGCAAGAGTCCTATGTGCGGCAATACGATCGGCCAGGATCGTCGCTTCATGGCTCGCTGGCTTCCCCGTATGGAAAGCTACTTCCATTACCGTTATGTGGATGTGTCCACTCTTAAAGAATTGGCTCGCCGTTGGGCACCGGAACACGTTCGCAGCTTCCAGAAATCCACGAAGCATCAGGCTCTTTCAGACATTCAGGAAAGCATCGACGAGATGAATCACTATCGTCGCACGATCATGAAGATCTAAAGAGCGAGAAACTCAAACAAAAAAGGCACGGTTTTTTGAACCGTGCCTTTTTTTGAACGTGAAAAAAACTCGGAAGCGGGAGACCGTCGAACCGAGTTTTTTCTTTTGGTCCGCGTCCCTTCGAAAAGGGACGCGTTCTTCGGAGATTAGACCATGAGCAGAGCGCAGGCAAGCACGGCAACGAAGACAGGCAAGCAGGTGCGCTTGACGACTTCAACCGGGTTGACCATGGCAATACCGGACAGGACGATGCAAGCACCGGCGAGCGGGGAGCTCGTACGACCGAGGGCGCCGCAGAGGAAGGCGAGGCCGCCCAGACCTTCGGTGGTCATGCCGAATTCAGCAGCGTGCGGAGTAACGGCTTCGTTGAAGGCCATCGTAGCAGCGTCACCTGAACCCATGATGAGACCCATAGCCCAAGGACCAAGGGAACCGCCCCAGCGAGCGAATTCGTTGGATTCCTTAAGAGCGGCAACAGCGACGTCGATAAGACCGGAAGCGTTCAAACCAGCAGCGAAGACACCGGCGGCGATGATGATACCCATCACATCGGCGTAGCCCTTACCCATGCCGTTGAAGAAGGACTTCGTAAATTCGGACGGGTTGGAACGGGTAACGACGAGAGCGACGATGGCACCGATAACCATAGCCTGAGCCACACCCATCTTGATAGCGGGGATCCACATGTTACCAACGACGAGAATGACGATAGGAACGAGCGGAACGAGAGCCATGATGACATTCGGCTTGAAGGATTCGTCGTTCTTCTGAAGCTTGGATTCGTCAACCTTGGCATCTTCGGAACCCTTGTGGTCGCCCAAGAAGAAGCAGACAAGGAAAATACCGACAACGAGGATAGCACCGACCATCAGAGAGTACGGAGCGTGGAAGTTAATGAAGTCCATCACTTCCATGTGAGCCATGTTGGCAACGAAAGCATTGTGAGACGTGCCCGGAGAGAGGTAGGAACCGATCGTACCACCGAAGACGGCGGCGGCAGCGGCAGCCGGCTTAATGCCAGCGCGGAGCATCACGGGGATCAACGTGGAACCGACGGCAGCGGAACAACCAGCAGCAGACGGAATAGCGATGTTGACGAAGTAGGTCAAGGCCGTGCAAACAGGGATAAGGAAAGCACCGAGACCATGAATCGGGGAGGCGAGGTAATGCACAAGAGCGCGGTCGCACTGCGTGTACTTAGCAACGAAAGCAAAACCCATCGAGCCGCAGATTGCGGTGATGAGGCTACCCTTCGTCATGGACTTGGCAAAGGCGTCGAGGCCGTTCAGGGGAACGAGGCTGACGCAACAGAGGAAGAGACCGGCCGTAATAAGAACCAGGCGGGTTTCCATGCGCTTAACGAGTGCAGCAATCGTCAGAAAAATGACGACTACGGCAACCCAACTAAGGACTGTCATATCAAAACTCCAGATGAGTGATTTTAATTTTCTAATCCCTGACTTCTCTCCGGAAAAGACAGGGTTTTTTGCAATATCGTTAGTATGCCTGTCGAATTGCAAAATCGCCTCAAGGTTTTCACTAAAGCGAGCAGAAATTTTTTCTATCCGCTACGGAATGAAAACAAACGTAATAAAAAGTTAACTGTATGATTTAAAAGGGATAAAAATCGCTTTCTGTTAGCTTAGTATGAAAAAAACCGCTCCCTAGGTATTTTCCCTAGGAGAGCGGGTTTTACGGTTTTTAAATAATGACTGTTTTAGAAAACTGTCAGGTTTTGGGAAGCGATTTGTCGTCTGAAATGTCTGGTGAGCGCAACCAGGCTTTGAGCATGGCCAAACCAATGGCAAGAAGGATCGGGCCAAGAATCAAGCCGAGGAATCCGAAAGCGATCACGCCGCCGAAAACACCGAGAAAGACGAGAGCAAGCGGAAGCGATGCCCCGCGCGAGATGAGCAGGGGCTTCAAGAAGTTATCTACGCTCGAAACTGCGAATGTTCCCCAAAGCGCGAGAAAGACCGCCATTCCTATATCACCTGTCGAATAAAGCCAGATCGCGGTCGGCCCCCAAATGAGCGGAGGTCCGATCGGAACAACGGACAAGACGAAGACAAGGAAACTCAGCATCAGTACACCCGGTACGTCGGCAATCCAGAAACCGATACTCGCGACAACGGCCTGACCGAGGGCCGTGCCGACAAGCCCGAAAACGACGGAACGCGTCGTATTAACGAGGATGTTGGTGAGTTCGTGCGAGAGATCCCCGCTCACTCGTTCCATCAGATCACGGCAGCGATCGGCGAACCAAGGACCGTCACGATAGAAGAAAAAGACGATGAAGGTCACCAAGCAGAGTTGGAATAGTCCGTTACTCACGTTCACGGCGGCATGGAGTACCCAGGAGGTCACCGGTTCGAGAATCTTCTGGAGCGTGGGTGCCAAAGAGGCTGGATCCAACGCAAAGAGGAGTTGCTCATGAAGCCAGGAACCGACGACGGGAATATCCACGATCCAGTCGGGCATTGAAAAACCGCTTGCAATCCATTCACGGCCAATTGCCACTGCTTTCGGAATCTGTTGAGCAACGGCAATCAGGAGAAAGCTCAACGGAATGAGAACGACAACGATCAGAAGGCCTACCATGAGGAGTGCCGGCATGGTCGTAGCGCCTGCCATTGAGGAGCGGGCATGAACATAAAGCGGCCAAGTCACGACGGCCAAAATGGCAGCCAGGACGATAGCGGTTAGAAAGGGTTCGATAATGAAGTAGCAGCCGATCCCGACCATAAGCGAAAGGAGGATCTGCACAATCACGTCCATGTGATTGTCGGATTTCAGAATGCGTCGAATCGCAGGTCTGATCACCCGTAGAGGAACCGTCGTATCCGGCGCAGTTGTCGGTTGTTGTTCTTCTGACATGATGAATGGACTTTTATATATAGGCAATTAATTGGAAACCGGCTCTTCGTTAAGCTGGAAGCAGCCGTTTAATTGAACGTTGCGGATAGCTTCAGCCAGAGCTTCGATGGCAGGCATGCGGGTAAAGCTCTTACGCCAGACCATGATGACGCGTCGGTTCGGAGTCGGATTCTTGAAGTTGATAGTCTTCAAGCCCGTTGATGAAACGGCGAGGTAAGGAATGGCGGAAGCAGGAAGAACCGTGATGCCGAGCCCTTGAGCCACCATGTGGCAGATGGTCTGCAGACTAGATCCCTCAACCGTATGTTGAACGTCGTTAGCACTGAGATTAAAGCGGGCCAAGTCGGGGCAGACACTGAGAATTTGGTCTCGGAAGCAGTGACCGGCGCCCAAAAGGAGCATGGTCTGATCCTTCAATTCGTCTGTGTTGATGTAATTGCGGTTCACCCACGGATGATGGGACGGAACGGCAACGACGAAGTCTTCCTGATAAAGGGCCTGAGTCATGAAACCCGTATCTGTAATCGTGTCGGCCATGATGGCAACGTCAATCTGGCCGGTACGAAGATGGTTCAAGAGTTCGCTCGTGAAATTTTCTTCGAGGTAGAAGCGCATCTTCGGCGAATTGGTATTTAACTCACGAACAAGACCCGGAATCAAGTACGGAGCGATCGTGTAGATCATGCCGAGACGAAGGGGACCGGACAAAGGATCCTGCCCCTGATGGGCAATTTCGGTAATGCGACGGCTTTCATCAAGTACGCGCTGAGCCTGTTCAACGATGGCATTGCCGATAGGCGTAATGGCAATGTCGGAAGAACGGCGTTCGAAAATTGTGACACCGAGTTCTTCTTCGAGTTTCTTGACGGCTACCGACAAAGATGGCTGGCTCACAAAACAGGATTCGGCTGCACGACCGAAATGGCGTTCTCGAGCCACGGCAATGACGTATCGAAGTTCGGTCAGAGTCATGTTTAACCTCTATGAAGATATATATTAAGTAATGAATATATGACGAGTTCTAAGCCGAGAGAAAAGCTTCCGGGCTTTCAAACCAGCGGCGAGCAAAAGCGTTCGCCGCATCGGGATCGGAACGAAGCCATTTGACAGCAACGTCACGTGCTGTTGTCAAAAGAGTTTCGTCTCGATCAAGGTCAGCAAATCTGAGAAAAGGCATTCCCGACTGACGTTCGCCCAGGAATTCACCTGGGCCTCGTAGTTCGAGATCGCGACGGGCAATCTCAAAGCCGTCACTGCTTTCATAAATAATCTTGAGTCTTTCTTTACCGATCTCGGACAAAGCCGGATCATAAAGGAGAATACAAGCACTCTTTGCGGCCCCACGGCCCACTCGGCCGCGAAGCTGATGTAACTGAGCAAGCCCGAAGCGTTCTGCATGTTCAATGATCATGAGACTCGCGTTCGGAACGTCGACGCCCACTTCGATGACTGTCGTTGCAACGAGAACCTGAACGATTCCATGCTGGAAGTCCTTCATCGTCGCTTCCTTGTCGGCGGCGGGCATAGCCCCGTGAACAAGACCGACCGTCAGCTCCGGAAGTTTTTCCTTCAACTCTTCAAAGCAGGTTGTTGCAGGTGTTAAGTCGAGTGCATCGCTTTCTTCAATGAGCGGGCAGACCCAATAAACCTGACGTCCCTGAGCCACTTCATATCGAAGAACACTCAAGACTTCCTCTTTTCGAGAGAGTCTCGCGAGCTTTGTCATGATAGGGGTGCGCCCAGGCGGGAGTTCGTCAATCACAGATACTTCCAAGTCTGCGAGATAACTCATCGCAAGCGTACGCGGAATCGGAGTAGCCGAGAGCATTAATAAATGCGGAATCAGACCGTTTGGACCGGGAACTCGTAAGGCCAAACGTTGCAAGACACCGAATCGATGCTGTTCGTCGACAATCGACAAAACGAGGTCATGGAACGTGACACCCGCTTGGATCAACGCGTGCGTCCCAATGATGACCTGAGCGTCACCGCTAGCAATCTTGGACAATGCCTCTCTTTTTTCCGCGGGCTTCAATCGGCCAGTAAGCCAAACGACATTGACACCCAAGGGAGCGAGCCAAGCATAAATCTTACGGTAATGCTGTTCCGCGAGGATTTCCGTAGGGGCCATCAAAGATGCCTGATGACCGTCGGCGACGGCGCGAAGGATCGAAAGGGTTGCGACCACGGTCTTGCCACAGCCCACATCACCTTGAATCAGACGATGCGCGGGTACAGATCGACTCAAGTCAGCCTCGATTTCAGAGACGACACGCTTTTGCGCACGAGTGAGATCGAAGGGCAAGGTTTCTAGGAACTTATTAATGAGTTCGGATTTGCCGATGGACAGAGCGCGTGCTGCATTTTGCGAGGCAACTTCTCGAGTCGATTTCAACGTGATCTGCTGTGCAAGTAATTCGTCAAAAATTAAACGTTGCCATTGCGGACAGCTTCGATTCTGCAAACCGAGGGCATCGGCACCCGCCGGAGGATTGTGGAGATATTTAAGAGACTCAGCCAGAGGCGGGAGCCCCAGGTTCTCCGTGTAATCGCTGGGGACGGGATCCTTTAACGAGAGATCAAGGAGAGCACGGGCAATACGTTTGCGTAGCCATCCTTGTTGAATACCTTCGCCCGCGGGATAGATCGGGGTGAGCGAAGAATCGAGTTCGCTTTCAGCAGACTTTCCGGTCTTGACCTTGGGATGAACCATCTCAAGATCGTTGTAATAGCTCAGTCGCACTTCGCCATATAGACGAACATGCTTACCTTTGGCGAGTTGATACTGAATGGACGGGTAAAAGTGAACGAATCGGGCACGCATGGTACCGGTCGGATCTTGAATCTCAGCCGTAAATTGCATGCCGCGAGAAGTCGTGAAGAACTTTTGTGAGATGACAGTCCCTTCTATTTGGACTGTCTGACCGGCTTCGAGTGAGTCAATAGGCGTAATCGAAGTGAGATCCTCGTAACGCAGAGGAAGATGCAGGACAAAATCCCAGTCCCTGACGAGGCCGAGCTTCGCCAGACGTTCCGACAGCGGAGCGAGTTTCTCGCCCTTAATGACACCGTCTTTTTCTTTATTGACCGGGGTTGCCATGACTCTGCCTATATATAAATGTTAGGAGAGGCTCACGATTGCTTCGATTTCGACACGGCCAGCTTTCGGGAGGGCGGCCACGGCAAAACATGAACGAGCGGGGAAGGGCGCAGGAACGACCTCCTCCATGACTTTGTTGACGATCGGGAATTCGTTGATGTCGGCTAGGAAGATGGTGATCTTTACAGCGTTCTGAAGAGAAGTACCGGCTTCCTCGCAAATCGAAATGAGATTGGCGAAAGCCTGGCGAGCCTGAGCTTCGACACCGTCAGCCAAAACACCGGTTTCAGGAATGAGACCCAATTGGCCTGACGTGAAAAGCAAACGGTCGGCAACGACGGCCTGACAGTAGGCACCGATGGCGGCCGGAGCGCGCGGCGTGTCGATGATTTGCGAAGCCATAGTTTTCTCCTTAGTTGATAACGGTTCTATTCTATCGAAAAACAGGAGGAAAAGAAGGAAAACCTATTACAAATTCTGTAATGAGGTAAGAAAACTATTGACCTAAATCCAACCGCTGAAAAAGGTAGTTGGAAATAACGGAATATGCGTAGAAATACGTATCTTTGGCGCAGGGCCTGGCGGAAGCCCCTATGTCACCAACGGACTAGGGAGAAATGTTTATACCCCTTTGGGGGTAGATGGGAAGGGAGTAGGATCAGAAAAACGAAAAATAATAATTATAGCAGTAAGGAGAGTAACTATATCTACGATAAAAAACCTAGAAAACTGAAGGTTTGGACAAGATCGGACTGTAAAGCACTAAATAATTGTTGATTTTTTTCAAACTTAGGGGAATTCCCGAATGCACCAAATAGTAACTACAGATTAAAATTCGCGTGACTTCAAGAAAAAGTGCCGGGTAGAGTGCCCGAATTTCGAACGACCTTTAGTTCCAAAGGGTTGCGTAGAAATACGTAGTTTTCTTGAGTTCGCGAGAGTAAAGATAGGCGATTCTTTGATTTGTGCCCAATAAATACCTATCTCTTGATCGCTTGAAAAGCAAAACTGCTATAAGTGTGTCATAAGAATCTCGCATTCTTATCAGTTCGCTTTGGAGCCATTCCTCAACGACTCCTCGGCTAGTTTGATCGAATCGGATCGGAGACTGATTCGGACAGATGAACGAACTTGACCCCGTACACGACGGCGGCAAAAGTCAGACGCTTCGTGTACATCGTCTTTGGATCTAGGAGACCATTGGAAATGAAAATTATCTACACCGACGTACTCGTGATCGGTGGCGGTCTTGCCGGTTTGCGTATGGCTGTTGCTGCCAAGCGCCGCGGGCATGACTCGATCGTCCTGTCGCTGGTTCCGCCGAAGCGCAGCCACTCTAAGGCTGCTCAGGGTGGTATGCAGGCTTC
The DNA here is from genome assembly GCA_020025965.1 of Sutterella sp. GTDB lineage: Bacteria > Pseudomonadota > Gammaproteobacteria > Burkholderiales > Burkholderiaceae_F > Sutterella. Next base: position 17,064 of record JAHHRG010000028.1, read on the forward strand.
GCTTGCTAACGTTATTAAGGGTGTCGGCGACAACGAAGACATTCACTTCGGTGACACCGTCCGCGGTTCGGACTGGGGTGCTGACCAGGAAGTCGTTCGTATGTTCGTTAACACCTCCCCGAAGGCCGTGCGTGAACTCGCCGCTTGGGGTGTGCCTTGGAGCCGTATCACCCCGGGTGACCGTCAGGTGATTATTAACGGTGAAAAGGTTACGATTACCGAACGTAAGGAAGCTGCTGGCCTCGTCGCTCAGCGTGACTTCGGTGGTACGAAGAAGTGGCGTACGTGCTATGTCTCCGACTGTACCGGTCACTCCATGCTTAACGCTGTTTCCGACCGTATCATTGCCGAACAGGTTCCGGTTATCGAACGCGTTGAAGCCATGAATCTCATCACCGATGGCAAGCGTTGCTACGGTGCTATCGTCCGTGACTTGATCACCGGCGAACTTATGGCCTACGTTTCCAAGGCTACGGCTATCGCCACTGGCGGTGCTGGTCGTATCTACCGCGTCACGACGAACGCCGTGATCTGCGAAGGTACCGGTTACGACCTCGCCCTTAACTCCGGCGTCGGTACGCTCGGTAACATGGAAGCCATTCAGTTCCACCCGACCGGTATTTTCCCGGCTGGTATTCTCGTGACGGAAGGTTGCCGTGGTGACGGTGGCTTGCTCCGTGACGTCGACGGTCACCGCTTCATGCCGGACGTCGAACCGGAAAAGAAGGAACTTGCTTCCCGTGACGTGGTTTCCCGTCGTATGGAAGAACGTATTGCTCAGGGCAAGGGTGCTAAGAGCCGTTTCGGTGAACACATCTGGCTTGACATTACGCTTCTCGGCGAACACCACATCAAGCACAAGCTTCGCGAAGTTTACGAAATCTGCCACTACTTCCTCGGCGTTGACCCGACGAAGGAATGGGTGCCTGTCCGTCCGGCTCAGCACTACACCATGGGTGGTGTGCGCACGAAGCCGAGCGGTGAATCTCCCACGCTGAAGGGTCTCTTCGCCGCTGGCGAAGCCGCTTGCTGGGACATGCACGGTTTCAACCGCCTCGGTGGTAACTCCGTTGCTGAAACCGTTGTGGCCGGTATGATCGTTGGCGAATACATCGCTGACTTCTGCGAAAAGCCTGAAAATGCTATCGATATTCCTGCTTCCTTGATTTACGACGCTCTTGCGAAGGAAGAAGCTCACCTCAAGTCGTTCACCACGAACGGCGGTAAGGAAAACGCTTTCGAAATCCGCAGCCGTATGCAGGAAATCATGACGACCAAGATCGGTATTTTCCGTAAGGGTCCGGATATGGAATCCGCGGTTTCCGAACTTGAAGACCTCTACAAGCGTTCCTTCAACGTGCCCGTCAAGGATGTGATCGGTCCTAACCCCGAACTCATCTACGCCGACCGCACGCAGAAGATGCTTCGCGTCGCTTTGACCGTTGCTTGCGGTGCCTTGGCCCGTAAGGAATCTCGCGGTGCTCACTACCGTGAAGACTACAGCGTTCGTAACGACGTTGAATGGCTCAACCGTACGATTACGTCTTGGAAGGAAGGCGATACGCTTCCGACCATCTCCTACGAAAAGTTGGACATCAGCAAGATGGAACTTCCGCCGGGCTTCCGTGGCTACGGTGTGAAGAACTACATCGAAAATCCGGAATCGGCCAAGCGCCAGGCTGAAGTTGACGCGATTCGCGCCAAGATGGAAGCCGAAGGCAAGGATCGCTTCCAGATCCAGGACGCTCTTATGCCCTACCAGCACCTTCTTCCGAAGCGCCTCAAGGGTAAGAACGAACGCGTTGATGAACCGCTGAACGATTAATATTGGAGCTTGACGTCAAAATGGCTGACATTCAACAGAAAACCAAGCAGCACCGCATGCTGAAGATCAGCATCCTGCGTTTCAACCCGCAGGATCCTGAAAGCGTGCCGCACATGCAGACCTACGAATTGGAAGAAGCCGATTCGATGACGCTGTTCATTGCTCTTAATGAACTTCGCGACACTCAGGATCCGACCCTTCAGTTCGACTTCGTTTGCCGTGCCGGTATTTGCGGTTCCTGCGCAATGATGATTAACGGCAAGCCGGGCTTGGCCTGCCGTACGCTGACTCGCGACCTGCCGACGGAATTCACGTTGGCTCCGCTTCCCGCCTTCGAACTTATCGGTGACCTTTCCGTCAATACCGGTAAGTGGATGCGCAACATGTCCGAACGCATGGAAGCATGGGTTCACATGAAGGAAGAAGAAGTCGACCTTCGCAAGAAGGAAGTTCCGATGGACCCGCAGCTTGCCGAAGACATTTACGTTCTCGACCGTTGCGTGGAATGCGGTTGCTGTATCGCTGGTTGCGGTACGGTTCGTATCCGTCCGGACTTCATCGGCGGCGTTGGCATCAACAAGATTGCCCGCTTCCGTCTCGACCCGCGCGACACGCGTAACGATGCTGACTACTACGAACTCGTCGGTGACGAATCCGGCGTCTTCGGTTGCATGTCCTTGTTGGCTTGCCACGACTTCTGCCCGAAGGAACTGCCTCTTAAGACGCAGATCGCCTTCATCCGTCGCAAGATGGCTGAACAGGGTATGCGCGGCTACGACAAGGTTCTGCCTACCCAAAAAAAGGCTATTCCCATCAAGCCGGTTAGGCAGTAATATGTAGATATAGCTTTTCTCGGTCGGCGACCACCGACCGAGAAAACTATCACAGACCCCTTGCTACCCACTGACCAATTTAGGGTGGCAAGGAAACAAAGAAGGTGAATGACGCGACAACGTCTCGCCGTTCACTGGGATTATTTGAGGAGCAAATTAAAATGTCCCATATTGAAAGCGACTTCCTTGGCGAACTCGAAATTCCTGATGGCGTCTACTACGGCGTTCAGACCATGCGTGGTAAGCAGAACTTCTTCATCACTGAAGAAGCCATGCAGAAGGAACCGTTCTTCCCGATCGCCTTTGGCTACGTGAAGAAGGCCGCCGCTATGGCCAACAAGGAACTCGGCACGATTCCCGCCGATGTCGCTGATGCTCTTATTTGGGCTGCTGAACAGCTTATCGCTGGCAAGTACAACGACCAGTTCGTTACCGACTGGCTCCAGGGCGGTGCAGGTACGTCCGTTAACATGAACGTTAACGAAGTCCTCTGCGGCCTTGCTTGCGAACACCTCGGTCTCCCCGTTGGCGACAAGAAGGTCTCCCCGAACGACCATGCCAACTTTGGTCAGTCCACGAACGACACGTATCCGACGGCTTTCCACCTTTCCCTCCTCCTTCGCTCCAACGTCCTCCTGAAGTCCGTTGAAGAACTCGTCGCCTCCTTCTACAAGAAGGCTGAAGAAACGAAGGACGTTCTTAAGATGGGCCGTACCCACCTCCAGGACGCTGTTCCGATGTCCTTCGGCCAGGAATTCCACGGCTGGGGCTTCACGATCGCTGACGAAATCGCCACGATCAAGGAAGCTCAGAAGCACCTCCTGACGATCAACCTCGGTGCTACCGCCATTGGTACCACGGTTACCTGCCACCCGGATTACCCGGCTCTCGCTTCGAAGTACCTCGCCGAACTTACCGGCTTCGACTTCAAGAACAGCGAAGACCTCATCGCTGCTACCAGCGACTGCGGTTCCTACGTTGCTCTCTCTTCCGCTGTGAAGAGCCTCGCCGTCAAGCTGACGAAGGTCTGCAACGACTTGCGTCTCCTCGCTTCCGGTCCGCGTACGGGTCTTTCCGAACTCATCCTTCCGCAGCTCCAGCCGGGTTCTTCCATCATGCCGGGTAAGGTCAACCCCGTCATCCCGGAAGTTACCAACCAGGCTTCCTTCCTCGCCATCGGTCTCGACACGACGGTCATGCTCGCTGCTTCTGCCGGCCAGCTTGAACTGAACGTTATGGAACCGGTCATCTCCTACGCTCTGTACCTCCAGATGAAGGTTATGACCAATGCCTGTAACGCTCTCCGCACGAAGTGCGTCGATGGTATCGAAGTTAACGCTGAACACTGCAAGGACCTCGTCATGGGCGCCCTCGGCATCGTCACGCTCTTGAAGCCGCACTTCGGCTACAAGCCCTGCGCTGCCGTTGCTCGCGAAGGCTTCCTCACTGGCAAGTCTCTGCATCAGCTCGTCGTTGAAGAAAAGAAGATGCTCACTCAGGAACAGTGGGATGAAACCTTCACGTACGAAAACCTCATCAACCCGAAGTTCGTTAAGTAATTAACTAGCTTAGGCTGATAAAACGATCTACCTCACCGAGCTTGCTCTGTGGGGTAGAGCGTTAGGTAGTATCCGGCTTGGTCAGTTATAAAGCTCTCCAAGCCCGATACATTCCTACATAAAACCTAAAAATAAGACAGCCACCAATAAAGGCTGTTGACCAATACCATGGATATTTCTATCGTTCTTCAGTTCGTAGTGGTTCTCGCTGCGATCTTCCTCGGTGTTCGCCTCGGCGGCATCGGTATCGGCTACGTCGGCGGCGCCGGCGTGCTCGTCCTCGGTCTTGGCTTCGGTATGAAGCCGGGTAATGTGCCCTGGGACGTTATCCTTATTATCGCTTCCGTTATTTCTGCTATTGCTGCTATGCAGCTCGCTGGCGGTCTCGACTACCTCGTTCGCATCGCTGAACGCGTCCTTCGTCGTAACCCCAAGCAGATTAACTATCTCGCCCCGATCGTCACGTACGTTCTTACCTTCTTCGCTGGTACCGGTCACACGGCTTTCTCCATGATCCCGGTTATCGTTGAAGTTGCTAAGGAACAGCACATCCGTCCGGTCGTTCCCCTTTCCATCGCCGTTGTTGCTTCCCAGATTGCTATTACCGCTTCCCCGGTTTCCGCTGCTGTGATCTACATGTCCGGCGTTCTCGAAAACTTCGGCTGGTCCTACCCGGTTCTGCTCGTCATTTGGACGATCACCACGTTCCTCGGCTGCATGCTCACCGCTTTCATCATGCAGTTCATCATGCAGATGGACCTCGACAAGGATCCGGTCTACCTCGAACGTCTTGCCAAGGGGCTCGTTAAGGCTCCTGAAGCTGGCGAAAAGAAGGCTCTTCCGGCCGGTGCTAAGCTCTCCGTCGGTATCTTCCTCGTCGGTGTGATCTGCGTCGTTCTCTACGCTTCCGCTATTTCTCCGGCTGTCGGCCTTATCGACCCGGTCATCGTCAAGCGTGACGCCGCTATCTGGTGCTTCATGTTCATCATCGCCACGTTGATCGCTTTCTTCTGCCACATCGACGTGAACAAGGTTGGTCAGTCCTCCGTGTTCCAGTCCGGTATGACGGCTTGCATCTGCGTGTTCGGTGTGGCCTGGTTGGGTGACACGTTCGTTACCGGCCATGCTACCGAAATTAAGGAACTCGCTGCTGGTACGGTTTCTCAGTACCCGGCTCTCCTTGCTGTCGTGTTCTTCGTTGCTGCTATGCTCCTGTACTCTCAGGCTGCTACGGCTAAGGCCATTACCCCGGCTATCGTTGCTGCTCTCGGCATTTCCGCCGCCAACCCTGGCGACTCCTACATGCTCGTTGCTACGTTCGCTGCTGTGTCCGCCCTGTTCGTTCTTCCGACGTACCCGACCCTCCTCGGCGCCGTCCAGATGGACTACACGGGTACGACCCGCATCGGTAAGTGGGTGTTCAACCACGCCTTCTTCGTTCCGGGTGTTCTCGCCATCGTTATCTCCGTTGCCCTCGGCTTCGTTGCTTGCGGTTTCTTCTAATCCCTGATTAGAACAGACGCTAGTCTGAGATAAAAGATCTACGGCCTCCATTCCAAAGAGTGGAGGCCGTTTTGTATTCGGGGACGGCATAAGCCGTCCCTTTCCGTTATAGGGCGAAAGGATAGGAACTTCGTTTCCAGTCTGCTGATTCAAGATGAATACAGACACGGTACAGACGACGATTGTTGTTAGGTGGACTTGGTCTCTTAAAGGCAGAGATGGGCAGAACCGTACAACTACTTCGATTGGTAAGCGACCAGCACGAATTTGTTGATTGTCACGGCAAAGGAGGAGGGCGAGTACTTTGAGTAGAGAATTTTCCAAACTCGGATACAGAAAAAGCCGGCATTCGTAAGAATGCCGGCTTCCTGTCCTGGTCCCGGGAACGGGGGTCGAACCCGTACGCACATAATATGGCGGCGGATTTTAAGTCCGCTACGTCTACCAATTCCGTCATCCCGGGTTTAGGGAAGACTGTACTTGTCAATAATAATAAAAAAGGGGAAGCTTTTGCATCCCCTCTTTTTGAATTTGGAGCGGGAGACGAGTCTCGAACTCGCGACCTCAACCTTGGCAAGGTTGCGCTCTACCAACTGAGCTACTCCCGCAGTGTGGAGGCGCGAGGCGGAATCGAACCGCCGTAAACGGATTTGCAATCCGGTGCATAGCCACTTTGCTATCGCGCCAAATCAGTGGAGCGGGAGACGAGTCTCGAACTCGCGACCTCAACCTTGGCAAGGTTGCGC
>JAHHRG010000029.1 GCA_020025965.1 Sutterella sp.
AATTATACACCGGTGTCTGCTGGTATATCGGGTTCTATGCTTTTGACCCATCGCAACGAGTGATGAGGCGGAAGCGGATCAAGATCAACTCCGTGGGAACATCGGCCCAGAAGAAGAGGTTTGCGGCGCAAGTGTGTCATAAGTTGGCTGGGAAACTTGAGAACGGGTGGAATCCTTGGATTGAGGCGGAATCGAGTAACGCTTACAAATCATTCAAGGAGGTGCTCAACCTTTATCGAAAGTTTATAAATCGCCAACTGGAAGAGGGGGTTCTGAGACTCTCGACCATTCAGGGGTATCAGAGTTCTTCGCGGATCTTGGAGGAGTGGAACGAGAAGCAACCGAATCCGATTACCTATATATATCAGTTCGATCATCAGTTGTGTGTGCGTTTTTTGGATTATGTGTATATAGGTCGAGGAAATTCACCCGTAACAAGAAATAACCACCTGGCATTCCTCAGATCATTCTCGACATTCCTTGTACAACGGATGTTTGTAAAGGCGAAGCCGACCGAGGGTATTCAGAATTTTTCGAAATCGAATCTGAAGAAGGAGCGCACGGTGATCTCTGCTTCGGATATGAAGCGGTTGCATGAGTGGCTTATGGCGAAGAACAAGCCGTTCCTGCTGGTCTGTTACTTCCTGTACTATATGTTGATCCGACCGCGCGAGATTGCAAAACTGAAACTTCGCGACATCAATGTAGCGAAGCAGACGGTGTTCATCGATGCCTCGATCTCGAAGAACAAGAAGTCGGGGTGCGTAACGATCAATCAGTCGGTGCTTGAATTAATGCTCGATTTGGGGTATTTCAACGCTCCAGCCGATTACTATATCTTCTCGGAGAATTTCATGCCGGGGGCGAAGCCGATCAGCGAACGGCACTATCGGTACTATTGGGCGACCTATGTTGTGCCAGCTTTGAATTTCCCGCCGACATATAAGTTCTATTCGCTAAAGGATTCGGGAATCACGGAGATGCTTCGCTCTATGGACACCTTGTCCGTGAAGGAGCAGGCTCGACATTCTTCGCTGACGATTACCGATGCCTACACGCCGCATGATGTTCGATCCGCGAATCCAACGCTGACGAATTATAAAGGTTTGCTTTAAATTTGGAGAGTGAGAAATTTTGTGTATATTTGTAAAGCCAATCATTGACGGCCATGTCCTTGATTGTGCCATAAATGTGTTGTGATTTGCTTTCAATTTGTAAAAGTCATTAACACAATCTACCGTAAGATGTAGAAAGAGGGAGTCAGTTCTTCGCTGGCTCCCTCAATTTTTTTTGATGTTGAACGATTATTCGTCGCTGCATCCATCATTCCATTCTGCGGGGAAGATGTCTTTGATATGTGTGTTGATGTAACTTGCGAACATATCTAAAGCCAAATAGCCTTGCAGGTCTTCTTCTTCGCAGATGTTCTGCGGTTCGTCTTCTGCGACACCGTAGATGATCTCGTCGCTGGCATAAAGAGTATAATAATCTCCGCACTCCTCTTCCGCATGGGCATCCACGTTGTTCGCCTTACAAATCGCATTAAATCGGTCGAATGTATTGCCGATGCAGCCGATTACATAGTCATGCACATCGTCATCGTGGTGGTGCATCGAATGCTCGGGATATATATCGACATTCCCGCAACATACCACGGCGAACTCTCCTTTGTGGATGTATTTGTCAATCTCGTCAGCGATGTCCTGTCTCTCTTCTGCGAAGGCGTTGTTCTCCTCGATCTCGTCATCGTCTAAGTCGTCACCCTCGTGGGGCAGTGGCGTATTGTCGATGTACTGTTTCCCGGAGTAATACGGGAAAAAAGAGTCACATCCCCAATCCCATTGGGTCAGATCCAGATCTTCGAAGGTCAATCCTTTGTCCGTCCAACCTTGCTGACCATCTCGACGGGAGAAGATGTGTACCTCCATTCCGAATGCTTCGGCGTAATCTTGGGCTTCATTGTACGATTCGAATCCGATGACTGCCTGTCTCCCCTTGTCTGTGTAGGTCGTGTCGTAATTGTCAAAATAGATCTCCTTAACTGCGTTGAGACCTGCTCCTTCATGTGTGCTTACTTGTGCCATAATCGTTATTTTTTTGTTTTTGTAAGATGTAGTCGGGATGTTATCCCTTGTTTGTTGCACAAATGTACTACTTTAATATGACATCTGCAAGAAAAAAAACAATTATTTTCAAAAAATGTGTATTATTTTAATAGGACAAATATTTTTTTTACATTTGTGCAAATATTAAAGAGCCATGTTAAGAGTCCGCGAAATTTGCAAAGAGAAAAAAATCTCACTTACCAGTCTCGCCGAGAAACTCGGAATAGCGAGATCTCAAATCTATAAGATCATCGACGGGAATCCGACACTATCCACGATGCAAGCAGTGGCCGATGCGCTTGGAGTTTCGGTGTGCGATCTGCTGGAAGATCCTCGAGAGCGATTCCGATAATCTGTTCGAATAAAAGAAATCGGCTTCCTTATATTATATAGGGAAGCCGATTTTCGTTACATAAAGAACGCCCGCCAAAGCATTGTGATCAGCCAGATCTTCGAGAATGACCAGATCATTCCGATGATCCCGGCAAGGATGTCCTTCCAATCCGCTCGATCATCGAACTGCTCTTTGCTGATGATCATGATGAGCGTTATCGACATCGCGAGGCTTATCGCCCATTCCTGGGCGGAGAAGCATCCGAGAAGTGCGGTCGATGCGATCCATGCTACGGTATTGATGTTGTCGGCCAAATGGAAGTGAAGGATCAGATCCTTCGGCCATTGGGCGAACCATGCCGCGATCGCAAGGATCGAGGCCTTCATCTTTTCGATAAGATTTTTCATCTGAATAAGTATTAGGTATGGCACTCAAGTGAATTGCCTGGTGTCTATCGTCGGAACAGCGTGAGATTGACGCGGGCACCGATGATGGCTTTGTCGAGGCTGGGATCCCATCCGGCGATCGCACTGACTCTGATTCGTCCGAATGATCGCTCTGCCTCGATGCCGATCCATTGATTGCATTCATCGATGCCCGCCGTCAGGCTCACTTCCCATCTCGGTCTCTGAATCTGAGTCCGCGTAATCGTCGTAGAGGTTTTATAGACCTCGACTTTCGGGAGTGTCACGTTGTAGCCGAGAGCCTCAATGTGGTAGGTACCGGGCTTGTCGAAGGTGTAGCGGCGGATGGGAATGCGCACGGTGGCAGAGTCCGCGGGAAGTCTCGGTGCAGCAGTGTCCTCGACGGCCTTGTCTGAAGGCTGGGGAACGAGGGGAAGTCGTGCCGGGATCTCTTTCTCGGTGGCTTCGGAAATCTGCGCTTGAGGTTCGACGATCTGGATCGTATCGTGAATGATCTCGATCTCTGATTTTGGGGTCGGAATTGACTTCCTCCCGAAGTACCATCCGAACCCGAATCCCGCGATGCAGAAGAAAAGTAGGGCAAAAGAAGAGAGATGTTTCATCGACTCTGAGGATAATATTGGCCGTTGCTCTCGGAGAGGAACTGCTTGCGCTGACGGCCGTCAGGTGCTTTCCATCCGAGGTGAATCCATTGGGGTGTGCCATCGGCCTGCTCGTGTTCCGAGATCATCTGATCGAAGGCTTGCGCGGAGAGCCAGTTCCGGCAGAACTGTTTGAATCGGAGCAGCTGCCGATTGGTGGGGACAAGATCGGCCGCGAATCCGACGCAATGTGCGGATTGCTTCGATCCTCCGACTGCTCGGTTCAGATCGGGACCTCGATAGCCGGAGGTGACGATGATCCCGGGCGTGCCGAGATTCTCGGATCGGCAGAGGTTGGCCCAGTCTCGACGGAGTGGCGTGAGCAGAGTCGAGATTAGGCCGATCAGGTTCTGCCGGTGCTCGGCGGTGGGAACATTGGGAATCCCGCGCTGCCGTGCTGTGGTGGATTGCAGAAGTTCTTCCACCGTGAAAAAATCTTCCATGGTTAATCGTTTTTATGGGTGTCGATTTCTTTGCCCATTCGTTCGATGATGGGCTTCCAGTGCGATGGCATCGCCCGTGTGAACTCGAATCGGACGATGTAGTAAACTACGCGGAGTGCGACGCTCAACGGGTAGGCTGCGATCAGATTGCGGAGGCCGTTGCACATATATACATAGATGCAGATATAGGTGATTGACTTGACAGCGAAGACCGCTGCATCCTCATCTCCGCAAAGGCGCAACACCGTGAATACGTTGAGCAGCACAACGAGGTACACGCCGAGTTCGGTCAGAGCGTGAAGGAATTTGCGCATTCGGAAATTCTCGCAACAGGTGATCGAGATGCCATCAGCGCGAAGTCCGGCGAAGATATTGAATCCGAAGGCGATCGTCAGGGCGACGATGAACCCTTTGGTAGGCGTAAGGTAGCCGAGGAGGGGGGAGCAAAACGATATGACGAGAAGTCGTAGATGCTCCCAGTTGATCATTTTTTCCATTAATTGTGATTCGTTTTTTTTACAAAAATACCTATTGAAGGGGGGGATGAAAGGACATTTTTTTTATTAAAGCGAAGTGAAAAAAAGCCTGTTACATTGTAATGTAACAGGCTTATGACAACAGAAGGGCTAATTCGCCGTCCTCTTTTCTGACCGAGCTTATAGCTCGGTACTATAAGCAAAGACTTTCTCGCCAATGATGTTTACAAAAGTATATATTTTTTCAATAAAAAAAGCATTAATCAGGGTAAAAAGGAACTTCCATCGGCTTGTACATTGCAACGAGGTTGGAGTTGATAGCGTCCATTTATTTTGATAATTCCAACGTGGAATCTCACGAAAATGATATTTGAGAGAATTTTTTTTGTGTGTTTGTCAAAGATGAAGAGGCCTATATTCTTGACTCTTACGGTTCTGGCATCGTACTGAATGCTCGTGTCGATAGGTATTTTGTTAGAGTAAATCTGGTAACTCTTTCCAAAAACAAATCGCCAATCCCTTCCGTCTTTACTAATTTTCACGTTCGTACGCACCAGTTCAGACCAATTAATATACTCTCCTCCAATACGAGTTGTTGCATATACAAGACACGATGTCGCGTCGGGAGAGCAGCTCGATTGGGCGTACATTGTTAAGATTGGACTTGCCTCCACTCCGTCAAGCAGCCTATAATGCCTCCCCGGTTCTTCTCTATAAAAGAACTCATCCGGCGCGCGTCGTGGGCGTATGACCAGACCTTGTGCTCTTTCATGAATGTTGTCATGCCCCCTGCGCGTGACTATTTTGCGACAAGTCCCGATCAGATAATCTCCATGATTTAATTTCTCGACCAAATCATTACAGTCTGATGCTGCTTTTGCGATTAAACAAATGAGTGAAGAAGAATTTTTATTTTCTAAAAAAATCCGTATAGGATATTTTTCGCTAATCCCACCCAAGTGTTCGGCGGCAAGGTTGGCTCTTTGTGCGGCAGCCTGTGCTTCATTCCCTTTCTCTATTGGGAATAACGCATAATCTTTTTCTGATCCCTTGTATCCATGAGACTTCGCCAATTCGAAAGCTGAATATCCGTACAGGAAAGTCTGCATAACCGTTTCAGATACGATTTCGGGGGAGTTGTCGGTTTTCCCTTCCCATAAAAAAATGTCTGTTGCGGCTGGTGTTGGGATTTGGCGGATTCCACCGGGAAATCCCGGATCTTCGACCATCTCGATGACATTGTGGTATAATGTCCCGCAGCCGATCTGTTGCTTCGATAAAGCCACGTTTGTGATCAGGCTGTTGCCATCGGCTGCGAGCGTGCAGTGCTTGCATTCCGATCCATTCCGTTCTACGACCCATCTTGGCCCTGTGGGCTTCGTGAAGTACTCAATGCGCACTCGATTCGGAACGGGGCGTGTCCCTTGGTTATAGCCGAGGGAGAACTTCTCGACAATCGTGAAGTCTCCTTTGTAATTTTGTCTTTTCTGTCCCATTTTTTTTAGAAAAATTCTTGAATTTTGGTTCGTTTTATTTCTCCCGCCCCTTTTTCCGGTGCAGATAAGCGAAACTGAAAGGTGTAGTCATTCAGTTGGAGATTCGTATGTTCGGCATCACATTTCTCCAGTACGATTCGTTGCAATCCGTTGGCGGTCTGAAGGTATCTGTTCGATGATCTGAAGAACTCGAACCAGAGTTTCCGAGTGGCAGTGTCTTTGATGAATCCCGTATTGACGGTCGTTGTTTCGGAGTAGCCACTCGACACCTCGAATTCTTCACCGTGGTTGGAGTAGGATTGGATCTCGCATTCTGCTCCGATTTTCACGGGACCACTCGCGCAGATCGTGTCGAACCCTCCGAGGCTGTTCTGGAAGAGGAAGTATGTCCGTCGAGCATCTGGAGGGCAGACGACGAAGCGTTGCGGGAATGGAACATTGGTGCGATAGATTTGTGCATTTGTGCCATGTTCTGATCCTACCCCGGAAATGTCGTAGGCTCGGATTGGATCAGAGAAGCCATTCTGCAAAGCCATATCGCGGATCCGTTGATACGAGCAGTCGATTCTCCATAGCGTCTGATCTCTCTCAAGAGTGCCGAGGAAAAATATCTGAGGCAGGATCGTTTGAAAAAAGATCTTGACCTTGATGGCTACCGTGGCCAGTCCATTTTGGAAGTAACTGAGTTCCTCTAAAATGCCTTCCTCTGTGCGGCATATCTGTGGACGGAGTGTCAGAAAATTACTCTGAAGATATTCCTTTTCTTGAGGAAAAGCGATTTGAGAGTGCCCTCCTTTGAGGATTGCCCCCTCCAGCGACCTCACACAAGTATCATCTTGATTGAGTGCGGAGACCGAGACATGCAGGTTGTCAGATCGAATTTGGTCGGCGACTCGTGATGTGGGGTCGTAATCGGGTAGGGCATTATGGATCAGGTTGGCTGTTTGAATCACAATCTTCCCATTCGCGGGGGTTTGGGTAAACGATAGTGCACCCCCATGGATGCTACCCTGTATCACGATTTTCATAGGAGTAGGTGATGATATAACGACATCCGGCTGGTTGCGTGAGAAAACAGATTTGCTTTTTATGGGATTGGGTGCTTGTGTCATTTTCTTTTTTCACAAAAATAGCCCCCGCGAGGGGGCTATGAAAGGACACTAAAGAGCAATGAGATCTGCGTTGGCCAGCACGATATTGGCTTTGGTCGAGATCGAGAACTCGATTGATTTTATGAAGTATAGATGATTCCCGATCTGGATCTTCTGCCAAAGTCGGAGATGTGCCACTTCGACGGGATGGAGGAAGATCTCGATGCTTAGTGTTGAGTGCTTCTTAACGAGCCATTCCGCAAAGTGGCGATGGAACTTCTCATACAAGCCTTGCGGACCGGTGATTCCGATCGAGTAGTCTGGGTTGCGGATCTCGATGCCTGACGATTTGTCCGGGATTGCTTGGGTAAAATAATTGCCTTGGTCAATGATATTGATGCCGAACACAAGTCCGATATATGCGGTCTTCGAGCGCGGGCCACCCGCTTGCTTGGGGTCGATGATTCCAGAAACGGATTGCATCGGGATCATTGTCTTCTTGGGTGTCCCATCGGGATGCTCGTCGTAGTATTGTGCGACAATTGTCGGAACGCACGGGATGCAGTGGAAGGTGATGTCGTTAGCAAATTCAGTTGTATCGCGACCTTCTGTGCCCAGTGTTTTACTTTTGATGGCGGCTTGAGAAGGAATATCGATCATCGGAATTGTTGTTGTATCGGTCCGGAAGATGGCATCTCTTCGGTTGGGAAATTGGTCATACACAATACGCAAACGGGCTTGGAAACTTTTCCCTGAATAGATATTACCAGTGATTGGATCTTTGAAGGGAACAAATTCTTCTTGTTGGGCGATTTTTCCCATTAAATCCGTAAGGGATTCGCATTGAGGAATCTCGAGCGGGGTGTCATCTGTTTCAATGCTTCCCGGTTCCCGTAATTCGTCCTTATCCTCCTCATTTGCATAGGAAATCGAATAGGTGTATTCCTGATCACATCCGATACTGAAGGTGTCGGATATTCGATCGGACCAGTTCAGACTCGGTAATTCGGCGATGACTTCTTGATTGGGTATCATTCGATAAGTGGTGCCATCAAGATAGATGGTGGCGCAGAACATTCGGAGAATGTTGCTGACGAACTCGCTATTGCTCATGTCTGGAAGCATTGAGGTGGGAGTGTCAGGGTCTGACGCTTCGCATTGTGCCATGGCAACAATCCCCAGTCGGTCGGTGTAAGTGCGGATCTGGGAAGAGATCTGGACTTTCGGGATGATCTTTCCCAATAGGAATCCGACTCGGATTACGGGGATTATTGATGGCGCATTGGTGTAAAGGAAGTTCGCGAATTTGGCATTCGGGGAACAGTCGGGTCCTAATGGATAGCCTTTTTTGTTAGGCTCCCATGGGTGTGTATAGTCTGGTGCTACGATGTGTCCTCTTGGATATTTATCGCCTCGGTTGTATTCCATCGAGGTGATATAAGTTTGGCGGATCAATTGAGGTAAGGCGACTTCGGGGTTCCGACCACTTCGCGCGTCTTCCAAGAATTGGATGCTGGAAGGGTAGGCCGAGATGGGTGTCGAGGGGATCTCGTAGATAAAGCCGCTCAAGAACTCCTCGGAATTGTGACCGATAAAGGTGTAATCGAGAGACTCCTCGGAGACGCTCTCGAATCGGAGAATCCCGGTGAAGATCTCAATGCCCGCAATCATGATCGAGACGGGTAACTCTTTTTTCTGGGGCAACTCCATCAGAGATTCGATGTAGCTGAACTCCTGTTTGTTTCGCAGGGTCTTCGGAAATTCGATTGTGGTTGAGATGGATGTCGGCAGATGATCTTCTTGAAACATCGGATTGTCCAGCGAGATCACGATCTCTTGCTCCGGGAATGTGTCGAATGATGTTCCTGTATTGAGTGAAATAATGTTCATAACTATTTGATTTTTCCAGCGTCTTTCATCTTTTTATACTCCTCGAATTTCTTTACGAGGCCATCTTTCCCGAGCATCGATACGATGGCCGTGATGGGGCGATCGAGGATTTCGGAGAGCCTTCTCAGGATCGTCATCAGTTCCTCGACATACGGGGCGGGTGATCCTGTACCGACAACGACTTCCGTCGATGCGGGAGGAGTCGAGAATCCTCCGGCGGATCTACCTTGTGCGACTACGGAGGGGAGGATCGTCTCGATGCGTAGGCTCTTGAGCGTGCCGTTGATTCGGGCGGCCTCCATCATGTTGATGATCGGACGGAGGTTCGGATTCTCAAGGCCTTCGTTCGGAATAACGTATTCAGAACCGGCTTCACCAACAAGGAGGGTGGGCTGATTGACGAATCCGCGCTTATCGGGATTGAGTCGTGCTTTGAACTTCCGCCCATCCTGCATACGCTCGACAGAGAATCCTCCTCGTTCTGCGCCGGCAACAATCGGGGTCGATGCGATCAGCGCGATCTGGGCGGCACCCAGTGCACCCGTTGCAGCGGCGGCAACAAGGTTCATCGGCCAGGGAAGGCCAGTCAAAGACTTCGTGACACCGACCGAGGTATTGATGATGGCCGATGCAATGTCCATAGCCTTCCGGCGTTTGGCTTGCTTCAGCTCAATCTCTTCTTGCGCTGCTTCGTACTCAAGATCCATTTTTTCGATCTCAGCGCGGTACTGTTCTTCGGTCATCAGACCAGAGTTGAGCCGATTTTCGAGTTGCTTCTTTTTCTTGTCGTTGTTCCTCTTGAACTCTTTGAGTTGCTTGCGCTCGACGGCCGATTGTTGCTTGTCGATCTGACTCCAAAGTCGCATCGTGCTGTCTCCGACAGAGGCCACTATGTCGGAGACAGCATCGGCCCAGTTCTGCCAACCCTCAATATTTCCCGCGAAAATCTCTTCCCATTTCGATTCGCTCAGGCCGAGAAAAGTGGCACCGTTGTCGGCGAAGTTGTTCTTGTCGGTCAGTGAGGTCTCTTCGGTCTGAAGTTGTTTAACGACATCGGCCAACTTATGACGGAGTTTAAGAATCTCGTCGCTGGAAAGCATTCCGACATCGAGGTGAATCTCGTCGATTGTTCCTGTATCGATCAGGCCTTGGAGCTGCTGATGAAGACTTTCCAAGTGATTGCGTTCGAGCTCTGCGAGTTCTTGGTATTGGCGTTTTTTTACTCGGCGGCGATCCTGCTCGTTACCCTTCAGCAGATTGAGTTCTGTCCAGTGCTGTTGGAGCAATCTTTCCCGCTCGATCTGGTACTGCTGCTCCCTCTGTTGCAGTCGGGAACTTGCTGCATTAAATTGGATCTTAGCCACTTTCCTCTGATGCAGTTTTTCGATTGCCTCCAGCACATCATTCTGGCCAATGTGCTGCGCCTTTTGTTGCTCATGGCGACGGTTCTCACGCTTCAGTGCATCGGCTTCGGCATCTTCCAGAATCTTCTGAATTTCGGCCTCAGATGTTGCGGCTTGCTTCTTTTGTTGGATCTGGCGATCGGCCAACCGATCCTCGATGGCGATGCGCTCCTCGCCCTGTTCGATGTTTTTGTCGAGGCGTTCCTGCAAGGTGTCGATCTCCAGCTGAAGCAGACGAGACTGATAATCGGCCTCGGAATGAATGTCCCCATCGCGAAATTGTTGCTTGATCGCAAGCCTCTTTTCTTGGAACTCAAGGTCATTCGCCAAAGCCCACTTCTGCTGAGAGGTCTGGGGAGGTGTTCCTTCTTTTTCGCTTCCGCCGCTCTTGCCCCCTAACGTAGATTCTTCTGTGCCAAGTTCGATTTCCAAGGTCGAGCCTGATATCTGAACGATCTCTTTTTCGAGGTCTGCGATGATTTTTTCCTGCTCTTCCAGTTCCTTGGAAATTTTTTTGATTTCGACCGACAAAGCTCTTGTAGGAATCTTTGTGCCGGCATTCGATAAGGCTCGCATTCCGGGTGTGGACACCTTCCCGTTGCTCATAGTTGAGCCGACAAGAGAATTGTATGTCTCAGCATCGGCGAGTTCTTTTTCCTTGGCCGCACGACCTTTTTCCAGCTTACGCACTTTCCGATGCGCCTCAATCAGTTCCTCTTTTGCGGCTGTGAGTCGGATTTCCCGCTCCATTGCCTGCAAGTGCTTGTTGATGGCGGTCGTATTCTCATCGATCAGATCACCTTCTTTGGAGATCGATGCGTGGTAGTCAGGGATGACCTTTTGCAGATCCTGAATCGCTTTTTTTCTTGCGTTGATCCCCAACTGGTTGTTGCGGATTACGCTTGTCAGAGAGTCTATCTTTGCGCGTTCATCAGCCATTCCGGATTCAATCTTCTGATTGATCCTGTTCATTGATTCCGCAGCTGCACTCGTTTGCCCAATGCGGTCCTTTAGGTGGGTGAAGGCCACGCCGAGGACTCCGATGATTGTTGAGAGCACTCCGATCGGCCCCATCGATGCGAAGAAGGCTTTGAATGCAATTGTGGCTGCTCTCAAGTTGCCGATGAGAAGATTCTTTGCGGCACAAAGGGCCATTGTTGATTTCGTTGCTCCCGCCAAAGATGCAGCCTCTTGTGCGAATGCCACTTTGTTGGCTGCCGTCCAGAATGCAATGAGTTTTTCCCATGCAACCGAAGCCTTTTTCGCGACATTATAAGAGCCATAGGCAATTGCCAGTCCGATGATGATCGCCTTGTACTTGATCATCATCCCGACAAGTGAGGTCAGCATCTTGATCGAGATTGTTCCGGCGGATGTCGAGAAGGTGATAGCCGGGGCGAGCATCTTGCCCAATGCGACGGCACTCTCCAATGCTTCTTTTTTATGCTTTTCGAGAGAAGCCGTGGCCGAATTGTTCATAATATTGAACTCGCCGAGGCATGATGTGCCTTCCTCAAAAGCACGACTGGCGATGATCTGCTGATTGCGCACGAGATCGACGTTGTTGGCCAACGACGAGAGGACGGTCACAGATCGTGCACCTTCGATTTTGAGCGAATCCAATGCGGCAACGACATTCTCCATGCTTTCGGTGTCAGACATCCCGCTCAAAACACGGATGAAGGCTTCGTTCACATCTTTGTTCAACAAGTCCTTGAAGTCTGAAAGCGACATTCCTGCTACTTTGGCGAACTCTTTTGTGCGCTTGAACATTCCGGTGATCACATTGGAGATTGCCGTTGCGGCGGTCTCGATCTGAATGCCTGTCGCATCGACGGAGGCACCCAGACCGGTGATGTCGGCAATGGATATGTGGGAAGTGGATGCAACACCAGCCACGCGCTTGGTGAAGTTCACGATGTTCGCCTCATTAGCGGTCGAACTTTTGCCTAATTCGTTGATGGCTGCACCAACCTTCATCATGCCCTCATCGATGGTCATATTGTCCGTGAGATGGAATACAGTGACCATCTTGCCGATCTGACCAAGAGTCGTTTCAACATCATCACCGAGATCTTTGCCGAGCGCGATCTTCAGGATGTCCGCGGCCTTGACAAATCCGAGAAGATCATCCTGTGCAATGCCTAATTTACCACCGACGCGAGCGATGCCCATTAGGTCATTCAGAGCGGTGCGGGTATCGATCATCGACAACGCTTTGGCGAATTTCTGGGCACTCTCGGCCGAGAAGTCCGTTGTCTTGCGCATCTCGTTCAAGGCTTCGTCGAACTCGTTGAAAGCCGACTTGGCCTTATTCACGCCCGTAACCGCGAATGCAGCAGATGCGAGGCCCGCCGAGAATACTCCGATGTACTTGTTGAGACTGCCGGCCATGCGGCTCATCACGCCTTCAGTGGCTTTCGATTGCGCCTGAAGTTCGTAAAGGCGGGCGTTCGATTCCTTCAATTCGTTGTTGAATTTTGCCCATTGTGGAGAACGGGGATCGAGTCCGGCCAATTCGACTTTCAGACGGCGCACATGGGCGCGGAGTTCACCCATCGTCATCGTGTTGATAGATTGCGCTCGCTGAAGTTTTTCGAGCCGAGTCTTGCTGCTGTCAAGAGCCTTTTCGAGGGTTGCGATTTCGGAGTTCAGTTTCCGAAATGCAACGGTATTTGTTTTCCCGGTCTTCTCCATTCGGCGTTGCGCTTCGCGCATCGCGTCGAGTTGCGCAGTGGTGTCGTGGATCGTTCGCTTCAGTTCTCCGATCTCCTTTCGGCCGTTGTCGCCGTTCACGATTATATTGAGACGCAGATCCTCGTCTCGTAGCTTTTTTGCCATATCCGATTATTTTGTTTGTTCGCGAAATTGAGCAACAACATCATCGGTGAAGTCATTCATCAATCGGTTGGCGATCGAATAGTAATGGCCGAAAACAAAACGATTATGGATCTTGCGATTATGAGTTACGGTCTTCTCCCCGTAATTCAGACTCTTCAGATCGAGGAATCGCAGATAAGCGAGATGCGAGAACGTGAGTTCTCCGTCAAGGTTGTCTCCGCCCCGAACAGTTATCTGTCGGGAGTTGTACAACCTTTGTGTGTGGAAGTGGAGCTTGCGATGAAGAGCCAGCGACTGGTTCTTCAGCAATCGACGGCTCTCGTCTTGTAAGATGGTCCTTACGAACCTTTTTTGGATAGACATTGCTGCTGATTTGCAACAAAAATAGCCCCCGACTGGGGGCTATAAAAGGACACGCGAGATGCGGATTTACCGCTTTTCGGTTCTGACGGGACGCATTCCCGTCGAGGCCTCAATCTCGGCAATCAAGCGTTCTTTTTCTTCATCCGTAGAGAAGAAAATTTCGTAGATTAAGACATTCATGTGGTGTGTTAGCATTGACGGACGGACAAAGAACAGCGGTGCCCTCCGACCCGCTGCTAACACACTCTGATAGTGGTACTACTGCCATTATAACAATAATACGGGAGAGAGCCCCGCTGTAAAGGAGGGACTCTGGCAGTACTCTTCCGAGACTATTAGAATGTGTTAGCACCACAAATCTATGAAAAAATGATGCAACCAGCAAATGTTGCATGCAATGTTGCAAGCAAATGATGCAAGTTGCAAGGCATCGGCTAAAGATCGATCGACACTTCGATTGACCAGCCACTCCAGCCACCGAAGATCTCTGTTTCAGGATCAACCGTGATTTGACTGAGGCTCATTCCGAGGATCAGAGAGGGGGCTGTGGTCGTATCGGTCTCAATGCGCGTCAGGATCTCCGACGCGAGAGCGAGCAATCGGTCTGATTGGACTTCCTCAAGATCATCGGTGCGGCCTGATGTCATCATTGGCTCGATGACGAATATCGCGAATGTAATATCCTCGGAGTACCCGTCCGAATTGCCGCTCTGATGAGTTTCCGGTCGCGCGATCAGTACTTGAGTGCCGGTTTGCCCGTGCAATCGGGTGCTGGCTTGATTGGAATTGATGGCAAGGATTGGCGTGATGCCCTTTTCTGCCATTTTGAAGTTATCAAGGTATTGGTTTAGCCTAATGAGCCTTTCGAGTCGTTTCATTATTCTTTGCCTCTTTGAAATTGTGCCAAATGAGCAGCAAGATACTCATCAGCGGTTCTCTATCGACGCGATCCAGATTGCCGATCGTCTGATCTTTTGCGATTTGGATCAAGAGGTCGTTTAGAGTGAAGGTTTGTGCGTTGAAAGATGAATCCTCGGCATCTTTGAAGAGTCGGGTCATATCGAGTTCCTCGCCATCAATGCAGATCTTCCCGGTTTGCAAATGATTGATGCACGTGCTGAACCATTGCATGATCAGAATCTTCTGCCAGATCGGCAGAACGGCAACTCGATGGACATCTTCCTCGAAGGGGTGTTCGGGATCGACATCGGCAACCATGCGTCCAGCAAGATTCGGCCGTCGCGTACGGACTCTATATAAGTGAGCAATGCTTTCATCAAGGGCGGCCAGATCCTTGCTTTTGAAAAACTCGTTCAGAGCGATGGCTGCATGTCGATATTCGCTAAAAGTCAGATCTTGTAGGAAATCTCCGGGACCGATGAGAGGACGATGGAAAAAGCCTCGATAGATAATCGGGAGGGGGTTCTTTACGGACGAAAAAGCCAAGTTCGCAGAGCCGTCTTGGAACAAGAAGGCCAGCGTCTTCTCACAGAGCATATAGAGATTGGCATTGCGCTCCATCGCTTCTTGTGGGTGCAAGTTATCCCAAATGGTACTCCGTTTGTTGCGTTTTAGACCGAGGAAATTATACAATACCCGAATGCTAAATTCGAGTGGCGATATTTCCTTTGTCAGGCACTGCGCGTGGAGGCGGAATACGAAGTGGATCTGCGCGGGAGTCATCTCGTCCCAAGACGAGGGAATCTCGGCCTTTCCGCCAGTGTCAAAGATCTCGATTGAAGTCATGATAGTCTGAAAAATTTATTTTTACGGTCATTCGTCGGAAGCAAAGTCGGCTCTTCGGTGTTGGATGAGACGGAGCGCGATAAGAGATCGAGCGTCTCTTCCTGCTGCTTGCGCAAATTGCCGATATACCATGAGATCTCTTTGATCGAGGCCGTCATAGAGGCCTCACTACCTTGAAACGAGGGGGCGAAACGGCGGCTGATGGAGAGCGGGAATACCGTGATCGACCATCGTTCCGCGGCGGTGGTCACAGCATAAAGAACTGCATATTTTTGCGCCAAGACCAAGACCTTTCGATCGGTTTCAGACGCAGCAGAGAGAATAGTCGGCCACCGATCGCCGAGGAGTCCCTTCAGACGAAGATCCTGCGCCTCGATGATCAATGGGATGAGCATCGCGAAGGTGTAGTAGGAATGATCGATCGGATAGAATCGCTCGAACTCGTGGATGGAGTGGAGAATTGATTGAGAAGTCAGTTTGCAGACTTCGCTTTTGGCCCACAAATCCGCCTTATTCTCGGCGAGGTATCGGAATAAGGCATCCAATGCGCGGTAGTAGCGTTCGCGCATTGCGAGGTCATCTCGGTCGAGCATCCAAGCGAAGGGGGTCTTTGCATTCTCATCAACTTTCATCCGTCGGCCTGCATCTTCGTGGGTGATGATATTTTGTGCAAAGTGCCGCATTACCGCCAGACAAGCAATCGGCATTTGCACTTTTTTGACAAAAACCTCTTCGACGCTATTCTCGTAGGCCGATTTGGCTGATCCCACCACTTCTTTTCCGATGATTGCCGCGACTTCCGATGTGGCGAAGTCGATTTCAGATTGGATAGCATCGAAGTCGTTCGAGGCATAGTAAGATCCTGTCAATTGGTGGAGCAGTTTGGCTCCTTCATTATTTCGATTAAAAAGATCCATGTCAGTTTACGTTCTTGATTCGATTTTGAGGCGAGACGGCCTCCTCTGCCTTGAGGGAGGAGTGGAAAAAACCAAGTCGGAGATTTTTGCCGGGAAAATTAAACTCGATGGCTTGATTTATCGGTTCGAGAATGGCCGCCGAGGGGATCTCCGTAGCACTGAGGAGGTGCAATTTGAAAGCGTAAAGCAATTCTGAACCGCTTGCGAGTTTCCCGTTCACCATCACATTGGAAAGGGACGGGTGTAAGCCCATACCTGATGTGATCGCGGAGACTGATGCATCGGCGATCTTCAATTGCGATTCCACAAAATCTTTGATTTTCTGGTCGATCGCTTTGATCTCCCAGTGATGGTCATTACCCATCTCATCCGTAAAGGTCTCGGTATAGGTGAACTTTCCGGCGTTCTCTTTTCCCGACAACACCTCGACCATCTTTTCTAAATGCTGAGAGGTCAGTCTGTCGATCTCCTGCTCGACCTTCAGATCGTCCCAATCTTCATGGATGCGATGCAATCGCGTTCGTTTGTCTTCCCAATATCCCGAAGGAGCCTCGATGTGATAAGCGAGGTTGATTCCGTTATCTGTTACATATTTGAAGATTGTCGGGATCTCTGAACCGCGGATGATCCACCGCAAGGCACCCCAATATTGAGGAACCGAGTAGAAATCGCGCGAGAACGAATAGGTGTTGTTGTACGAAGCCGAGACGGGGTAACGGCTGGGATTACGGCGATCGAATACGGGATAGACCTTGAGACCTGTCTGATAGCATCCGTGCTCGAAATCGCCGACGAGAATATGCTTCACATCGGCCAGATTCCTGCTCTCCGGCCATTCGAGACGGGCGTTCTTTGCCGGAATATGCTCAAGATGGTCGATGAATGCAGGACGACCGATTCGATGCCCTTTTTGGAGGTGGATCGCATGGAAATAGCCCTTCAGGTACAGGTAATCTGTGATGCAACTCTTGATATAAGTTGTGTAATCCCAACTATCAAGCCACCGCTGAATCTCGGCATCTTCGATCCAGATTCTGCGAATTTCCCCATTATCGAAACACAACTGATTCAAGAATACGCCCTGCCCATAGAGCAGCCCGAGTTGGCGGTCGATGATTCCGGGAGCGAGGTTATTCCCTTCAACGACATCGCGGAGACGGCTGGGAAGGTCGTTGTCAGCCCCATAGGGGATGATCCTTCGACCGCCGATGGTGTAGGCCGTCTGCTCCCAATTTGTCGAGGCTGTTTCCCAGATCAGCGAGTTCAGATCTCCATTCATTCGATTCGACAAAGTGAAACATCGCCCGTCATTGGTATGCAGGGCGAATGTTCCGTCGGTGATCTTCTTAACTTTGCTCATTTCAATATTACTTTTTCGTCATTAAACGACATAAGAAGAGGTTGGTAGAACCTCTTACATTGCATTGTGTCGAGATCGATGTAGGTCTCAACGATCTCGGCATATTTGTGATGCTTTTCGGATTCTCGTTTACAGAGTCGTGCGTGCTGCACGACAACAATGCCATCACTCTTGTCGTTTGTTGAGTTGTATGACATAAATGAGAATCGGAAAGTACCGCCGACCTTTGAAATGCGTCGCATTTCCCGTATCGCATGATATAAATCCATACACAAAAATACATCGAAGAGAGAGGTGAGCAAAGGACATCGGAGCGGCCGAACTTCGATACCGACCTCTTTTTTGGCACGCCCGCCAAAAAAGCCGATTTTTTGCAAAAAAAAGCCGAAAAACAGTAGTTTTATGGCGTAAAAAAACGCTAAAAGGCTGATTTTCGGTAAAATGCGGGCGGGAGTTGAAAAACTCCCGCCCGCACACTCTTTCGAGAGGCCGTCCCGCCCTCTCGGTTGGATGCGACCGCACCTCACTTATAAAAGGTGATATATGACGCAATCCCACCATGGGCACGATTGCCTTTGGCACGATTCTCACCAGATAAGGGACGGAAGTCCCATCATAAGCCCATGCACGGCATTGCCGTACCGAATTACAACCATTTGACAGACCGCAACATAGAGACTCGGAGAGCCTAACGGAGTGAAGGTGTCGAATTAGATTACGATCATCGGAATGATTTTTCTTGCGGCGTAGATTTTCAGTCACTGCAAAAAAAAATGCCACTGCGAGTAGCAGTAGCATTAATGAAGATTCCGCTTTGAGCGGCCGCCGATTTCTCGGCGGTTGCTCCCGATTTCATCGGTCGGGGCGTTCCTCGAAAGAGTTGCATTTCTCTATATCGAAATATCGGGAAAGGGTCGGGAGTGCTTCCGCGATCCTGCACCACAAAAAGCGGACGCACTTACGGCAGTCCACTTTTTGCGGGGTGTTCGGGGTCGGATTGCTCATATCTTACAAATTATCAAAGGCTGAACTATCGATAACCTCGGCCGAGACTTTCATCGGAGCGGGGGCGGGTTCCTCTTTCTCCTGCTCATCCTTGGGGGCATTCGGGAAAACAACATCGAATTCCGAGAAGAGGAAACAAAGCGGGAAAAACTCGTATTCGTTACCCTCGGTGTCCTCCGTGGCGAGCAGGTCGGCCTTGGCAGGTTCGGCCGGCTTATTGTGGCCTTTGCGGGGTTGTCCCCATATTACGGTGGCTTTTGCGCCCTTTTTGATTGTCGCGCCCTCTTTTTTCCAAGTCTCGAATTTTTCATATCTGGGAGCGTCTCCGTTGGTGTTGTAGATGAATTTCAATAGAATATGGTTAATCGTGCAGGATTCCCACATTGCGGCTTCTTCGGCCGTCTTCGCGTTGTCGATCATCTGCTGACGCAAGGCTTTTGCTTTTGCGCTTAATTCGATAAGTTTTTCGCGTTTCTCTTGCGCTTTTGTGCTGGTTGTTGTATTTTTGTGGAGCATTGGAATTGATTTTTAAGATTTTTAAAAGTTGATTCAAAAGGGGCGGGAGGCGGTACTTCCGCCCCTTGTTTGTTATGCGTTGATTTCCTTTTTCAATTCATTGGCTTTTTTCAGCATTCGGTCTGCTAAAAGCATCAGAACATCTTTTAACAAGTCGGGATTTTTCAAAGTTACAACCGCTTCGTCTCGGTAACTTGGTGCGAAGATCTGCAATCGGTAGTGGTCGCGCTCGTTCTCGAAATCGTCAAGACCTTCGTTCTTTTCGAGAATATTTTTCTCCAACTCACCAAGTTTTTTCATCTGCGCCAAATAGTTCTCATATCGTTGCGTCAGTTCCTCTTTCTTGCGATAGTACGCGATTCGTTCCTCGATGGTCTGCGGTTCTTTCCTGAGTTGCTTTTCAAGTTCCGCGATTTTCTTTGTGAGTTTCAAAACCTGTTCGGCCTGCGTTGCGGTCGGTGTCGGGAAGAGTTGCCCTTTGGGCGCGGTGGCCGAGGGTGTCGGTTGTGCGGTCTTGGTTTCGCCTGCGGGCTGAGTTCCTTTCGCGGTCTCTTTTGTTGCGGTCGTTGCGTTTGCGGTCGTTGCGTCAATTACATTTTTTTCGTTTTTCATAGCATTGAAATTTTTAAAAGTTGATTGCCCGATATTTTTTTCTGAGGCCTTGTCACTCGCTATCGGACATCCGAGTGAGTAACCTTTTTTATATTTCCGATATTCTTTCTCAACTCTACTCCTCATTGTTTCAGAGGAGTTTTTCTCAATATGTCAAAGAACCTGTGGAGCCATCGTCCAACCTCGTTTCGTGAACCTTTTACGATACTGGATTACAAAGCCTCGATTCCATATAAGACACGATTGCGAAGCACATCTAATCCGACTTCAAGGGTTGGAGAACTTTTTTTGATGAAATTTCTTCAGAGTGCCGTCAGGCAAATTTCTTCAAAAAAAGATCTGCGTTCATTGAATAGGTGGAATCAGGCATTGTTCCTTTGTATCGGGAAAGGGCAGAACCGAGGCTGGTCGATCCACAGGGCGGGATATTGATAAAAATTTCACCAAAAACACGGGGAGAGTTGAGAAAAGATTGAATATCGGAATACAAAAAAAGATACCACGCAAAGCGTAGTATCTTTTTATTCCGGCACGGAATACCGCTTTTATTTCCGGCGGAGGACAATCGGGCCTCCACCTAAACCGACTGAAGGGATGCGTCCCTTCACAATATCGCGATACTCCTTGGACATCATCAGATACTTGAAACTGTCCGACGGGTTGGTCGATCGAGTCGGAAGTTGATCGATTGGCAGTTTCTCTGATGATTTGTCTTTATACACAACACCATTTTTCACCTTCGTCCGCGCTCCCTCGAGCGACAACTTCAAAGGCTTCGCGGCGTTCGCATCGATCAAGACAATCGGCAGTCGAGGGTTGGTCTGAGCGAAGAGTTCCTGCATGAAGTGATACTCTTCGGGCTGGGGTATGTTACCTTGCCCCATCGACAGCATTATGACATTCCAACCAGATCGGCGGCCATTCTCGTCGAACTCGATGGCTTTCTTCAGATCAGAAGCCTGATCCTTCTTGACCTTGTTGTAGGTGTTCCCCGCGCGATCATAATACAAGTGCAGGACCTTCGTCTCCATCGGGGCGAAGTACTCTCGGAACTTCCGCCCGAGGTCATTGATGTATTCAGGTGCGAGCGTGTACAGGAAGCGGATTACACGCAAGCACTCACGGCCGTTCAGATCACCACGTTGGGCGATGGACATTGAGCACATATTGCCGAAGTCCACGCCTGCACGAAGAGGCATTCTCGGATTGCAATACTTGAGAACGCGCGAATCCTCTTGATCGGTCAAAGAGAAGGCCTCATACGCAGACTCATCGATGCCGTCATAGTAGAAGTGGGATTCGGAAAGGGCTGCATAGAAGCGATTGCCTCCAGTGAGGCGGGGACGCAATGAGAGGATCGAAGATCGGGTGTCGTTCAGACCAGCCGCGAAAGCATCGGAGAACCAGCCTTCGGTGAGAATATCGGCGTTCACATACGAAGAGGCCTTCAAAAAAAATGTGCTGGCATCGTCAAGGCGTCGGAGTTCAGTCCAGCGAGCACGCCATAAGTTGTGCGTGTGAAGTTTTTTCTGAACGATGCTCGCCCGCTCAATGGATGGCGATTTCAACCATTCTTCTTTCGCGGCCACATATTCATGGAGGGTTTCATTCATGATCAGACCCGCCTTCATTATCAGCAGGATCTTCTCGATGTTCATATTCTGCGCTTGCCTGAGCATCCAATCATCTTCACCGGGATGGCTGATGTCGGCGATGTCTGATGTGAATGAAGATCCGCGAAAGAATACCGAATTGCCGTATTCCAAGCGATAGCCGCGCACGGCTTTCAGCAAATTGGCCACAGTGGCTTCCTTGAGGTACTTCGCTTCATCCCCGAACACATGGACATAGGAAGAACCCGCGAGTGTGGACGGGCGGTCCTGCGAACCGAAACGAATATTCATCCCAGTGTAGAAAATGATTGTGCGCTTGTACGAGATCAGGTGGTTGCGAGGCTTCCAGAAGTGCGGGCGTAGCCATTTCGGCAGATCGGCCTTCTCTTTTTCAGTGAAGGTCGGTGGCTCTTTCTCAATCACGAAATGCGTGCCCTCACGAAAGCCTTTGCGCTCGAGGCCTTCGAGTAGGGACGGGATGATATTCGCGGTAAGGTTTGCGAAGGTATCGGCCAGCCAGCAACAAGGAGCACCGGGCATATCATACATCACATCGATGATGCGCTCGACGAGAAAGTCCGTGGTCTTGGCCGATCCTCGGCCGAGCACTCCGTAAAAATTACGAGGCGCAACGAGGGCGGCAATCTGCGCGAATTTGTTCTGAAACTGCACGTCGGCCAAAGATGTGCGACGTGCATCAACTCTCTTCCTGTATGACATTTTCCAAATATTCTTCAATATCAACATCTTCAATACCCGCATCGATTCTCAATCGTTTTTTCACCGAATCGGATTCCACCAAATTGTCGATCTGGGCGGCCATCGCGTCGCGATTGGCCTCCGGCAATCCGATCACTTCGGGTGTCAGGGAAAGCAATCTGATTCGTTTGTCAAGTTGTTCACCGGGAAGAACGACAGGATCTTCTTTGTCGAGTTGCAGGATCTTTGTTTTGCGTTCCAGGATCGCGGCGGCTGCTTCATAATCTTTGGCCGTTTTAGCGGCCTCGACAGCCAAATGATATAGGTTGTCATATTGATCGGCGGCTTTGGCGCGGAGCGCGTCCTTAGAAATCTTGCGATTCGCGAAGAACATCTCGACGGCCTCGGCATAGACATCGGCCGCACGTTGGTAAGAAAGACTCACCGGCTTGCGGGTGAGGAACTGAATCGTGCGGCGTTTTCCGAATCGTGCGTCCAAAGAATACACGAAGAGGAGCATGTCGATGTAGGCCTGATCCGATCGAGAAAGAGATCCCACCGAACCATCTGCGATATACTTTTCGACACGCTCGAAGGCACCTTCATCTTCCCAGCCACCGAAGATGTCCATCTTCGATATGGCGGAGGAACGGTCGCGCATCAGGTTTGAGAAGTCCTTGATGGCAGTCAGATTGCCACCTGTTGCCGAAGTGAGTAGTCTTACTTCGATTTCGGCGCGACCTTGAAGGTAGCCTCGTTCGAGGATCTTCGAGATCTCGCTATTGGGATCGGCACGTTCTTTTCGTAAGGCTTCTTCGTTCCAGTTGAAATAGGCTGCGATCTCGTGCGTGCTCCAATTCAATTTTCCGAACGAAAGAAGGTCAGATCGGATCTTTTCAGTCAGCACGATTCCGTATGCAGTCTGAGAAGAAGGTGTAGATTCGTTCATCATTCATAAAAATGTATTGCTCGTTCAGAGCGTTTTCACTAAAGTTTCCGCTTCCACATATCACGAAAAAGTGCTCGGCGGTTCTGATCAGCGTCACTTTCGAGTGATTCCACGCATATCCGATTGAAATGTTGCGCGTGCTGGCGTAGGCATTCAACTGGTCATTGACCTTCGGCACGCGGTTCTTGATCGAATCGGAGATGCAGATGTAGATCTTCTCGATCTCACCTTTGTCGTACCTCTTGACGAGAGATTGCAGAATGCGCTCGTTGATCGAGTAGGTGGAGAATGTGAGGTCGAGGATCTTCCCGTAATACTTGATCACATAAGTAATGAACGTGAAAGCATTGAATGAATTCAATGTCCACAAGAAAAAAATCTCGCCTCTTTGGGGAATGCGACCGACCAGTTGTTTGATGCTGTGGATCTTCTCGCAGTGCATTTTCTCGAACCGTTCGACGGCCGATGTCGATTTGTCGGCACGATTTGTCGTGCCATTTTCGGCG
>JAHHRG010000003.1 GCA_020025965.1 Sutterella sp.
ACCCTTTCACGGTCGGTACCGGGGTTCGAATCCCCGTGGGGACGCCAATTTTAAAGCCCGTTAAGCTAGCGCTTGACGGGCTTTTGGTTTATGCGGATTCGGGAATTCGTAGAAGGAAGTGTCGAGTGCAAAAAAAAACCGCTCAATGTATTGAGCGGCTTTTATAGGAGAGGTTACTTTACGAAGAAGCAACCAATCGATGCGCTTAGTGATTGCGACGCTTGTCAGCCTCTTCTTTAACCTGACGGCGCACAGAATCAAAAGCTTCGTTAACGGCAGCCATGACATCCATGTTCGCACGATTGACGATGATATCCTGACCGGATGCTACGAGGTCAATACGCACATTGAAAGCGCCTACGGTCTGATGGCCTTCCTGAGTGACCGTTACCTTGCACGGGCCGAGACGATTGTCAAAGCGCTGAAGTCCTTCGACTTCTTTCGTGATGGCCGCTTCAACGGCGGGCGAGCGGTTGATACCGTGAAAAACAATCTGCAGAGATTGGAGCATAAACACCTCTCTTTTTTTGTTGTGATTATGAACGAACAGTTTTTATCTGTCCGTACTTCTAGTGTATAACCAATTGGGCACTTTTGCACAAATTACACTGGTAATCACTTAGAATGACGCCGCACGGCGCAGAAATTTGTCTTCGCTAAGCGCGAAAGATACTTAAACGCAGTGAATTATTAACCCGAACGACGCCTGAAACAGTAAGGCCCGCGGGAAGTTTTTTATTAGAGTACTTTGAGCATGGATCGCAAACCCTGGCAAAACAATGGCCCGCATCGGGCTTCTTCTTTCGGCTCCGATCGTCGTGAAGGCGGCCGATTCTCTTCCGACCGTCGTTCCAACGGTGGAGAACGTTCTTTCCGTCGCTTCGATCGTGACGATCGTCGCGAAGGTGGTGAAGGTCGCGATTTCAGCGATCGCCGTCGCGATTTTGGCGATCGTCGTCCGTCCTTTGGCGGCGAGCGTCGTAGCTTTGGCGAACGCCGTGAATTCGGTGATCGTCGCCAGTCTTTCGGCGGCGACCGTCGTAGCAACTTCGGCGGTGACCGTCGTCAGTCTTTTGGTAACAAGCGCCGCGAAGAATTCGGTGTTCGTTCTGGCCCTCGTGCTCGTGCTCTCGAAACTCGACGTTTCTCTGAACGTAGCGATTTTGCTAAGAATGCTGTCGTGAAGTTGGATGCCGATCTTGCCGATTATTTTGAAAGTGCTGAAGCCGTCAATAAGGCTTTGCGCATGCTCGTTGAAGCTTCTCGTCTCGTGAAGGCTCCGGTTAAAGCCGAGGACGTGAAAGAAGAAGCCCTCGCTGTAGTCGCTGAAGAAACGACATCGGTTGCCGCCGACACCGAGGAAGCCGTTTTCACGGACGATGACTTTGAAGAAGTCGTCGAAAACGCTGAAGTGCTCGAAGATACTGCTGAAGAAGACAAGAAGACCGAATAATTCGGGCCTCGCTTTAGCAACATAATCAAGCTCCCGTTATTCCAGAGTGGAAGGACGGGAGCTTCTTTTTTGGGGGCTAACCCGAATATTAAGATTCCTGGCATTTCCTTTTCTTAGAATGTCAATAGACGGATTGAAAGAGATTAAACGTGAATGTTTTTGGTCCGTTCCTGCCGATTCTTGTCGGAAGTGAGAATCCCGTTTATTTTCAAAGAAAAAGAAAAAACGGGAAAACCGAAAGAAGAGGCCTGACCGAATAACCAAGTGGCGTTATACCTATGTGTATCAGCCTCGGAAAGGGAAAAATCATGTCCGAACTCAAAAATTGCCTCCGTGAGGATCTGCTCGCCCAATTACGTGAAGATCCGCTTTGGGATGTCGTCGTAATTGGCGGCGGTGCGACCGGAGCCGGGATTGCCGTCGATGCAGCTTCTCGAGGATTGAAAACCTTGATTGTCGATGCCCGTGACTTTTCTGCAGGGACGTCTTCCCGATCCACGAAACTCGTTCACGGCGGTGTTCGTTATATGGCTGATGTTCGCGAATGGGGGCTAGTGCGAAATGCTTTGAAAGAACGCGGCCTTCTTTTACAAAATGCTCCGCATTTGGTGAAAGCCAAACCCTTCGTTCTCCCTTGCTATAAAAAGGGCGAACGTGAAATGTATACCTTGGGGCTGGGACTTTACTGTGCGATGACCTGTGGCGGTGCGAAGTTGGGCCGAACGACAACGATCGGTTCTGAGGAAACGAAGAAACTGCTCCCTGGGGTAAAGAGCGACGGTCTCATTGGCGGTGTGGAATTCTTTGACGCGCAGATGGACGACGCTCGTCTCAACCTTGCTTTGATCCGTACAGCTATGGAAAAAGGCGCTACGGCTTTGAATTACATGCCTGTGACGGCTATCAATCGCGTGAGTGGCATGATTCGTTCCGTCGAACTTACCGATCAGGAAACGGGAGAGATCTTCAAAGCTCGTACCAAGGTGGTCTTTAACGCTGCGGGAGTGTGGGTTGATGCCGTTCGTCGTATGGTGGAACCGAAGGTGGCGGATCTGATTCGCGTATCGCGTGGCTCTCACATTATTCTTGACAAGTCCTTCATGCCTGGCGATCGAGGGATGCTGATTCCAAAAACTCGAGACGGCCGAGTTTTGTTTGCTATTCCTTGGCACGGTGCCGTTTTGGTAGGGACGACCGATGTGGAATGTAAGGATATTGTGGTCGATCCGAAACCGACCGAAGAAGAAATCGATTTCATGATCGAAACGGCTTCGGATTACCTTGAAAAGCCCATTCGAAAAAGTGACGTGAAAGCGAGCTTTGCAGGTCTGCGACCGCTCTTCAATCCCCCGCAACCGAAAAACGGTAAACCGGTGAAGCCGACTGCCAAGGTTTCTCGTGAACACGCCGTCTTGCCCGAATTCGGGAACATGGTGACGGTGGCGGGCGGTAAGTGGACGTCATATCGAAAGATGGCCGAGGATGCCATGCTGATTGCAACGCTTCGACACTTGATTCCGGCTCGCCTTTGCAAAACGGCGACCTTGCCGATCGTCAATGATGAAACCTGGGATTGCGAAGCACTTGAAACCGAAGCTTGTGCTGGGCCCGATGCTGACAAACGCGTGGCCGACTACGCAATTTATGCTCGCGATCATGAATTTGCTCGTACAGCCGAAGACGTTCTCTACCGTCGCCTACGTGTGGGACAGCTCAACGAAGCGCGTGCTCGCGAACTGATGCCGCGAGTAGAGGCTGCTCTCGAAGGTCGAGAATACGTGCAGCCTGTTGAGGAAGTAAAGGAACCGGAGCCAGTGGCTGAAGAAGTACTGGCAGTGGTTGCTCCCGTCGATGTTGAAGTGACGGTTGATGCATCGAAAACTGAAAACGTTGAAACCGCCGAAAAAAAAGAGGTGGAATCCATCGATAGCGCGGATTTTCAAAAGAAAACCGATGCAGAAGATACTACCGTAGAGGTTGAGAAGCCCTTGGCTGACTCGGCCGAAGTGACGGTCGTTCCCGAAGAAAAGGCTGATGCGAACACTACAGTAACGGACGCCGGGCTGGAACACGCTGACAATACGGAAAGTAAAAAGCGAGATTAAGGCAACTGGCTTCTAGCGCTAAGAGGGATCGGTTTTATAGCCGATCCTTCCTTTTTGTTGGAGAGTTAATTCTCGAGCAACAAAAGAGAGTGCTTCGCACAATTTAACCTCGAATGGAAGAAAATTCGGGTTTGTGTGTAGACAAGCTCGGTATCTTCGGGTAAAATCGCATCCCTGACTTTGCTTTACGGTTTGCTTACCCCATCTTTTTTCCACTGGCGCCGTAAAACAACGTGAAGTCAGAAACGCCATATTTCATGAGGCGAACATCGGGGTTCGGGTCGAATGGACCGGCCTCAGGTTCGCTTTTATTTTTTTTACAAACTTCCGTTAACGACATGAGTCGGGCCAAGAAGCACCGACTGCGGCGCCATCCGTTAAGTGTCGTGCGGACAGTTTATCTTTTATTAGGTGAAACGCAATGAAGACCTTCTCGGCCAAGCCGCTTGAGGTTAAGCGCGACTGGTTCGTGGTCGATGCCAGTGATAAGGTGCTCGGCCGTCTTGCCAGCGACATCGCTCTGCGCCTCCGCGGCAAGCACAAGCCCGAATTCACGCCCCACGTTGACACGGGTGACTTTATCGTCGTTATCAACGCTGACAAGTTGAAGCTCAGCGCTGAAAAGGCTGGTAAGAAGACGTACTACCGTCATACCGGCTATCCCGGCGGCATCTACGAAACGACTTTCGCTGAAATGCAGGCCAAGCATCCCGGCCGCGCTCTCGAAATCGCTGTCAAGGGTATGCTCCCGAAGGGCCCGCTCGGCTACGCTATGATCAAGAAGCTCAAGATCTATGCCGGCGCCGAACACCCGCACTCCGCCCAGCAACCCAAGGTTCTTGACCTCTAATTCCGAAAGGCTTGAAAGATGATCGGTAATTACAACTACGGCACCGGCCGCCGCAAGAGCTCGGTCGCTCGTGTTTTCATCAAGCGTGGCACCGGCAAGATCGTGATCAACGGCCGCACGCTGGAACAGTACTTCACCCGTGAAACGGGCCGCATGGTTGTCATGCAGCCGCTCGAGCTCACGGAAAACGTCGAAACGTTTGACGTTATGGTCAACGTTCGCGGCGGCGGCGAATCCGGCCAGGCCGGCGCCATCCGTCACGGTTTGACGCGTGCCCTCGTCGACTACGATGCTGGCTTGAAGAGCGTTCTTTCTAACGCTGGTCTCGTTACCCGCGACGCTCGTGAAGTCGAACGTAAGAAGGTTGGTCTCCGCAAGGCCCGCCGCGCCAAGCAGTTCTCCAAGCGTTAATTGCTTTGCGAAGAAAGCGAAGAAATTTATTATCTTCGCTTTCACCAACAAAAAGGTCGTTTCCTTCGTCGGAATCGACCTTTTTGTTTTTTTACGAATTCCTGCGCTAGTGAGCCGACGCGGAGGGCGAATTCGTGTAGGATATGCCTACTCAATTAACGAACGGGATACTTCGTCGGACGCACCCGGGAAGATCTCTTTTGTGGCCCTCTATCCGTTATGGAGATTGACTGCCGCGAGGCGGTCCAATAGATAAAAAATGAGCGAAGAAAAGATCGAAGTTCAGGGCGAAGAAATGCCCGAAATGATGCCGGATCCCATTAACTTCACCGATGCCGCCGTGGCCAAGGTGAAGGAACTCATGGATGAAGAAGGCAACCCAGAACTGAAGTTGCGCGTTTTCGTGCAGGGTGGCGGTTGTGCCGGCTTCCAGTACGGTTTTACGTTCGATGAAACACAGAACGAAGATGATGCCGTAATGGTTAAGGGCGGAGTGACGCTGTTGATTGACTCAATGAGCTACCAGTACTTGGTCGGTGCCAAGATCGACTTTAAAGACGACTTGTCCGGTGCTCAGTTCGTGATCGACAATCCCAATGCGGTGACGACTTGCGGTTGCGGATCGTCGTTTAGCGTCTAGTTATCGACATTACTTCTCGAAAGAGAAAAAAGACTGTAAAAAACCGCTCGGTAACGAGCGGTTTTTGTTTATAGATTTCGCGTTAAAAAGCCGGATAAAGAGCACCGAGAATACGCGGACCGATAGCATGCGTGACCGCAGGGAGATTTCCGGGTTGACGGGTCAGAAAGCGCGAGGCAAGCCAGGCAAAAGCCGCGGCTTCAACTTCCATCGGGTCAACTCCGAGGCGTCTAGTGTCAAAGACTTCACCCTTGAAATGTGTTGACAGAGCCGAGACGAGCGTTTGGTTGTAGCTACCACCTCCGCAGAGGATGAGTTCGTGGGCGTCGGGAGCGAGCCGATGTACCGCATCGGTAACGGTGATGGCCGTGAGTTCGGTGAGGGTACGGGCTACGTCTTCGGGAGCAAGGTTGGAATGGAGGCTTGTTTTGGCAAAAAGCCATTCGGGTGAGAAACGTTCACGCCCCGTCGATTTTGGAAAGTCGAGTGCAAAATAGGGGTCGTCGAGGCAGTCAGCGAGAAGTGCTGGATTGACGGTGCCAGTGGCGGCCCAACGGCCTTCTTCGTCGTACGGAAGGCCTCGGGTAGACTCGATCCAAGTATCGAGCAACATGTTCGCCGGCCCTGTATCGCCTCCGAGAACGCCCTCACAAGTTGTGAAAGATCCGCGTGCTGGCAATACGGAGATGTTTGCAATGCCGCCTAAATTGAGGATGACACGTGGTACGTCTCCCGTAAAGCATTCCGCGTGAAAGGCGGGCACCAACGGTGCGCCTTCTCCGCCCGCGGCGACGTCGCGCGAGCGAAAGTCGGCTATGACATCAATTCCGGTCAGTTCCGCCAGAAGAGCTGGGTGGTTGAGTTGTAGTGTGAATCCGCGCTCGGGGCGATGGCGTATTGTTTGCCCGTGAACGCCGATGGCGGCGATGTCGTGTGCGGAGAGTCCAATGTCGGCCAACAAGCGAAGTACAACGTCTGCATAGTTTCTTGCGAGTTTCACAGAGGCGTCACCCATGTGTTCGATCTCGTTGTCACCGGGAAGTACAAGGGCGGCGAGCTCTTCGCGCAGTTCGGGCGTGAAAGAAAGATAGGCGTGGCCAAGCCGTTCCATACCGGACGGAGAAAAACGCATGGCGACGGCATCAGTACCGTCAAGACTCGTCCCCGACATGAGGCCGATCGTGATGTGTTCCATATCTACTCCGACTAAGAGCGAGTTAGTGCTTATTCGCTTGGTTGTCGGCCTTCTTGGCTTCTTCTTCGGCCATCAGGCGAAAGCGCATTTGTAGTGGCTCTGCATGAGTGCGAAGCTGTGCAAGCTGAAAGGCAGAGAGGTTTTCCGTATCGGGCAAATCGGCTGTACGCGGGTTGATCTGAACGCCGTCGAGCATCAGTTCGTAATGAAGATGCGGACCAGTAGCCAGTCCCGTTCGACCTACATAACCGATGATGTCGCCCTTTTGCACGCGCATGCCGCGCTTTAAAGGAGCGACTTTGGACATGTGTGCGTAAAGTGTCGTACGACCGAGACCGTGATCGAGCTTCAGATATTTCCCGTAGCCTTTGCGTTCGTAACCCACAAAGGTGACGACACCGTCGGCTGCAGCGAAGATACGCGAGCCTTTGGGTGCACGGAAATCGGTCCCATTATGTGGACGAAGAACCCCAGTGACGGGATGCCGGCGCAGGGCTGCGAATTCACTCGACACTTCCTGAATTTCAAGTGGAACGCGCATGAAAGTTTGTTTCGAAGAACGGCCGTCAAGCGTATAGAAGCTTCCAGCACCAATACCGTCTGCAAACCAATAGGCTTCGTAAGTTTTGTCGTCCTTTACGAGCTGGACGGCCAAGAGCTGACCGTTGCGGATGAAATTGCCGTCGGCAAATTTACGCTCGAAAATAAGACGAATTTTGTCACCCGCTCGCAAGTCGCGGACGGGGTTTACTGCACCTTCCCAGACTTCGGCCAATTGGTCGGCCACATTGTCGGGGATGTTGAGCGAGTGGACCGTCTTTTTCAACGTGGTGCTGGCTGTGCCGTAGATGCCTTCTTCGATCGTATCAAAGGTGAAAGCGAGACTCTGGCCTACCAAAAGATCACCGTGACGGGTGACTTCAAGTGTGCGGCTGTCTCGGTCGTGCGGACCTTCCATGTACATGCGCAGGTAGGCCAAACGTCCGTCGGGAAGCGTGCCGGCACTTACATACTGACCGGGCTGAGGCATGACGAGCGGACGCAGGATATCCTGAGAGCGGATATAACGAATCGCATCCGGATCGTTGATATCGAGCCGTACCAACAGAGAAGAGAGAGTTTCTCCCGTGCGAGCCAAAACGTTGTGCGGTGTAATGGCATTTTCATTGGCGAGTTTGGCGACCAAACTCTGAAGGTCGGGGGCCGGGATTTTTTCAGTCTGCGTACCGACTTTTAATGTTGGTACATCACCCGATGGTGCTAGCGACAATACAACGGCAGAACTCGCCACGGCGGTCGTTGACAAAAACGCGGCAACGGCGGCCCCGTTGAGACGCTTTAAAAAGTGAAAACGCAGTTTTGTTCTTCGAGAACGCAGCCAGGAGAGCAAAAATCGTCCTGCAATACGCAATTGTTGCGCAATTATGGAGGGAGCAGACATTCTGAAAGGCTTCTAGGTTGCGAAATTTTGCTAAAAAGGGAACAATTAGAATCTTTATAGTTTAATGCAGACCTGCACCTAACGGTTTTGCTATCGGAAGCGAAATCACGGCGTGCATCGGGTTTAGGAATAAATAATGACAGTCAAGACTCAGGCACAGGAATCGGAAGTGAAAAAACTCCCGGTGACGGATGATATTCGCGAAGCTATGGCACTCATTCGCCGTGGTACCGATACGTTTTTGATCGAAGAAGAATTCGAGCAAAAGCTTGCTCGCGCCAAGTTGGAAGGCCGTCCGTTGCGTTGCAAGTTGGGCCTTGACCCGACGGCTCCGGATATCCATATTGGTCACACCGTGGTTCTCAACAAATTGCGTCAGCTTCAGGATCTAGGGCATACGGTTATTTTCTTGGTCGGTGACTTTACCGCTGCCATCGGTGATCCATCCGGTCGTAATACGACGCGTCCGCCGCTCTCTCATGAACAGATCGTTGAAAACGCTCAAACTTACCTCAATCAGGCCGGTATGGTGCTTGATCTGGATCGCACGGAAGTCCGTTATAACTCTGAATGGAACAACAATCTGGGTAGCGTCGGCCTGATTCAGCTTGCTTCTCGCTATACGCTCGCCCGTTTGCTCGAACGTGATGATTTTGCGAAGCGCTTTGCTGAGAATGCTCCGATCGCCATGCACGAACTCATCTACCCGCTGATGCAGGGGTACGACTCCGTGGCGCTCAAGGCCGACCTTGAATTGGGCGGTTCCGACCAACGCTTCAACCTCTTGGTAGGCCGCGAACTTCAGCGCCAGTACGGCCAGGAACCACAGTGTATCCTGACGATGCCGCTCTTGGTCGGCCTCGACGGCGTTGTGAAGATGAGTAAGAGTAAGCATAACTACATCGGTATCACCGATGCCCCGAACGATATGTTCGGCAAGGTGATGTCAATTTCCGACTCCCTGATGTGGGATTGGTATGACCTTCTGAGTCTTAAGGGTAATGCCGAAATCGATAAGCTCAAGAAGGAATGTGGCGAAGGTCGCAATCCTCGCGATGCCAAGGTGCTTCTCGCCAAGGAAATCGTCAGCCGCTTCCACAGCGACGCTGCCGCCAATGCCGCTGAGGAGGAGTTTAACGCTCGCTTCCGCGCCGGTGCCATGCCGTCCGATATTCCGGAATTCACGCTTGAAGCACCAGAAGGTAGCCTGCCGATCGGTTTCATCCTGAAGTCGACGGGATTGGCCGCTTCGACCTCCGAAGCTTTCCGCACGATTGATCAAGGCGGCGTCAAGATTAATGGCGAAAAGATTTCGGACCGCAAGCTGACGATTGCCAAGGGAGAAACTTTCGTGGTTCAAGTCGGCAAGCGCAAGTGGGGCAAAATCACCGTCGCTTAATTAACGGAGATTCTCGTCAAAGGATCCTTTCATGATTGTCATTCTTCAGCGTGTGAGCGAAGCGTCGGTTACGATCGAAGATCACACAAAGTCCGCCATCGGCCGAGGGCTGTTGCTTCTCGTTTGTGCAGAACCTGGCGACGATGAGGCCAAGATTCGCAAGATGGCGGGTAAGGTCTCGAAACTTCGCATTTTTTCGGATGACGCAGGGAAGATGAACCTTTCCGTCAGGGATGTAGGTGGCGAAGCACTCGTCGTGTCGCAATTTACCCTTGCTGCAGAGGTCTGGAGCGGTAACCGCCCGAGTTTTGTTAAGGCTGCGGGGCCTGTCGAAGGGAAGAACGCCTACGAAGCTTTTGTGGCTGCACTCGAAGCAGAAGGTGTTCCGTCCAAGACGGGCGAATTCGGTGCGCACATGAAGGTCGCTCTCGTGAATGACGGTCCCGTGACGATTCCAATGCGTCTCTGACGAGCAAACACTGTTGTCACGGTTAATAACGGCTTTTCAAGTCGGTGCATTCCTTTTTGAGGAATACGCTAAGCTTGGAAGGCCGTTTTTTTGTTAGGAGGCCGATGTGAAGCTTTTTTCAGATAATTTCTCTCAAGGGTGTCTGATTCCCGCCGTTTATGCTTGGGGTCGTATGGGAGCGAACGGTGAAACGGTGCGCAGTGAAAACCGTACACCGGATCTTCGTTGGAGCGAAGTTCCCGAAGGAACGCGTTCCTTTGTTGTTGCTTGTCTTGATGACGATGTGCCGACCGATCGTAGCGAACGCGATGCCCGAGGCGAAATTCCCGCCTGTCAGGTTCGATGCCGCTTCGTTCATTGGGTGCAAGCCGACGTGCCCGCCACTGTGACGGCGATACCTGAGGATGCTCTTACGGAAACGAAGAAACTCACGCCCGGCTACGGCCGTGTGGGGATCAACGATTACAGTCGCGGTGAAGCCGTAGACCCTGGCGCAACGGGAACAGGTTATGACGGTCCGTGCCCGCCTTTCTTTGATGCTCGATGGCACTACTACCGTTATATGGTAATTGCGCTTGATAAGGAAAGTCTCGACTTACCGGAAACGTTCTGCTGGTCAGACGTTGAGAGAGCTATGAAAGGGCACGTTCTCGATACGGTGGAATTGGTCGGACGATACAGCCTCAATCCGCGACTCGTGGCTAGTTAAAAAACGTTAGATACTATGGCTGAGGATCTTGTGAGGTCCTTGGCCTATATTTTGTGGGTGAAAGATGGCAAGAGCGTGGGGAAATCGATAAACTTTAAAGTTATTGAACCCGCTTCGGGGGCCTCATCCGGTGAGGCCAAACCCCGATAGCGTCAGAGGAAAACTATGCGCTGTCCATTTTGTCAGAATAAAGATACGCAGGTGATTGATTCTAGAGCACCTGAAGAAGGTTCCGTCATTCGCCGTCGCCGTCGTTGCCCAGCTTGCGGTAAACGATTTACGACTTTTGAACGGGCGCAGCTTATGATGCCCGTAATCGTAAAGCGCGGCGGTGTTCGCGTTGAATACGATCGGCAGAAACTTTATGCCTCAATGGCCTTGGCTTTGAGAAAGCGTCACGTATCGTCGGAAAAGATTGAAGATGCGGTTGACTCGATCGAACAGGCCATGATTCTGACTGGCGAACGCGAAATCCGCTCAAGTCGCTTGGGCGATTTGGTTCTTGATGCCCTGGAAAAGCTCGATACGATTGCTTATATCCGATTCGCTTCCGTTTACTTCAATATCAATGATCCGCAGGCCTTCATCAGCATGATTCGTAAGGCGGTGGATCCCGAAAACGAAACTCTCGAGGTGCCGAAATGACGGATACAGAGCGCCGTTTTGAGGACGAGCGCTGGATGCGTCACGCGTTGATATTGGCGGAACGGGGGCGTCGCATTGCGCCTCCGAATCCGGCCGTCGGTGCAGTGATTGTGAAAGACGGCGTTATTTTAGGTGAAGGGTTTACGCAGGAAGCGGGGGGGCCTCATGCCGAAGTGATGGCCTTGCGCGATGCCGAGGCTCACCGTCACGATGTGGCGGGGTCGACGATCTACGTGACGCTCGAACCGTGTTCACATTGGGGGCGTACGCCGCCATGTGCTTTAGCGATAGTGAAGCACAAACTTGCGCGCGTTGTGGCAGCAGTGAAGGATCCGAATCCGCTCGTAGCAGGTCGAGGCTTACGTATGATCGAAGATGCGGGCATTGCCGTGACAGTCGGCGTCTTGGAACGAGAAGCCTGGCTCTCGAATGCTGGATTCCTCACCCGAATGATGACGGGGCGTCCCTGGGTACACATGAAGGTTGCTGCGACACTGGACGGGCGGACAGCACTTCCCGACGGGCGATCTTTCTGGATCACGGGCGAAGCGGCGCGAGCCGACGGTCAGTACTGGCGTGCGGTTTCGGGCGCAGTGGTGACGGGTATCGGAACGGTCTTGGCGGACGATCCGCAGATGACTGTGCGTTTGCCCGATCAGGTGCGCTTTCCACTGCGAGTTGTTGTTGACCCGCGACTGGAAACGCCACTTAACGCAAAAATTCTTGCGGGCGGCGGTACGATTCTCGTGGCGGCGACCGATGCCGATCGACGAAAGGCGCTCGAAGAAAACGGCGCTGAAATCTGGGTTTTGCCAGATGAGAGCCAACCCGGTCATGTCGACCTCGGTAAAATGCTTGAAAGATTGGCTGAGCGCCAGGTCAACGAGATTCATCTCGAGGCGGGGGCCGGTCTTAACGCTTCGTTCCTGAGTCAGAATTTAGTGGACGAAATTATCCTTTATCAGGCACCATGCTTTTTCGGGTCGGGCTTGTCGATAGCCAATCTGCCTAATCCCGACGATCCCGGCTCGGCCGAGAGATGGACGATTGGCGAAGTTAGGAAGATCGGTGAAGATCTTCGATTGATTTTGAGGAGAAAACTTTAATGTTTACGGGTATTGTTCAAGCCATCGGTAAGGTTCGCGAACCGGAAAAGCTCGGTAACGGTGTTCGTTTAACGATTTGGGCTCCGACGCTCGGTCTCGAAGACGTGGCGATCGGCGATTCAATCGCTGTCAATGGCGCCTGCATGACGGTGGTCGATAAGACCGACAAGGACGAATTCAAGATTGAAGTCTCGGCTGAAAGCCTTTCCAAAACGACCGGTCTCGATACCTTCGGTGAAGTTAACCTCGAAAAGGCCATGCGCTTGGGTGATCGATTCGACGGACATATGGTGAGCGGCCACGTTGACGGTGTGGGTGTGGTGGAATCGATGGAAAAGATTGCCGAATCTTATAAGCTCGTGATCCGAGCACCGCGCGTCCTCTCCCAGTATCTCGCCTACAAGGGTTCCATTACGGTGAACGGTGTTTCTCTGACGATCAACAGTGTTGAAGATACCGCCATGGATACGCTCATTAGCATCAATCTCATTCCGCACACGATTGAAGTGACGACCTTGAAACATTTGAAGGCCCAGAGCGAAGTCAATCTCGAAATCGATACGATTGCTCGTTATATAGAACGTATGATGAGCTTGAAAAACGACGAAGATTCTCTCTTCTGATCGGTCTTTCGGCTTTGAGATGACGCCTCCGACCACTGCGGTCTCGGAGGCGTTTGCGTCTTTTCGAGAGAAAGCCCGAAAAAAGTTCGGAAAACCTCCGTGCTTTCGCGCTTGCGGAACGCGTTGGGAGGTTATTTCGCGCTAAAATAACATCTTATGCATAAGAGAAATTCGCTTCTCGTGCGTTTTTCTTTTTCGGAAGGTTCGCCCTAGCGTCTCCTTCCCTGACACGATTATTAAAATTTTGCTCCCGCCGACAAACGGCTCTCAAGGAGACAGACATGGCTGTTGATATTGTTCCTACCAAACTTGACGGTACCGATCTTCGTATCGGTATTGTTGTTGCCCGCTTCAACGAATATGCCGGCCGCGGCGAATTCGAAGCCTGCATGGATGAACTCCGCAAGCTTGGCGTCTTGGACGAAGACGTGACGAAGGTGTCCGTTCCCGGTGCACTGGAAATTCCGTTCGCTCTTCGCAAGCTTGCTCAGACGGACGAATACGATGCCCTGATCGCTTTGGGTGCCGTGATCCGCGGTGAAACCTATCACTTTGAAATCGTTAGCAATGTTTCTGCCGAAGGTATTGCCCGCGTGTCCCGTGATATGGACATTCCGGTTGCCAACGGTGTTTTGACGACGGAAAACGATGAACAGTGCGAAGAACGTATTGACATGAAGGGCCGAGACTGTGCCCGCTGTGCTGTAGAAATGGCGAACTTTGCCAAGGAATTCGTCACCGCCGAAGATTTTGATGACGAAGAAGACACGCTCTACTAAGGAAAACCGAATGACTGAAAAGAAGGAAGGTCGCCGCCAGTCCCACTCCGCCCGTCA
Source organism: Sutterella sp. (assembly GCA_020025965.1). GTDB lineage: Bacteria > Pseudomonadota > Gammaproteobacteria > Burkholderiales > Burkholderiaceae_F > Sutterella. Next base: position 13,883 of record JAHHRG010000003.1, read on the forward strand.
CTTGTCCCGAGTTTTTGTTTTGCTCGGCTTGTACCAGTGGATGGCCGACCCCGCTCAGGACTATGCAGGTATTGAAGCCCATTTGTCCGGGCTCCTGCATGACGAAGGCGAGCAGCTCGAAGGTTGCGATATTCGTCCGGGTGACTTCGAACGTGCCGATAAGGAACTCTTTACGAAGTTGCTCGCCGGCGTACTCGATCACAGCAATGATGTGAGCAATATTGTTCAGCGTTACGTTGACCGCGATCTTCAGCGCGTTTCTCTCGTTGAACGTGCAGTTCTCTTTATCGGGACCTACGAACTGATGGCTTGCCCGGAAACGCCGTGGCGCGTCGTTTTGAACGAAAGCATTGACCTTGCCAAGGAATTCGGTAGCGGGTACCGCTTTACGAATGCCGTGCTCGAAAAGGTGGCTCACGAAGTGCGCCCTGAAGAAACGGCCGCCAAGTAAGGCACGCTTTCTTTTGAGTATTGGCTTCTCTGAAGGCCGTTCCTTTGAGGAGCGGCCTTTTCGTCTATATGGAGGTTAACGATGGCTCGTCGCGGTGAATTTCAAATTATCGATCGTTTTTTTACACACGAAGCGTTCGGCGAATGGCAGAGCCAGGGGGTAGGCGACGACTGCGCCATTATTGATGCGGGCGACACGCGGTTTGCTGTGACGACCGACATGATGGCAATCGGTACGCATTTTCTCCCTAATGCCTTACCGGAAACCGTGGGCTATAAAGCGCTCGCAGTCAATCTCTCGGATTTGGCGGCCGCAGGCGCTTCGCCCCGTGCTTTCTTCCTGTCAATCGGATTGCCGGAGCGTGACGACGAATGGCTCGCCGGTTTTTCGCGTGGAATGATGGCATTGGCCGAAGAAACGGGGTGTGCGCTCCTAGGAGGTGATACGACCCGTACGGCTGAAGTGAACGGCCGTCATGCGCCAGTGACGATTTCTATTACAGCCATGGGGGCTTTGCCGAAGGGCAAGGGCCTGACACGTGCCGGAGCCCGTGTAGGTGACGATGTCTGGGTTTCGGGGACCGTGGGCGATGCATACGCTGCCCTCAAGTGCCGTTGGGGGCATTGGCAAGTGATGCCTGATCAGCAACCTGCGCTTTTCGAACGCATGGATCGTCCGACACCTCGCGTCAGGCTAGGAACAGCTCTCTTGGATCTAGCTTCAGCCGCCGCCGATATTTCGGACGGTTTGAGTGCCGACTTAGGGCATATTCTCGAAAGAAGCGGCGTCGCTGCCGACATTGACTGGGAATCCGTCCCTCTTTCGCCCGTTCTTCGGTCACTGGCGCCTGGACTACAGCGAGAAGCCGCTTTGATGGGCGGTGACGATTACGAACTTGTTTTCACTGCTTCGCCCGAGAATCGCCTTCGTATCGAACAGGCTGGATTACTTACGGAGACGAGATTAACCCGAATAGGTAAGGTCTGCGAAAAGCTCTCGGGCGATAATTTGACTATTCGCTCGCATGACGGCGCCGTGATCCGGACTGGAATGGCCGGATTCGATCATTTTGCGGGCCAAGGATAAAAAACAAAACCCCAAGCAGAAGACAAATTGGAGAACCTTCTATGTTCAACATGCAGAAGAAATACGATGAGGAGAACCCAGCCAATCGCGTGGTTCTGACATCGCGCTTCGTATGGTCGCATCCCGCTCATATGATCGCCACCTTCTTCGGTGCGGGGCTCCCGCGCCAGGCACCTGGGACCTATGGGACGCTCGCGGGGGCGCTGGCCTTTATCGTTTTGTCTCCTAGCATGACAACCACTTACTGGTTGATTGCTACGTTGGTTCTCTTTGCCTTGGGTGTCTGGGCTTCGGATCGCGTTGCACGCGATTTGGGCGTTGACGATCACCGCGGCATTGTCGTTGACGAAGTCGTGGGAATCTGGCTTGTTTATACCTTCCTGCCAGCAGGTGTTCTTTGGTGGATTGCCGGCTTTGCGGCTTTTCGCTTCTTTGACATAGTGAAACTGCCGCCCGTCGACATTCTCGACGAAAAATTGAAAAACGGTTTGGGCGTGATGGCCGACGATGTGGTGGCTGCTTTCTACGCCTGGGTTCTTGTTAGCCTTATTGGCTGGATTTTCGGATAAACCTTATGTCGACATTGGACGATCGAATTCTTCTTCTCGCCGAGCAGGTCGGCACTGTCGCCGAGGAGCGCCGTCATGTGATCGTGACGGCCGAAAGCTGTACAGGCGGCGGCATTGCCGCGGCAATTACTGCGGTGCCGGGTTCTTCGAGTTGGTTCGAAGAAGGTTTCGTAACCTATGCGAGCGAAAAGAAAACGGAACGTTTGGGCGTGCCCGCAACATTGATTGAAGAGCATGGTGTGGTGAGCGAAACGGTTGCGCAGGCGATGGCGAGAGGTGCTCTCGCTAAGAGCACCAATGCCACAATATCAGTGGCGGTAACGGGCATTGCCGGTCCTGCGGGCGGTACGCCGATTCAACCGGTCGGCACGGTTTGTGTGGCCTGGGGCGAGCGTTACAACGGTCATGTGGTTACTTGTGCTCGAACGATTCTGGTGCCTGGAAGCCGCGCTACGGTTCGTGGCGAAACGGTTCGCCTTGCTTTGATGGGCCTTATCGAAAAAATGAGTTTCGGCAACCCAGCTCTCATGCCTTTTGACTATTAACTATGTTGGATATTGTTGTCTTGGTGGTGCTCATCGGCCTCAATGGTGTGTTGGCGATGAGTGAAGTGGCGTTGATAGCGAGCCGTCGTGCTCGTTTGCAGAATATGGAAGAAGAGGGGTATCCGGGGGCAGCTCGCGCTAAGGATATGAACGCGGACCCGAATCGCGCGCTTTCGACGATTCAGGTAGGGATTACCTCCGTAGGCCTTCTCTCGGGTATTTTCGGTGAGTCCGCTTTGGCGCAGCCCGTGTCAATGTGGCTTCAATCTCTAGGCGTCGGTGCCGAAACCGCCTCAATCGTCTCACTTGTTGCGGTCGTGATGCTTTTGACCTATTTCTCGATTGTTTTGGGTGAATTAGTTCCGAAGCGCATCGGTCAGCTGTCGCCTGAAAGCCTTGCCTGTCGCGTCTCTCCTTGGCTCTATCGTTTGTCGGTGATTGCCACGCCGTTTGTGAAGTTGCTTTCTGAATCGACGAGTCTCATTCTTCGTGTCCTTCATATCAATACCTCCAAGCAGTCGGCCGTCACCGAAGAAGAAATTCACGCCATGATTGACGAAGGCGAAGAATCGGGGATTATTGAAACGGCCGAACGCGATATGGTGCGCAATGTCTTCCGTTTGGACGACCGCCAAGTGGCTTCTTTGATGACCCCTCGTAGCGATATCGAATGGATTGACCTTGAAGACAGTTGCGAAGTGAACGTTGAAAAGATCCGCTCGTCGAACCGTTCGCGTCTGCCGGTCTGTGAGGGTAGCCTGGACAACGTAAAGGGCTTTTGTTCTACGCGAACGCTTCTGCAACAAATGATGGATAAGGGAAAGGCGAACTTCAACTCGAACCTGACGAATCCTGTTTATGTGCCAGAATCTCTCACCGGGATGGAACTGCTTGAAAATTTCCGTAAGACCGATACTCAAGTAGCACTCGTTGTCAACGAATACGGTGAAGTGCAGGGGATCGTTTCACCTCGTGATGTTTTGGAAGCCATCGCTGGCGAATTCAAGCCTGAAGAACCCGAAGATGCATGGATCACGAAACGCGAAGACGGCTCACTCCTTTTGGACGGCATGATTCCGATTCCGGAGTTAAAGGATGTTCTCGATTGGAAGCATATGCCGGAAGAAGAGGAAGGGCGTTACAACACCTTGGCAGGTTTTTTGATGCTTCTCTTGGGACGACTTCCGCGTGAGGGCGACATTTGCGAATGGAATACCTGGCGTTTTGAAATCGTTGATATGGATGGGCGACGGATCGACAAGGTATTGGTTTCGCACCTTCCTTTGAAAAGCGACGGGAAACTGTCATAAGAGACAAAAAGAAAAACTCTGTTTCCGATGCGGCCGATCAAACGATCGGCCGTTAACATATGGAGAATGGAGTTCTTTCGGCGGATTTTTCAGAAAGAATGAAGAGGAAAAGAGGAATACAAACATGACCATGACACCCGCGGCCCGTTGGGGCGCTATTGCAGGCTGTCTCGTTCTGGCCGGTGCCGGTTCAGCGGGCGCTATTCTCTGGCAGGCGAGCACCTTCGATGCCAACTTTGCCGACATACAGAAAAAATTGACTGACGAGGGCGCACGTCAGGGGTTCATTGTCGTTGTTGAAGAAACGGGACGCGACTGGCGTTCTCGTGATCTAAGTGTGCGCTTCGGCGGTCCCGGCGTAGATATGCGCTGGACGGGGAAGGCCACCTTCGGCTTCGGAACTTCCGCCATGCTCACGCTAGATACGGCTTACGGGACAGCCGCTCAGTTTGAAGAGCTCGGCATTGTTGGCTACAGTGACAAGATCACGCTCGAATCAGCACTGGCGAGCGCTGATCTCAAGTGGAGTTGGGAAACCGTGCCCTTTAAGATCATGGAAGACAAGGTCATTCTGGCCGATGTCGGTGCAATGAGTCTTACGGGTACCGGTGATATGACGGCCGCAAACTTTAAGCTTGACGGCTTGATGGTGGGCGACAAGGCTGAGAAGCTCGTTGTGAATACTTTGACGGCTGACTTTAAGGCGGATGTCGAAGACATGCGAAATTCGTCGGTTAGCTGGAAAATCGCAAGCTTCAATTACGAAGGAGGCGAAGAAAAAGTGGCTCTGGGCGAATCGACCCTAACGATGGGTATTCGCGTCACGGGTGAGCAGAAACAAACGGATCAAGATGGCAGGAAAGTGCCGTCGGCGATTTTCAGTCTCGACTACGGTATGAAGTTGGGGGCCATGGATGAAGCGGGGGTGCGCCTGTGGGACGAATGGGAAGCTCGTGCAGAAGTAAATGAAATTCCCGAAAAGCTCTTGACGTCTCTGGCATTCCATCAGCCTGAAGACCGTTTTGGCGTCCTTGCGTATCTTCAGTACGCCTTCCATCGTCAGGGACTTAACATAAACCTCCCCGTAAACGTCTGGCGCCTGCAGGGAGCTGAGGCAAGCGTGACCGGAAAGTTGGTTGATACCGACACGGGGCTTGGTTTCTTTGAAGTGAAGATTGATTCGGCCTTTGCCGACAATGTGCCTGAATTGAAGCAGGAAACCGATATTTGGGTGAAGGAAGGACTTCTACGTGAGGAAGAGGGGCGATTGGTGGGCCATGGCATCATTGATAGTCAAGCGCGCTTCTTTATGAACGGCAAACCGCTCTAAGCACACGAGGCAATGATAAAGGGGCTCTAGATCACTCGATCTAGAGCCCCTTTACAGTGGAAAAATCATCGCTTAGCGGCGAGCAGCGTTGATGGCATCGCGAGTAGCGATGGCACTCTGACGAGCTGCTTCCTTCCAATCGGTGTCACGGGAAGCGTAGATAATGGCGCGGCCAGAGTTGATCACCATACCCGTTCCGTCAGCGGTGATACCAGCTTTGACGCAAGCTTCGATATCGCCGCCCTGAGCACCGATACCCGGAACAAGCAGGGTTGTTTCAGGAGCAATGCGGCGGACATTGGCGAGTTCGGCCGGGTAAGTGGCACCGACTACAAGACCTAACTGGCCGTTCACATTCCAATCGGTAGCTGCGAAGCGTGCGAGACGTTCGTAGATGCGTTCGCCTTCAACAGTCAACATCTGGATGTCGTCCCCGCCGGGATTCGAGGTACGGCAAAGAATGAAGGCACCCTTGTCAGCATAAGCCATGTACGGCTTGATGGTATCGAACCCCATGAAAGGTGAGAGTGTTACACAGTCGGCTTCGAAACGATCGAAGGCTTCCATGGCGTAGTGTTCGGCCGTGGAGCCGATGTCACCTCGCTTCGCATCAAGAATAACGGGAACCTTCGGATAGTTCTTGTGAATGTAATCGATGATGGCCTTCAACTGATCTTCGGCACCGCAGGATGCAAAGTAGGCAATCTGGGGCTTGAAGGCACAGACGAGATCGGCTGTGGCGTCAACGATGCCCGTACAGAAGTCATAAATGGCCGTCTCGCGGCCGACAAGTTCGTGAGGGAAGCGGGCCGGATTCGGGTCGAGCCCCACGCAAAGGAGGGAATCGGCATTCTGCCAACGTTCTTTGAGCATGTCGGTAAAAGTCATCGCGTAACACCACAAAAGGAAAATTGATAAAAACGGGCGCTATCTTAACAAATTCGCTCGAAAGTCGAAGCATTGTCGCCCAATCCACCATTTTGCCTCATCCTGCCAAGAAAGGGAATCGGCAAGGAGTGAAGGAAGGTACAAAAAAGGCCGATATCGTAGAGATATCGGCCTTTTAAAGAGTATGTGTAGCGTGAGAAAGGAATCGGACTCGGGAGGAGTCCGACTCAACTCTCAAATTACATCATCGGCATGCCGTCCATACCGCCCATGCCACCCATGCCGGCAGGGAGAGCCTTTTCTTCCATCGGCAGATCAGCAATCATGCAATCCGTCGTCAGGATGAGAGAAGCCACAGACGCGGCATTCTGGAGGGCCGTACGGGTCACCTTCGTCGGGTCGAGAACACCCATTTCAACGAGGTCGCCGTATTCGCCCGTCTGAGCGTTGTAGCCGTAGTTGCCTTCGCCGTGAGCGACGTTGTTCACAACAACGCTGGGTTCGTCACCGGCGTTAGAAACGATCTGGCGGAGCGGTTCTTCCATGGCGCGAAGAACGATGCGGATACCAGCATTCTGTTCGTCGTTGTCGCCTTCGATATTAAGGATGGCCTGCTTGGCGCGGATAAGAGCAACACCGCCGCCAGCGACGATACCTTCTTCAACGGCAGCGCGCGTGGCGTGCAGAGCGTCTTCAACGCGAGCCTTCTTTTCCTTCATTTCGACTTCAGTAGCGGCACCGACCTTGATCAAAGCCACACCGCCGGCCAACTTGGCCACACGTTCCTGAAGCTTTTCACGGTCGTAGTCGGAAGAGGAAGCATCAATCTGCTGACAAATCTGCGTGACACGACCCTGAATGTTTTCAGCGGAGCCTGCACCGTCAATGATCGTCGTGTTTTCCTTGGTGATTTCAACCTTCTTGGCAGAACCGAGGTGATCAAGCGTGACCTTGTCGAGCGAGAGACCGATCGTGGACGTCACGAGCGTGCCACCCGTAAGGATGGCGATGTCTTCAAGCATGGCAACGCGGCGGTCGCCAAAGCCAGGAGCCTTAACGGCAGCGACCTTGATCGTACCGCGGATGGAGTTCACGACGAGCGTGGCGAGAGCTTCACCGTCGATGTCTTCGGCGATGATAACGAGCGGACGAGCAGCCTTGGCGACCTGTTCGAGAACAGGAAGAAGTTCGCGGATGTTGCTGATCTTCTTGTCGTGGAGAAGAATGAGCGGATTATCAAAGCAAACGGCCTGCTTTTCCGGCTGGTTGATGAAATACGGAGAGAGGTAACCGCGGTCAAACTGCATACCTTCAACGACTTCGAGTTCGTTGGCGAGGCTCTTGCCGTCTTCAACCGTGATCACGCCTTCCTTACCCACCTTATCCATGGCTTCGGAAATGATTTCGCCGATTTCCGTATCGGAGTTGGCGGAGATAGAACCGACCTGAGCGATTTCCTTGTTGGTCGTCGTCGGCTTGCTGATCTTGCGGAGCTCGGCGATGGCGGCAGCCACGGCCTTGTCGATACCGCGCTTCAAGTCCATCGGGTTCATGCCGGCGGCAACGAACTTCATGCCTTCGTCAACGATAGCCTGAGCGAGAACTGTAGCGGTCGTCGTGCCGTCACCAGCGTTGTCGGAAGTCTTCGAGGCGACTTCGCGAACCATACAGGCCCCCATGTTTTCGAACTTGTCCTTAAGTTCGACTTCCTTAGCAACGGACACACCGTCCTTCGTTACCGTCGGCCCCCCGAAGGCGCGTTCGAGAACGACGTTACGACCCTTCGGGCCGAGCGTAACTTTGACGGAGTTAGCGAGAATGTTGATGCCGCGGACCATCTTGGTACGGGCATCATCACCGAAAAGAACCTGCTTAGCAGCCATTTTATTTAATCCTTGCTTTCAAAAACTTGTCTTTGGAACTGGTGCGGTCGAATTAGGCTTCGACAACGCCCATGATTTCTTCTTCACGCATGACGAGAAGTTCCTGACCGTCGACCTTCACGGTCTGACCGGAGTACTTGCCGAAGAGAACGCGATCGCCGACCTTGACGTCGAGAGCGATGAGGCGGCCGGCTTCGTCGCGCTTGCCCGGACCGACGGCAATCACTTCACCCTGATCAGGCTTTTCACCAGCGGATTCCGGGAGAACGAGGCCGAAGGAAGTAGTCGTTTCAACGTCGAGACGCTTAACAATGACGCGGTCATGCAACGGACGAATTTGCATTTGTGAACTCCAAATAAAAACTGGATGACGGGGAACAAAAGGGACAAGATAAAGAGTCCGTTTTGCTCGCCGATGATGTAAAAATGAGTGTTAAGCACCCCCCGTTGGCGAGGGTTTGCTTAGCATTTAACCCCTATATGGGGATGCCCTTTAAAAAAACAAGGGGCAAATGAAGAAAAAATTATAGAGGAGAAGCTGACGTGAACCGAGGGAAAAAGTGGCTGTCAGGCGGACAAGCAATCAAGACGATTGTTGTGGCGGTATTGGGCGTATTTTCCATCGCGTCCGCAATGGCGGACGTAGAAGCTGACAAGACTGGCGATCAAGTTGTCCGACCGCTTTCGGAGTCCGTAACCTCGTTGCCCCCTTCGCTTCAAAAAGCTGCCCGACGTTGGCAGGTGAATCCGGCCGACGTGACGGCTGTGGTGATTCCGCTTGATCGCGTCAATATGAGACTTAACGAGCCTGCAGGCGATCCTGCGCCGATCCTTGCTGTCAATGCCGACCGCTCTGTAGCTCCCGCATCCACTGCCAAGTTGGTGACAACCTTGGTGGCACTCGATAAGCTAGGCGTCAATTTCCGCTGGAAAACCGACTTCTATGCCGATCGAGTACCCGATAAAAATGGGCGAGTTAAGAATCTCTGGATTCGCGGAGGAGGCGATCCGACTTTAGTGGTCGAAGACTTTGCACTTGAAATGCACCGCTTGATGGGTAATGGCGTTCGTCATATCGAAGGGAACATCATCGTTGATAGAAGCCACTTTTCGGTTCCGAAGGGGGATCCGTCGGCCTTTGACGGACGGGCGACGAGGCCGTACAACCTTTTGCCAGATCCCGCGATCATCAATTATCGAAATCTGAGTTTTGAAATTACGCCGGTTGAGGGTGAAGACTACGCTCGTATCGTCACTTTACCCGACATGGCCGGTGTGACGGTCCCGAAAACCATCCGTCTCAAGAAGAATGGCGGTTGCGGTAACTGGAAGGACGCGATCGGCTACAAGATGGAAACGCTCGACAACGGTCAGAAGCGCGTGAAATTTACGGGGGCGCTTCCCAAAGCTTGCGGAGCAAAAAATTTCAATACGATCGCTTTTGAAGAGAACGAATACATCGAACGCCTATTCCGTGCACTCTGGGAAAAAGAGGGCGGAACTTGGAAGGGACATGTGGTTTCCGGGAAGGTTCCCGAAACGGGAGTAACCCTTCTGCAGCGCCATTTATCGCCTTCTTTGGCCGACACAGTACGCCTCGTTAACAAGTGGTCCAACAATCTCATTGCCAGACATATCTTCTTTTCGCTCGGCAACGTAGTGATTGAGGAAGAAGAAAAGTCAAAGGTTTCGGGAAAAATTGAATCAAGAGTTCAAAAAGCAACTGTGGAAACGCGCACAGATCGTTCGCTTCCCTATCGTCGAAGCTTGACGCTAGATGATGCACGTGGGGTGGTTGCCAGTTGGATGGAAGAAAACGGTATCGATCCGGCCTTGACTTATATTGACAACGGGTCGGGGCTCTCGCGAAAAACCAGAACGACTGCAAGTGCGATGGCAAAACTATTGGCGGTTGGCTGGAAGAGCCCGGTAATGAGTGATTTCATGGCTTCGCTTCCAATTACGGGGGTTGACGGTACGATGGCCAAAAGAAAGGTCGCCGTTCGTTACGGTCATTTCAAGACAGGATTCTTGTCCGATGTGCGTTCGGTGGGAGGTTACGTACTTGCGAAAGACGGACGACGCTATGCGGTTTTTGCGAGCGTACACGGTAGCAAAAACATGCCGGGCGGCATTGCTTTCCTCGACAACGTTATTCTTTGGACCTTCAATCAAGAGGGAAAATAAGGAAAAAAACGAGAATACTGTTGAAAAAAATGCCGAAAGCGAATAAAGTTTGCCCCTTGACTGCAGACACTTTTCCAGACGATCGTCGGTGGGTTAGCCCCACGGGAGGAAAGTCCGGACTCCGCAGGGCACCGTAGCAGCTAACAGCTGTCCGCCGTGAGGTGAGGATTAGAGCAACAGAGACGAGCCGACTTAGGGTCGGGTGAAACGGGCAATCTCTACGGGGAGCAACATCAAATAGGCAATCGTTGGTTCGGCCCGAACCGATTGCGGGTAGATGGCTTGAGGCGGCGCGTGAGTGTCGTCCTAGACGAATGATCGTCACTGAACAGCAATGTTCGGAACATAATCCGGCTTATCGGAAGAGTGAGCAGTCAACCCAATTCAAAAAAACGAGCGTATCGCATAAGCGATCCGCTCGTTTTTTTATATGCGTTCGATCATCTGAAAGCTAGGGCTTTTTCGGTTCGATGGCGTCGAGCACAATTCCCCGCGTTAGGAGTTCGGGTAGGACCTCGACCGAACCGTCGGTTCTATATATAAGGTACAAGGGCACGCCCGAACGGCCGAATGACGCAAGTAGTTTTGTAATGGCTGGATCGCGGTTCGTCCAGTCGCCATATAGAAGCGTGTAATTGAGCTCCTTAAAGCGTTGCTGAACGTCTTCGCGATTAAGAGCTGCGACCTTGTTAGCTTGACATGTGACGCACCAAGCAGCCGTGAAGTCCACAAAGACGGGTTTCCCTTCGGCGATCGATCGAATCACCGCATCTTCGCTCCAGGCTTCCCAGTGACCTTCGCTTGCCACGGAACCGCGACGATCAAAGTTTCCGGAACCGATGATGGCGACACAGGCAATGATCACAAGAGTCATCACACCCATGAGAGGACGATTTTTACCGCGCCCCCACTGTTCTCGTCCCAGCAACCAAAGGAAGATGGCAACCGCACCAGCAGCACAGCCCATAAGGAGCATGCCGTTTAAGGTGACCTGTTTAGACAAGACCCAGCCGAGCCAGAGTACAGTGCCGACCATCGGAATGGCCATAGCCTTGCGGAAGGTATCCATCCAGGCACCGGGTTTCGGAAGAACCGAAATCCACTTGGGCCAGAGGCAAAGAGCTAACCAGGGTAGCGCCATGCCGAGACCGAGCGAAAGGAAAATGAAGAGTGCGACGACAGCAGGTTGCGTAACAGCATAGCCAAGAGCAGCTCCCATAAAGGGAGCGGTACAAGGGCTCGCGACCACTACGGCGAGAATACCAGTCACGAAGGAACTCATAACGCCAGTTGTCGGCGCTGAACGCATCATGCGGGAGTCTGCCAAGTGACTTCCTGCCGTGAATTCAAAAACTCCGAAAAGGTTCAGAGAAATCGCGATAAAGAGTAACAAGAGCGTTGTGACGACCCAGGCACTCTGTAGCTGGAAGCCCCAGCCGAGTGACATACCGAAACCGCGAAGGAGGAGAAGCGTCGAGGCCAAAATCGTCATCGTGACCAGAACGCCTGCAGTAAAGGCTGTCCCATGCGGAAGAAGTGGTTTGCCGCTCTGATATCCCTTCAGAAGTTCCAAGAGTTTCAGCGAGAGAATCGGAAAAACACAGGGCATCAGATTAAGGATGATCCCGCCTAGAAATGCAAAAAGAAGCGCTGTAAGAGTGCCTACCGACATGCTGGTTTCGGGAACGGGAAGTTCATCGAGCGTCGGCCCTTTGAGACCTGCCGTATCAACCGAGCCTTTTTCGAGCGGAATTGTTGTTTCAATGGCCCAGCCACCCCGTTGAGGACCGCCGTCACCCGTCAGCACACCTCGAATGGTCTCGCGGGGCTTTTCGGTAAACCGATCGCTCAGCTTCATGACAAGCTGTGCAGAGCCTTCTTCAGTATGACGGAACAAGGGCTTTTCGGTGTGTTTTAAGAGATCTGCATCCAGAGGGAAGAAATTCAAGGCCTCTTTGACACGAACATCAGTGCCAGGCACCGTGATCTCTAAACGTTCGTTATCGAAAATGGCTGTGACGGTTGTTGTTTCGGCCGTTTCAGGCAGAAGCTGCACAGTTTTTTGAATCAGGTCTGCATCTTTGGTGGGGTTCGGTGCAACATGATAGGGAAGTGTTACGTGTAGATTGGCCTCCCCCGGCACGCAAAGATTTTTGCAGGCCAGGTATTCGACATGAACGTCGATAGTAGCTGACGTACCGACAGGGAAGCGCGGGACCTTTACTTCAAACGGGAAGACCGCTTTGCCCGAATAGCCATAGCTCGTCAGGCCAGTCGTATCGAGTCGCTCGGGAATCGGGAAAACCGGTTCCGTCACGCGTACGTCGCTAGGTTTGGTGAAAGAAAAAGTAGTGGGCAGACCGGCATCGCCCGGCATACGCCAATAGGTGTGCCAACCATCCTCGTGATCGATCACGACAGCCAAGCGATTTTCAGCCTGAGGTGTGAGACCGTTATATTCCGAAATAAGCCGAAGGGAGACTTTCGGTTTATCGTCGGCGACTGGAGCGGTGCTTCCGCCGATCTTTTCAAGCCAGGCGGGGCCGTTAGCCCACGACACGCCGAGAGCAGTCGTGAGCAAGGCACCCGTTATCCAGGTTTTCAGAAACCCCATAGTGTTATCCGTTATTAGCGGGCGATTTCAGCGAAAGTTTCGCGTGCCGCGTTGATCGTGGCGTCGATGACTTCGTCGGTATGCGTGATAGACAAGAAACCAGCTTCGAAGGTGGACGGGGCGAAGTAAACACCGCGATCGAGCATGCCGTGGAAGAACTTCGCAAAAAGCTCCGTATCGGCCTTCATCACGTCGTTGAAGCCGTGCGGGATTTCCGGCAAGAAGTAGATACCGAACATACCGCCTACGCTGTCGGCACAGAATTCGATGCCGGCTTCTCGAGCGGCAGCCGTCAAGCCGGTCACGAGCTTCGTCGTCTGAGCGGAAAGTCGGTCATGGAAGCCAGGAGCCTGAATGCCCTTGAGGGTGGCAAGACCGCAGGCGACAGCAACAGGGTTGCCAGAGAGCGTACCGGCCTGATAGACGGCACCCAAGGGAGCAATCTTACTCATGATTTCACGACGACCGCCGAAAGCGGCAACGGGCATACCGCCACCGATCACTTTGCCGAGCATCGTGATGTCGGGTGTAATGCCGTAGTGCTCCTGAGCACCACCCAAAGCAACGCGGAAGCCCGTCATCACTTCATCAACGATCATAAGAGCGCCGTATTCCGTGCAAAGGCGACGCATCGTCTGGAGAAATTCCGGATTGCCTCGAACCATGTTCATATTGCCGGCCACGGCTTCAACGATTACGCAGGCGATGTCGGAACCCCACTGACGGAAGGCGTCTTCCAACTGTTGCGGGTTGTTGTATTCGAGGACAAGGGTGTGTTCCGTTACGGAAGCGGGAACGCCGGCCGAAGAAGGATTGCCAAAGGTAAGCATGCCGGAACCTGCTTTGACGAGCAAGGAATCGGAATGACCGTGGTAGCAACCTTCGAACTTGATGATCTTGTTGCGACCCGTATAGCCGCGGGCGAGGCGAATGGCAGACATGCCGGCTTCGGTACCGGAGCTCACAAGACGAACCTGTTCCATCGACGGCACGATTTTGCGGATTTCTTCTGCGATGCGGATTTCAGCTTCGGTAGCAGCTCCGAAAGAGAGGCCGCGTTCGGTAGCGGCTTCTACTTCGGCGATGACTTCGTCGTTATTGTGGCCGAGAATCATCGGTCCCCAGGAGAGGATGTAATCGATGAATTTCTTGCCGGTGGCATCCCACATATAAGGGCCCTTGGCGCGTTCGATAAAGCGCGGAGAACCGCCGACGGAGCGGAAGGCGCGAACCGGGGAATTGACACCGCCGGGAATGGAAATCTGAGCACGTTCGAAGAGTTCGTCGTTGCGATCCATGATGGTTTAACTCCTAGTTGTCAGGTTCGAGCGCGGTAGTTTATTGTCGTTACGCTCAAACGTTTGGGATTCTGGAGAATCCCGCTGGACTGGTTATAGGTTAAAAGGGAAAGCCTTGAAGGTTTTTCCGTATTCGGTATTTAATAAAAAATTAGAAAGCGTACCCGACGGAAACCGAGAGATCGGTCGGGGCAGACTTGAGTTTGTAACGTTCGTCCGCGCCTTCGGTCGTGCCTTCAAAGCGAGTGAAAGCTGTAAAGAGTTCGGCATTCACAAAAAGATGCCGTGTCATCGCATAGGTCCCGCCCAACGAAAGAACGGGATGCACGTAGCTATCTTTTTCATCGTTGTTTTTCATTTCAGACCATCCGAAGCCGCCACCCGCATACAGGCGGAGTCGGTTCGTGACATCGACGTTGTACTGAATTTGCAGAGCCACCGTCTTGAAGTCGTGTACTTTGCTCTCGCCGGTTCCCGTTTCGATATCATGTTTGGACTCGCGGTAAGAGAGATCGGTCGCCCAGTGACGGCCTGAATAGTGACGCCAACCAACATGCCAGACGTCGTCGTTTTTGATCGTATGGCGGCTTTCCTCTTCGGCGTTGTCAATATATTGCCAACCCCAGCCGCCGTACACGACGTTTGCCGTCTCACTCCAGGCACTGGTAGCTGGGAGCGGATCGTCGCGTCGCTTCTGGTCATCCACAGTGAAGGTCGTATAAAAGAACATTACATTTGTAATCGGAATGTAGGTGCCGTAAAAGGAGACGGTATCCGTTCCGATTTTGGCAACTGGCAGAGGTGCGGGGGTCGGAAGCCAGCCGAAGTCGTCTCGAAGGGTAAGCCCGAGAATATAACCTGCTCCTACGTGCAGACCGGAATTGCCGATCGGATAGCGTGCGACCCACTGGTACCCTACCATCGGCTCGATGTTATAGTTCGAATCGACAAAATTTACCCAGAATATCGTGCGTTCGTTCCCTCGATCATCTAGCAGAGTACGGGCCAACCCCATACCGGCAGGGATCGCGTTTTCTTCTCGATAGTCGGGCCAGTCAAAGCGCGGATGGATGGTATAGGTCGGCAGGACCAGCATATTATTGCCATCCTGCATGATGGTTGAGATGCCGGTTTTGGTATCTGTCCAGAAGTCGCCGAAATTGCCGGAGCGTTCGGTCGAGGCGTGAACGAGCCCGGCAGGCGTAGTGTCGAGCAGGCCTGCCCAAAAAGAAGTTGATTCGGCAGCTGTAGTGCCGGCAAAGGCGGCAAGAAGCGTGGCAAGGACAGGTTTGATGGTAGTCATACTTTTGTGCTCAGAAAGACCGTGGTAGCCGTTTGTGCTTTTCTTCTCAATTCGAGCTGATCTGAGATCGAAAAAAACGAAGTCAATTGTAAATTTTCTCATATTTTGATTAAGCCACTTTGAAGGATTTGAGAGAAAAGCCTTGTAAGCCTCGGGTAAAAGACGAAAAAAAAGGATCTGCTCTTCGTCGGAAAAGCAGATCCACCTATGTGCAGACTTTGTGATCTCTCTTAGAGACCCAAAGCGGTTCGAGCTTCGACGGTGCGAACTTTGATGCGACCGTCAACAGCAATGGCTTCGCCCGTTTTTTCTGAAATCATCAGGGGGTTGATGTCGAGCTCGTCCACAAACGGATAGTCGGTGACGAGCTGCGAGAGGCGAAGCAGGGTTTCTTCAACCTGCGTAATATCGGCGGGCGTTGTACCGCGAGCACCTTCGAGGAGTTTGTAGGCTTTGACGCCCCGAACCATGTCGTGCGCATCAATGTCCGTCAAGGGCGCAATACGGAAATTCACATCCTTCATTACTTCGATGAAGACACCGCCCAAGCCGAACATCACCATCGGACCGTATTGCGGGTCGGTCGCAATACCGCAAACCATTTCACGGGTGCCTTTCACCATTTCTTGAATGATGACGCCTTCGAGGCCATCGAGAAGACCGCATTCGTTAAGCTTCGCAACGAGATCGCGATACTGTGCACGCAATTCGTCGGCCGAGCCGATGTTGATACGAACGCCGCCGACGTCTGTCTTGTGGGACGTGGTCTTCGAGGTCATTTTCATGACAACCGGATAACCAATACGATTGGCTTGTTCGACGGCTTCGTCTTCTGTCGTAGCGAAACCGGCACCGCAGACTCGTACGCCATAAGCGGCCAAAAGGTCGATTGATTCGCGGGTTGTAAGCTGATCGCGACCGTCTTCAAGAGCGGTGCGGAAAAGCGTTTCGGCCGCTTCTCGATTCACCGTGAAGGCAGGAAGTTTCCCTTCTGGACGTTCAATCCAGAGGCGTTGCTGGTTGAGGCGATAAAGACCGTCGATAGCTTCTTCGGCGTACATGAAGAAGGGCATTGTAACGTCAAGGTCACCCAACTTCGTGAAGAAATCGTTCTTCGTCATGAAGACGCCAACGATCGGCTTTTCGGGATGCTTGGCTTTGATCTCCATCAGAGCCTTGGCAACGTCGATATCTTTGAGACCGAGGAAGGGAAGGTAGATTGTTACGACCATGTCGACTCCTGGATCGGCGAGAACCGTTTCAAGGGTCTTTTTGTAGTGTTCGATCGGAGCCGAAGCAATCATATCGACGGGGTTCTTGACACTTGCGGCCGCCGGCAGAAAGCTCTTCAATTCAGCCTTCGTATTGTCGGAGAGTTCGGCCATCTTCATGCCGAATTCGCAGACGGCATCGGTGGCCATAATGCCGGGACCACCGGAATTCGTGATGATGGCAATTCGGTCGCCCTTCGGAATCGGGCAGTTAGAGAAGACCTTGGCGGACGCAAAAAGCTTTTCAAGCGAGTATTCGCGAATGACGCCCGACTGACGCAAAAGAGCGTCGGCAGCAAGATCGGCACCTGCGAGGCTCCCGGTATGTGAGGAGGCAGCGGAGGCACCGGCGGCGGAGCGACCGGCTTTCAAAGCCAAAATGGGTTTCTTTTTTGAAATGCGGGAAGCCAGACGGCGGAAATTCTGAGGATCCTGAATGGATTCCATATAAAGGAGAATTTCCTTTACGTCTTCTTCGTTTTCCCAGTATTCCATCGCCGTTTCGGCGTTGATGTCGGCCTGATTGCCGATCGAGATGAACTGAGAGAAGCCGAGATTCAAATCTTTGAGGATGTTGAGAATGCCGCCGCCCAAGGCTCCCGACTGCGACACGAAGCCGATTGAACCACGTTCGGGAAGCGATTCAGCAAAGCAACCGTCGAGGCGAATGGTGGGATGGGTATTCACTACGCCGAGGCAGTTGGGACCGACGCATCGCATGCCGTAACGGCGGATGCGTTCGAGAAGGGCTTTTTCAAGTTCGGCGCCTTCGGCACCGGTTTCTTTAAAGCCAGCAGAAATGACGACGAGACCGCCGATGCCCTTTTCATGACATTCGTCGATTGTCTGAAGTACGTACTTGGCATTAACGATGACGATGGCAAGATCAACGTCTCCAGGAATATCGCGAACGTTCTGATACGCGGGAAGCCCTTCGATCACACCGCCCTTCGGGTTCACGGGATAAACGGAACCAGTGAAACCGTATTCCTGAAGTCGTTTCAGAATATCTGAACCGATTGTGTGTTGTCTGGTAGAGGCACCGATCACGGCGATCGATGCAGGTTTCATGATTTTGTCAAGCTGCTGCATGGCGCAAATGAAATGAATTGGCATTAGGGCGATCGTAAGAGTTTCAGCGTACTCAAAAAGCAAGGCAGACGATCGCGCAAAAAGTAGTGACCGTAGACTAACACATGGAAGAGACTTTTGACGGGGTGAAAATGGCCAAAAGAAGAAAAATTGTGAAAAACTTTTTTGTCTTTTCTCCGACGCTCAACATACCTTCGGCACTCAACGGGCACCAACTTCTTTAGAAGATGTTGCATATCTTGACCTCACGAGTCGATCTCGTTAAAGTGCTCACTATAAAGTGGGAAAAAGTGGGACGACGATCGCTCATCGCCGCTCTGCCGACACCTCGCATCTCGCGCCGCACGCAACAACGGACGATATCATCGTGTTTCAAGGAACGTTTCTCCTGACACTGGATCAGAAAGGCCGCCTGTCGATACCAACTCGGTATCGGGAGGCTTTTCGTGTTGTTGCCGAAGGATCCGTTACCGTCACCCGTCATCCTGACGGCTGTCTGGTGATTTATCCCCACCCTGTTTGGGAAGAAAAACGCGAGAAACTGATCCGTCTGCCGTATTCGGCCAGAGGTTTTGTGCGATTCGTGTTGGGAAGCGCCGTCGATGTGGATATGGATCGTGCCGGTCGCCTCTTGATACCCGCCGATCTGCGGGAGCTGAGCGCTCTTACAAAAGAGGTGGCTCTCGTCGGATTAGGGGAACATTTCGAACTGTGGAATCGCGAAACGCTCACCGAGCGCGAGTGCGAAGCGCTCGAAGCCGGACTCAATGCGGCCGATTTCACGTTCTAGAAATACACCGTCCGACTCTTGTCTCGGTTGCGTGAGCAGAGTTGGAAAACACGAAAGCGAGAGATAAGCGTGAGCGAAGCATTCATCCATTTGTCGGTTCTGGGCGAGGAGGCTCCGGAGAGTCTGGTGGTCAACCCCGACGGTCTTTACGTCGACGGTACTTTTGGTCGTGGCGGTCATTCGCGCCGTATTTTGGCCAAACTCTCCGATAAGGGCCGTTTGATTGCTTTTGATCGGGATCCGCAGGCGATCGAAGCTTCTCGGGCCATTACAGATCCCCGTTTTTCCATTATTCATGAACCTTTTTCCACGATGCGTGAATCTTTGGCAGCCTGCGGTGTTACCGAAGTGGACGGGATCTTTCTCGATATAGGTGTTTCTTCGCCTCAGATTGATGATGCCACCCGCGGCTTTTCCTTCCGCTTTGACGGTCCGCTCGACATGCGTATGGATACGACGCGCGGCATGACGGCTGCCGAATGGCTGGCCACGGCAGAGGAACGAGACATACGTCAAGTTATCAAGGTCTACGGTGAAGAACGTTTTGCGGGTCCTATTGCCCGTGCAATTGTTGCCGAACGTCAGAAAAAACCGATCAATACGACGAAGGCTTTGGCCGACTTGGTCGCTCGTGTGGTTCCCAGAAACAAAAAAGACATGGGGCAACATCCTGCTACGCGTACTTTTCAGGCCGTTCGTATTGAAGTTAATCATGAATTGGACGAACTGAAGACCGCCTTGAATGCGGCGGGCATTCTTCTTTGTCCCGAGGGCCGTCTAGCGGTCATCAGCTTCCACTCTTTGGAAGATCGCATTGTGAAGCATTTCTTCGAGGCTGCCGCTCACCCAGAGCGTGAACTTGATCCGCGTCTGCCTTTTACGCAGGATATGCTCCCGAAGCCTCTCTTTGATCATGTCGAGCGTATCAAACCCGGCGCTGCCGAATGTGAAGTTAATCCTCGCGCCCGTTCCGCAATTCTTCGTGTTGCCACGAGAACGACGGCTCCCTGGCGCACGGAGGCAGGGGCATGCCTCGGTTAAACGGCGCCCTTCTCGGGCTGGTCGGCATTTTGGGCGGGGTGCTTTTAGCGCTCGCGCTCCTTCTTGTCAACTTCCAGTACCGCTCTCGTACGCTTTTTGTCGAGCACGAGCGAGCGATCGAAGTCGGCCGGAAGCTGTTGGACGATCAGGCTGAGCTGGAATTCAAGGTGCGTAAGGCATCTTTGCCCGGCAATATCGTATCGGAGGCCGAGAAGCTGGGCCTTGTTCCTTCTACGGAAGAGGAAAGCATCACGCTCATTTATGACAAAACAGGGCGCGTCGTGACGCTTGAAGAAGAGGAAACGTTGTCCTCCGAACGCAAGTCTCAGAAAGGCGGGAGGAAGATGCCGTGAAGTCTCTCGTAGGATACTTGGAGCGTTGGGCGCTCAGGGTATGGGACAAGTGTGCGAAAGCTATCCAAAGGGACGGAGAAGCCCGCGAGGCCACGGCCGAAAGAAAAGACGACCCGCTTATCGTCAGCACCATCCCGAAAGACCGCACCTATAAAGCTCTCTGCATCATTGTTTGCGCCTTTTTGGCGCTCATTATTCGCGTCTTTTATTTGCAGGTCATTTCGACCGACTTTCTGCAGAACCAGGGTGAACAGCGCTTTGCGAGAACAATTCCGATCCAAGGAGCACGCGGTGACATCGTTGATCGCAATGGAGTTGTGTTGGCAACGAGCCAACCCTGTCGTAGCATTTGGGCCAATCCGAAAGCGGTGGACCGCAAGGATGTGGCGCGTCTCAAGAAGCTAGCAGCCATTCTTAACATGTCTTACCGTGAACTGGACGACAAACTCAAAAAGAATGCCGCAAAGAGTTTTGTTTATTTGTCTCGCGACCGAGAAATATCAACGGCCGAAGCCGTGGCGGATCTGAATGTGACAGGGATCGGCATTTTGCCCGAAGTCCGTCGTCAATATCCAGACGGTCCCGTGATGGCGCACGTCGTGGGCTATACGGGATGGGATGATCACGGTCAGGAAGGTGTGGAACTTGCACGGGATAAGGTCTTGACTGGGACGGTCGGTGCCCGACGAGTGATTCGCGACCGTCGAGGTCGTACGGTGGATGACGTGTGGGCGAAGGAGGCATTGCCCGGAACGGACGTGTCTTTGTCGATCGACTCTCGTGTGCAGTTTATTGCCCACGATGCGTTGAGTCGCGCTATTGAGAAAACGGAAGCCGTCGCGGGGGCGGTGGTTGTCGCCGACGTTACGACAGGCGAAATCATTGCACTCGCCAATCTGCCGACCTATGACCCCAACGACCGTTCGACGATGCGCTTTGAGCGTATCCGCAACCGGGTCCTCACAGACCAGTATGAACCGGGTTCCACGATGAAGCCCTTTGCTATTGCCAAGGCTATGGACATGGGACTGGTGAATCCGTTGACGACCATTCAAACGTCGCCAGGGAAACTCACGATTGGCGACCGGACAATCGGCGACACGCACGATTACGGTCTGCTGACGGTCGCGGAAGTGGTAGCAAAGTCGTCCAATATCGGGACTGCGAAGATTGCTTTGGAAATTTCGCCCGAAGAGCTCTATCAGACCTATTCGAGTTTGGGCTTCGGGCATACGCCCAATATCGGCTTTCCCGGTGCAACGGCCGGTCGCTTGCGTCCCGCAAAGACCTGGCGTCCTGTGGAGCAGGCGACGATTTCCTACGGACATGGCGTAACTGTGTCGCTCCTTCAGATGGTGCGCGCCTATACAGCTTTGGCGCGACAGGGTGATGTGATCGATCTGACGCTATTTAAACGACCTGACGGTGAAGCCGTGAAAGGTACTCCCGTGTTCAAACCCGAAACGGCGCGTCGTATGCGTGCCATGATGATGGATACGGTACGTAGCGGCGGAACCGCTTCGAATGTGCGCGTGGCGGGCTATACGGTCGCTGGTAAAACGGGGACCGCCAACAAGGTAAAGAATGGCCGTTATAGTCGCGATGTGGTGGCGAGTTTCGTGGGGATTGTACCTGCAACGAATCCGCGCTTTATTGTGGCCGTGATGGTCGACGAACCCAAAAAGGGCCGTTACGGTGGTCGTGTAGCTGCGCCTGTCTTTAACGAAGTAGCATACGGTGCGCTTCGCACCTTGCTCGTTGCGCCCGATGAAAAGAATGCTGTGGCTCGGCAGGCTCTCCTTCAGAGAAAACGCCGCGCCGAAAGACTGATTAATTAAGGATATTTGCCATGACGAAATCCATTGATGACATTGCTGGCTGGCTCGCGGATATCGTGCACGTCGGTGCACATCTGAGGCTCGACAGCCGCGAAGTGGAGCGCGGCGACATTTTTGTGGCTGTGCCCGGTGCACGAGTAGACGGACGAAACTTTATTCGCGTGGCTGCGGCTCGTGGGGCGGCTGGTGTGATTTACGAAGCTCGAGACGACCAATCAATCGTCGGTGAGCACTATCCTATCCCGACCTTGGCCGTTGAAGGACTCACTGAAAATCTAGGAGAAGTAGCTTCCGCTTTTTATGGTGATCCGTCCGCCTCGATGACGGGAATTGCCGTGACGGGAACGAACGGGAAGACCACTACGACACACTGGATTGCTGAATTACTCTCCCTGACGGGGACGCGAGCCGCCGTGCTTGGCACGGTCGGTTGTGCTTTCGAAGGTCGCCACTTTGATATTCCAGCATTAACGACTCCCGACGCGGTGAGTCTGCAGAGCGTTTTTGCCGATTTGAAGGCGGCGGGTGCTGAAGCCTTTGCAGTGGAAGCGAGTTCCATCGGTCTTGAACAGGGGCGTATGAAGGGTACGCATTTTGATACCGCCGTTTTTACGAATCTGACGCGCGATCATCTGGACTATCACGTCACGATGGAAGCTTACGGAGATGCGAAGGCGATTCTCTTTGCCTGGCCCGGTCTGAAGCACGCAGTGGTGAATGCTGACGATCCCTTTGCTGCAACGATGGCTGACGTGGCCATGGAACGTGGCGTGGATTTGTGGGCCGTCGGGACGAAATCCGTGACGATCGCGGCTGACCATGTACTCACAGCCGACAACGTCCGCGCGGATCGTGCGGGCACGGCATTTACGCTTCACTTTGAAGGAAAGTCCCACGATGTGATTATTCCGCAGGTCGGGTTCTTCAACGTCACGAATCTGATGGAAGCGATGGCTGTTTTGATGGCGCGCGGTATTGGCTTTGAGGACTTGGTTGGCATGGTTTCGACCCTGACTTCGCCGCCGGGGCGTATGCAGGTGATAGCTCGCGAAGGCGTACCGATGGGCATCGTGGACTACAGCCATACTCCGGATGCCCTAGAGAAGGCTCTCGAAAGTTTGCGTCCTGTGGCGGATGCCCGTGACGGTCGTCTTTGGGTGGTTTTCGGTTGTGGCGGTGATCGAGATACCGGCAAACGTCCCGTTATGGGTGAAATTGCCGCTCGCTTGGCCGATGTGGCTGTTGTGACGAGCGACAATCCGCGAACTGAAAATCCGACCCGAATTATTGAAGACATCCTGAAGGGAGCCCCCGAAGCTCTCGTGCTCGAAGATCGCCGTGCTGCCATTGTTGAGGCCTTTGATAAGGCCGATGCGGCCGATGTGGTGCTTGTCGCAGGTAAAGGACATGAAGACTATCAGGATATTATGGGCGTGAAGCACCATTTCAGCGATGTTGAAGTTATTCGCGAAGTCTTTAACGACTTGCGCGTTCGTTACTTGAAGAACCTGGAGAAGTAGCATGGACAAACTCAGCGATTTGTTGGAAGCACTGGAGCCGGTCCTTTTAGGAGCAACGGGGGCGATGGACATCGGTTTTGAAGGCGTCTCGACCGACACCCGTACGGTGAAAGAAGGCGATGTCTTTGTCGCTCTCACGGGTGAACGTTTTGACGGGCATCAGTTTGTCTCTGAAGCAGTGGCCGCAGGAGCCGTTGCCGTCGTGGTCAATCGACCGGTTGAGGCGGATGTGCCGCAACTGATCGTCTCAGATACAGGCTTGGCTTACGGTTTGTCCGCTAAGGCTTGGCGGTCTCGTTTTGCTATCCCGATGACGGTGGTGGCAGGAAGCAACGGAAAGACGACGACCACTCAGATGCTTGCGAGCGTTTTGCGTGCACGTTGGGGGGAAGAACGCATGTGCGCCACCCGCGGAAACTTCAATAACGAAGTGGGCGTTCCGCGCATGCTTTGGACGCTCGATTTTGAACACCGCGGTGCTGTTTTCGAATGTGGCATGAATCATCCGGGCGAAATGGCCCGCCTGGCCGATTGGACGCGTCCAACCGTGGCGCTGTTGACCAATGCGCAGCGCGAACATCAGGAGTTCCTTTCGAGTGTCGAAGCGACGGCTCATGAAAACGGTCTCGTAATCGTGAGCCTTCCGGAAACGGGGTGTGCTGTTTATCCGACCGACGACGCCTGTGCGAGTATTTGGGAAAGCCTCTCGCTAGCTCGCGGTGTCGAAACCTTGACTTACGCAACGGCCGAAGGGGTAGATGCCGACGTAACAGGCCGAATGATCGACGGAATTCTGGTTGTGACGACGCCTGAAGAAACCCTGAGTATCCGTTTGGGAGTGCCTGGGGAACATAATGCGCACAATGCCGTCGGCGTTGTGGCGGCGGCTTTGGCTATGGGCATTGATACCGATTCCGTTGTACGCGGCTTGGAAAATTTCCGCGCATTGCCGGGGCGAGGTGAACGTTCTGTTACAGCCTCGGGTGAGCTGACGGTCATTGATGACGCGTACAATGCCAATCCCGACAGTGTGCGTGCGTCCCTACGTCTTTTGGCCGATGAAAAGAGCCCGCGTACTTTCGTTTTAGGCGATATGGCCGAAGTGGGCGATGGCGTCGAAGAAGTCCATCGCGAAGTAGGTTTTTACGCTCGCGAACTCGGGATCGAAGCGTTTTACGCCACGGGTGAATACGCTCGCCTTGCAGTCGAGGCTTTTGGTGACGGAGGGCGTTGGTTCGCAACGCGCGACGAACTCATCGAAGCGCTATGTGGCCTCACGGGAACCGTAACTGTCAAAGCGAGTCATTCTATGGGCTTTGCCGAGGTCGTCAAGGCCCTGAAGAGCCGATAATTTTTTCTCAAAACTTTGAGAGGCCGAAGGAAACTCACGAGTCCCGTCGGTCTCCCGACAACAACTATCATGCTTCTCGAACTTTTTCGAAACCTTTCGGGGTCGATTTCCTTTTTTCAGGTTTTCAACTACCTGACGCTTCGTGCCGTGTTGGCTGCGCTGACGGCGCTCTTTATCGGCTTTGCGCTCGGCCCCTGGATGATTAACCGGTTGCGCACACTCCACTTTGGTCAGGCCGTTCGTACGAACGGTCCGAAGTCACATTTGGTGAAAGACGGAACTCCGACCATGGGCGGCGTGCTGATTCTTTTCGGTATCGCTGTTTCAACCCTTCTTTGGGCCGATTTGTCGAATCGCTTTATTTGGGTCGTTCTCTTCGTGACTTTGGGGTACGGCGCTGTGGGTTGGATTGACGACTATCGTAAAGTGGTCTATCACAACCCGAAGGGGATGAGTGCCCGCGAAAAGTTTTCCTGGCTGTCTGTGATCGGTCTTTTGGCTGCGTTCTACCTCGTTTTTGCTCTGTCTGTACCGGTGGGCGGTAGTCTCGTTGAAACGGTCGCAGGTTGGGTTGAGGCGGGCTTCCCCTTGGAGCTCTCGAAGAATCTGCATCTTCTCATTCCGATGTTTAAGGACTTCGCGCTTCCGTTTGGTTTGATCGGCTTTGTAGTCTTTTCCTATGTGGTGATCGTCGGAAGTTCCAATGCCGTGAATTTGACGGATGGCCTTGACGGCCTTGCAATTCTGCCGAGCGTTATGGTTGGCAGTGCTCTCGGTATCTTTGCTTATGTGGTAGGCCGAGTTGACTATGCGTCGTATCTTCTTTTCCCGTACATTCCAGGGGCCGGAGAATTGATCGTGATTGCTGGAGCGCTTTTCGGGGCTGGACTTTCCTTCCTCTGGTTCAACGCTCATCCTGCACGCGTCTTTATGGGCGATGTCGGCGCTTTGGCATTGGGCGGCTGTTTGGGAACGATGGCCGTTGTCACGCGTCAGGAACTGGTCTTGGCCGTCATGGGCGGCATCTTCGTTGTCGAAACGCTCTCCGTTATGATTCAGACGGTCTATTTCCGTCTTTCGCACGGTAAGCGAGTTTTCCTGATGGCGCCGATTCACCACCACTTCGAATTGAAGGGCTGGAAGGAAACGCAGGTCGTGACGCGTTTCTGGATCATTACGATCATCTTGGTTCTCATCGGTCTCTCGACTCTGAAGATCCGTTAATTATTTAGTGGTTAAGAAGGTGCGTTCGGTGCGAAAAGGCTCCGAGCGCACTTCCTTCATCACCCGAAGTCGAGAGAGACTCGGGCGAAGGATAAGTAAAGAAAATGCATACTCAAGAAGCTTCTCGAGGGCTTGCCCTCATCCTCGGTCTCGGTGCTTCCGGTCTGGCGGCGGCGCGTCATTTGGCTCGTCGCGGTTGGCAAATCCGTGCGGCAGATACGCGTGAAGCACCGCAGGGAGCAATGACGCTGAAGGCAGAAATACCTGCTGCCGATATTTTCACGGGGGGCTTGCCCGAATCGCTTCTTGAAGGCGTATCTCTCGTTGTTATGTCTCCCGGGCTCTCGCCTGACTACGGCGAAGCCGCTCCCTTGATCAAGGTGGCTCGCGAACGCGGCATTGATATTGCAGGCGAAATCGAACTTTTTGCCCGTGCCCTCAATGCGCTGAAGTCCCAAGGCTATGCCCCGCTAGTGATCGCCATCACGGGAACGAACGGAAAGACTACGACAACAACCTTGGTTTCGAAAATGGCTGCGGCGGGTGGCCTTCGTACGGTGGCGGCCGGCAACATTGGCCCCAATGCCGTGACGGAATTGGATAAGGCCATTGATGCGGGCGAACTCCCGGAAGTCTGGGTTCTCGAGCTTTCGAGTTTCCAGTTGGCGACGACCGAATCGCTCTACTGCGATGCGGCGGCTGTACTCAATGTCACCGAAGATCACCTCGACTGGCATGGCGGTATGGCGCAATATGCGGCGGCTAAAGCCCGTATCTTTAAGCCGGGTACCGCTCGAGTCTTGAATCGCGACGATCGTCTGACACTTGAAATGGCAGACGATGCCAGCGTGACTTTCGGCGTGTCGGTACCCGCTAACGATCGGGAATATGGCCTCATTGAAAAAGACGGAAAGACTTGGCTCGCTCAGGGCAAACGTCCGCTTTTTGCAGAAAAGGATTTGTTGATTGTTGGTCGTCACAACACGATGAATGCACTTGCGGCGCTCGCTCTGATCCGAGGTGCGGGCTTGTCGGAAGAGGGCGCATTGCGTGCTTTGTCGGTCTATGCCGGAGAATCGCACCGCGTTGAGAAAGTACTCGAAGCCGACGGCGTTCTGTTCGTTGACGATTCGAAGGGGACAAATGTCGGTGCCGTGGCGGCCGCCGTAACGGGTTTTGCTGCTCAGGGCCGCCGCATCCTGATTTTGTTGGGGGGTGACGGCAAGGGGCAGGATTTCAGCCCCTTGGCGGATGCTTTGACCGGTGTAGCCGGTGCTATTGCCGTGATCGGTATGGATGCAGACAAGATTGCCGCGGCGGTCGAGCGTGTGGGGGTTCCGACCGTCAAGCACGCGACGCTTGAAGCCGCTGTGGATTGGCTTTGGATGCAGCACAAGGCGGGCGACGTTCTGTTGCTCTCGCCCGCCTGTGCCTCCTGGGACATGTTTAAAAACTACGCCGAGCGCAGTGCTCGCTTCATCGACTGTGCTCGCCGCATCGCGAAGGAGGCCGGCGCGTGCTGAAATGGCGATCGGAAGAAGAGGACTGGAAACGGTCAGTTGACACGCTCGATCGAACGGGGGGACCGGGCGTTGCCTGGGAAGTCCTGATTTGCGTTGTTTCGCTGTTGGCCATCGGGGCGGTGATGGTGTTTTCCGCCACTACGATGTTTGCTGACAATGCGCGTTACAACGTCGAAGCCGGTTACTTCTTCTGGAAGCATTTGAAGAGCATGGCCATTGCGGCCGGCGCTTGTTGGTGCGTCTATCAGGTGCCGATGCGCGTCTGGTATCGTTGGGCACCTTGGATTTTTGCGGTGGCGATGTTGCTTTTGGTTGCCGTTCTGGTCCCGGGGGTTGGAAAAGTTGTGAACGGGTCAAGACGCTGGATCGGTCTCGGGATCATGAACTTGCAGGTATCCGAAGTGATGAAGGTAGCAGCCCTCATCATGGCCGCATGGTACACGGTCAAACGACAGCCCTATATGCACTCCTTCCAGAAAGGCTTCATCCCGATGGCTGCGTTGATGATCTTCGTGGTGGGGCTTCTCATGTCACAGCCCGACCTTGGGGCCACGGCCGTGATTGCCGCGGAAATTCTCGGGGTTCTCTATCTGGGCGGTCTCTCGATGCAGATCTTCACGTTTGTTTCGGGTGTGGTTCTGGTCTTTGTGGCCGCGATGATTTTCTTCACGCCTTGGCGACTGTTGCGAGTAATGTCCTATCTCGACCCCTGGGCACCCGAATATGTGCTCGGGACGGCCTATCAGCTGTCGCATTCTCTGATTGCCTTCGGCCGCGGAGAAATATTCGGTGTGGGGCTCGGTGCCTCCGTTGAAAAACTCTACTATCTGCCCGAAGCTCATACCGATTTCATCATGGCTGTGATTGCCGAGGAAACAGGCTTCGTCGGTGTGTCGATCGTCTTATTTCTTTATTATTGGTTTATCAGGCACGCCTTCGAAATAGGCCGTCAGTCCATCAAACTCGAACGAGTCTTCGAGGGGCTTCTTGCTCAGGGGATCGGACTTTGGTTCGGGGTTCAGGTTGCCATTAACGTCGGTGTCGCATCGGGGGCTCTACCTACGAAGGGGCTGACGCTTCCCTTTGTGAGCTTTGGTGGCAGTGCTCTTCTCTCGGGGATGATTGCCGTAGGGTTGCTGTTGCGAGTCGACAAAGAAAATAAAATTTTGATGCGTGGAGGACAGGTGTGAGTACCGAGTCGAAACATTTGGTGATTGCCGCAGCCGGTACCGGCGGGCATGTGATGCCGGGGCTGGCCGTCGCAGCGGTTATGAAGGCTCGCGGCTGGCAGGTCTCCTGGATCGGTACAACGACCGGGATGGAATCGGGTTTGGTTGCCAAGCGTGATATTCCTTTTCACGGACTGAATTTTCAGGGCGTTCGCGGCAAGGGGCCGATCGGTGCCGTCAAAGGAGCACTGAAGCTTTTCGGGGCATATTGGCAGGCTCGTAGCCTCATTAAGAAACTTAGTCCTGACGCAATCTTTTCGACGGGCGGCTACGTAGCCGTGCCGGTCGGCTTTGCCGGTCGCGGCAAGAAGCTCCCGCTCGTTCTGATGAATTGCGATGCGGATCTCTTGATGTCGACCAATACCCTCATGCCTTTTTGTGACAGTCTTGCCTGTGGCTTTGCGGGTGGTGCACGTACGTTTGCAAAAACTAAAGGGCACACTACTGGCAACCCCGTTCGTAAAGATATTGTTGGGATTGAGACACCGGAAGAACGTTTGGCCAATCGTAGCGGTCCTCTTCGTCTTTTCGTTTTTGGCGGAAGCCTCGGAGCTCAGGTCTTTAACGATACGATGCCTTCCGTGATGGCAGCGATTCCGGAAGCGGAACGTCCGGAAATCATTCATCAGACCGGAAAAAATCGCGATGTGCCTGTTCGCGAAGCCTACGAAAAATTGGGCGTGAAGGCCACGGTTGTTCCTTTTATTGACGATATGGCAGAACGCTATCGCGAATGCGATGCGGTGATCTGCCGTGCAGGTGCGACGAGCTTGTCGGAACTTTGCGCTGCTGGCGTACCGTCCATTCTCGTGCCGCTCGTCCTGAAGACAACTTCGCATCAGATGGGCAATGCCCGTTATTTGGCTGAGCGCAATGCCGCGATTTTGGTGCCTCAGACCGAATTTACGGCCGACCGTATGAGCGAGATGATTTCCTCGCTAACGCGAGATAAGCTCCTTGAAATGGCCAAAAATGCCCGCGCGATTGCGCGTCCGCATGCGGCCGAAGCTGTGGCCGATCTGATTGAAGCGGCCTACGAAAAGAAACGTGTGGGTCGCTAAAGGAATCAACCCAAAAAGAATTTAACCCGTGCGGTCTCGACAGAAAGAAGGCCGCACTCTGGGAGTTAGGTGTGAAATTTATAGTCAATCATTTGCATTTTGTCGGCATTGGCGGAGCGGGCATGAGTGGTATTGCCGAAGTCATGCTCAACCTCGGTTACGTGGTGAGCGGTTCCGACATAGCCAAGAGCGCCGTGACGGAGCGTTTGCAGGCGCTTGGGGCTCGCATTTTTGAGGGCCATAGCAAGAGTCATATCCGCGGTGCGGATGCGGTGGTGGTTTCATCGGCCGTCAAGGACGACAATCCTGAAGTTGTCGCGGCTCGCGAACTCGGTATTCCCGTGGTGCCGCGTGCGGTGATGCTCGCCGAATTGATGCGCTTGCGTCGCGGGATCGCGATTGCTGGTGCGCACGGGAAGACCACGACGACTTCGCTGACAGCCTCTCTATTGGCCGCCGGGGGACTGGATCCCACATTCGTGATCGGCGGCAAGCTGACGAGCGCCGGTGCTAATGCTCGTTTGGGGACTGGGGAATTCATCGTGGCTGAGGCCGACGAATCGGATGCGTCGTTCTTGAATTTGACGCCGGTGATTTCGGCTGTCACGAATATTGACGAAGACCATATGGACACATATGGTCACAGCTTCGACAACCTGAAGACGGCCTTTGTGGATTTCCTTGAACGTTTGCCGTTCTATGGTGTTGCGGTTCTTTGCATGGATGATGAAAATGTGCGTTCCATTCGCGATCGCGTGACAAAGCCTGTCATTGGTTACGGCCTCACGCCCGATGCGCAAGTTCGTGCGATCGACGTTCGTGCCGTCGGTGCGCAGATGGCTTTTACGGTTCTGCGTCCCGACCATGCTCCGTTGCCAGTTGTCTTGAATATGCCTGGTCTTCATAACGTTCGCAACGCACTGGCTGCCATTGCAATTGCTACGGTTGTGGGCGTAACGGACGATGCAATCGTTAGGGGGCTTGCTGAATTCCGCGGTGTTGGCCGACGCTTTACGCAGTACGGCGAATGCCCCATTCGCGATGAAACGGGCCGTGTGACGGGGTATTTCCGTCTGATTGATGACTACGGTCACCATCCGCACGAAATGGCTGCGACGCTCGCGGCCGTTCGCGGTGCCTGGCCTGACAAACGCGTGATCGTTGCTTTCCAACCGCATCGCTATACGCGTACTCGCGACTGTTTTGAAGAATTTGTGAACGTACTCTCCAATATCGACGGTCTTGTTTTAGCGGATGTTTACCCTGCCGGTGAAACCCCGATAGAAGGTGCGACGAGCGAAGCCTTGGCCGAAGCCATTGCCGCGAAGGGTAAACATCGTCCGCTCGTAGTTGCTCTCAACAAGGTGCCCGATGCCATTCGCGCGATGGTTAAGGACGGAGATGTCGTGATCACGATGGGTGCGGGTTCGATCGGTCGCGTAGCACCTGCGATGGCCAACGGTTGCGAGATCTAAAGAAGAATTGAGTGAAAAGGATTTCTTAGATGGAAAAAAAGAATATGGGCCGTGTGGTCCTCTTGATGGGCGGCATCTCCTCGGAACGTGACGTCTCTTTGATGTCGGGCGAAGGTGTCCTGAAGGCTTTGCAGTCCAAGGGTGTTGACGTAACCGCATTTGATCCCAAGACAGACAGCCTCGAAAAGCTCGAAAGCGGTCGATTTGACCGTGCTTTTATCGCGCTTCACGGTCGATTGGGCGAAGACGGTACGATTCAGGGTGTTTTGAATTACCTGAACCTTCCCTATACGGGGCCAGGGGTTGCCGCGAGCGCCGTTTCGATAGACAAGGAAACGACGAAGACGATTTGGCGTGCGGCAGGTATTCCCGTGCCGCGCGGTGTGCTCCTCCATCCGACTTCTGACGATGCGGCTTTGGAAGCCGCAATTGCCGAGTTGGGGGCGACTGGGTTGGTGGTTAAGCCCGCTCGCGACGGCTCTTCGATCGGCGTGACGAAATTGAATGCACCGACTTTGAAGACTCTTCGCGACGCTTTGAACCATGCGGGTTCTCGCTGCGAAGACATTCTTGTTGAAGAGTATATCCGCGGCCGTGAATTCACCGTGGCCATTTTGGACGGTAAAGTTCTTCCGATTATCGAAATCAAGGCTCCGGAAGGCGACTATGATTTTCAGAACAAGTACTTCGGCAATGCCGTCAGTTACGATTGTCCGGCTCAATTGACGGACAACGAAACGAAGTCTGTCGGCGAAGTCTGTGAAAAGGCTTTTGCGGCACTCGGCGCTCGCGGATGGTCTCGTATCGATGTGATGCAGCGCCCTGACGGTAGCTTTGCACTCCTTGAAATCAATACTTCGCCTGGTATGACGCCGCATTCTCTCGTTCCGATGGCAGCTCGTGCTGTGGGGCTCGACTATGCGGATCTCTGTCTCAAGGTGCTGAGCCTTGCCCGCGTTGACTGAAACCGACCGGGGTTGACTCATCAATCGAGAGGAACGCTGAGAGGATGACGGATCAGCCTTCAGAACTGCCGCCAATCATGAAAAGAGAGGCAAAACCGTCGGCGGTGAACGATAGGGAACGCGAGGTCCGAGATGAAGGCCGCCGCGCGACCCTGCGTTTCTGGACAAAAATGCTAGGGGCAACACTCGCCGTGTTGCTGGTTCTGGCTTTCACCGAGCACTTTGTGAGTCGGGTGACGGAACTTCCTTATTTTCAGATGACGAATTTGGAGGTAACGGGTGATACCGATCGAGTCCCTTATTACCGTGTTGAAGAAGCGGTGAAACCGATCCTGCACGGAAATTATTTTTCGTTCGATCTGGAAGAGGCCCGCTGTGTGGTGGAAACCGTTCCTTGGGTTAAGCACGCTGTGGTTCGTCGCGCGTGGCCAGACGGTTTGGCCGTTCACGTTGAGAGTTATCGCGCTGTAGCGATGTACGAAGACGGGCGTCTTGTGAGTGAGGAGGGCGAACTTTTTGCGGCCAACCCTGATGAACGAGAAAACCTCTCGGTGCAGTTACCGACTTTCTACGGATCCTCTTCTCAAGTCCCACAGATCGTGACGGGGTACCGCGACTTTATGCGGGCGCTCGAACCCTTGGGAGCGAGTGTGACGGACCTGCACTTCTCGGAACGCGGTAGCTGGAGTCTCGTGATGACTTCGCCCGATATTCCCCCCACCCCCATAGAACTCGGAGTGGACGATGGTAAGGGTAGCGTGCTCGCGAGCCTCGCTAATATGGTGGCGGCTTATCCGAGAATGGTCGAAATGATGAACGGACCTCCATCGTCCGTTGACATGCGATACCCTAAAGCTTTTGCGGCTTCGCTTCCCGACCGCAAGGCCGTTGAAAGACATAGGGAAGCTATGCAGAATGCTGGATTGATTGCCGAACCGGACGACGCGGCCGATCGGAAGGAATAGGATTGACCGATGAGTGAAGAACACGATTATTTCGTCGGACTCGACGTCGGGAGCCATCAGGTGCTCTGTGTCGTGGCCGAACCCGGAGATGTGCCCGGACGTTTCAAGGTGATCGGCTACGGGATGGTGAAAAGTCACGGTGTCCAGAAGGGGATCGTGATGAACCTTGAAGCAGTTGTCACCGATATTCGAAATGTGGTTCACGAAGCCTGCCAGACCTCAGGTTTGCCGTCGATCAACCGAGTCTGGGCCGCGATCGGCGGGAGTACGCTGACGAGTGAAAACTGTAGCGGTACGGCTGTCGTTCGTGGTAACGAAGTTACGATGAACGACATTAAGATGGCGCAACAGCATGCTTGCGATAACAGCCTTCGTCAGGGCAAGAAGCTTATCAAGCTCGCTTATCAGGGATATCGTTGCGCAGGAGACGAGAAAGATACGGTACGGAATCAGATGCCTTTGGGGCTGACTGGCGATCGTGTTGAAGCACTCTACCATGCTGTTTACGGGGCGGCGACGAATGCTGAAAATATGAAGCGCTGTCTGCAACGCTCGGGGCTCGATCTTGAGAGTTATCAGCCTCATCCCTGGGCGGCGGCACTGGCTGTCACAACACCTGACGACCGTTATGCGGGCGTTGCCGTGTTGGATATCGGTGCGGAAACGACATCAATCGCGGTTTATCATAACAATCTACTTCTCTTTACCGATGTGCGTCCGTACGGTGCTGAGTATTTCACAAGAGATGTGAGTTGCGTATTCGACATTACTTTGAATGAAGCGGAAGAGCTGAAGACGACGGTCGGTAGTTGTGATCCCGAAAGTTTCCCTGAGGGTGATACGGTGCAACCGAGTAGCGGGAGATCGAAAGGCTTTACCTATTCGAGAAAGCTCTTGGCGAGAACGCTTGAGTCGCGTGCTGAAGAATTTGCGAAGATGTACTACAAGCTTCTCAACGAATCCGATCTGATTGAAAAGATTGGCGTAGTGGTGTTGACGGGGGGCGGAGCCAATTTAAAGGGCTTTGCAGACGTAGTGGCCCGTCAATTTAAGCGTCCGGTTCGTGTGAAAGGACCACTCTATGCTCAGGGTGGAATTAATTTGATGAAAACGCCGCAGGCAAGCGTCGCTTTGGGCCTGATTATTGCGGCGGCTTCTCAGGGAGAAGCCGATAACGTTGGCTACCGTACGCGGGCTTTGCCGAACGTCTTCAATCACTTGAAAACGATTTTTATCGGAGATTATTGATTTTCAGCGCGAAAATTTCTTTTAACATGCAGAAAATTCAAATCTTCGCCATAATTTAAAGATTCGACATTTTGAGGTAGAAAATGCCTTTTGAGATCTTGCAGGAACTTGACCCTTTGAATACCGTTATCAAAGTCATCGGTGTCGGTGGCGGTGGCGGCAATGCCGTTGAACATATGATTGCCAACGGGGCCAAGGGGATCGAATTTATTGCGGCCAATACAGACCACCAGGCTCTGCAGCGCTCGCGTGCTCACGTAAATATCCAGCTCGGATCGACGGGGCTCGGCGCGGGTGCTCGTCCCGAAGTGGGGGCTCAGGCTGCTCAGGAAAAGCGCGAACAGGTAGCTGAAGCTATCCGCGGTGCGCACCTTCTCTTTATCACGGCCGGTATGGGCGGCGGTACGGGGACGGGAGCCGCGCCGGTGATCGCCGAAATTGCTCAGGAAATGGGCATTCTGACGGTAGCTGTTGTGACGAAGCCCTTCAGCTTCGAAGGCCATCGTCGTATGCGTGCCGCAGAAAAGGGCATTGAAGAACTCAAGGAGAAGGTCGACTCAATGATCGTCATTCTCAATGAGAAGCTCGAAAGTGAATGCGATGCCAACGCCACGATGAAAGAGTGCTTTGAAATGAGTAACGAAGTGCTCTTCAAAGCTTGTGTTGGTATTGCCGAAATCATTCACACGCCGGGTACGATCAACGTCGACTTCCAGGATTTGAAGACGGTGATGAGCGAACGCGGCACGGCCATTATCGGTCTTGCGACCGCTTCGGGTCCGGATCGCGCTTGCGCGGCTGCCGAAAAAGCGATTGCCTGCCCGCTTCTCGAAGGTGCAAACCTGCAGGGCGCTCGCGGACTGCTTGCTTACTTTACGGGTAATGATTCCGTTACCTTGGCCGAAATCAAGGAAGCAATGGGCGTACTCAATACCTTCGTTCACAAGAACGCGACGGTGATCTTCGGTTCCGCTATTGACGAATCGATGGGAGACGATATTCGCGTTACTTTGGTCGCAACGGGGCTTGATCGTCCGCTAAATCCGGAAGACGTGCGTACGCCCGCTGTGAACGGCCTGAACGCTAATGGTCAGCCAGCGGTAGCCGAAGCGAAGTCTGCGACTGATTCTGAACCCAAGGCAGAAAAACCGAGCCTTTCCGATACGTTCGGCGGTAACATGGGTTTTGAAATCCCGGATTTCCTTCGCGGAAAGAACTGATGAAGTTTTTCAAAAGTCTCGTCGGAACGGGACTTTTGACGAAGGAAATAAGAAAACGGATCGGAGCCGATCGTTCAACGGTCGCATGACTTCGATCCGTTTTTTGTGAGAAAGGAGTTTTTATGTTCAAGCAGCGTACACTCGGTAAGTCCGTAGAGACTGTCGGCATCGGGTTGCACAGCGGTCATAAGGTGCGTTTGGTGCTTCATCCCGCCGACCCCGATACGGGGCTCGTCTATCGTCGAGTGGACTTGAATCCCGTGGTAGAAATCCCAGCCGATCCTCTCAATGTGAACGATACTCGCATGGCGACGACCGTCAATATCGGTCCGGCGGCGGTGGCGACGATCGAACACCTGATGAGTGCCTTGAACGGTCTGGGGGTTGATAACGCCATTATCGACGTGGATGCGCCTGAAATCCCGATCATGGACGGTTCCGGTTCGAGCTTCGTTTTCCTTTTGCATCAGGCCGGCATTGTCGAGCAGGATGCGCCGAAGCGCTTTGTGCGCGTGTTGAAACCAGTGGAAATCCGAGAAGGTGACAAGCTCGCTCGTCTTGAACCCCATGAAGGCTTTCGTCTCACTTTTTCCATCGCTTTCGGCCATCCAGCAATTGATCAGACCGATCAGGTGGCGGATGTGGATCTTTCTCGTACGACCTACGAGCAGTCAGTCTCGAGAGCGCGTACCTTCGGTTTCGTGCAGGACGTGGAAATGCTTCGTAAGATGGGGCTCGCTCAGGGCGGTTCTTTGACCAACGCCATTGTCATGGACGAATTCCGCATTCTGAATGCAGAAGGTCTTCGTGCCAACGACGAATTCGTGAAACATAAGATCCTCGACGCAATGGGCGACCTTTACGTATTGGGTCACCCATTGCTTGCCCACTATGTGGCGCACAAGTCTGGACACGGTCTCAATAATCAGCTTCTGCGTGCGCTCTTGGCCGATCCGACGGCTTGGGAATTTGTCACGTTCGAAAATGCGGAGGATTGTCCCGTGGACTTCTGGCTTCAGAAGCCAAGCAACTAAAAAGAATCAGTCGATGGTGCCGTAGAGTTCGCGGGCGAGCTCACGTGCACGGACATCGCTTCGGTTCAATTCCGAAAGCGCTTCGGTCAGACAATCGAGGCGCTTTTTTTGTTGGGGCGTGCGTCGGTCTTTTGTGAGCGAAGAAATTCGGCTCATTTCCTGACGTATATCAGCCTTAAGGCTACGGGCAAAGTCCGTATCGGCAGGTGTGAGTGTTCCTAAGAGTTCGCGTAGCGTCTTTCGCAAGGCGGGCGACGTCGTTCCATTCACAAGCGTAGAAAGTGCCGCATGGGCTGCGGCCGATACGGGTACGGGTTGAGAGAGTTCCTCGGATGCAGGGCAGGAGGGTTCGACCGATTTGGCGGCAATCGCTTCGGCACGAATAGGATTCTCGGGGAGAATCGTCAGGGCTTCGTTGATAACCTCGAGTCTGGTGTCAATTCGAGCAATTTCATCTCTAACGTTGTAAAGACGTTCGGTCTGTCGGGCGATTTTACCGAGCAAACGTTCGCGGACGGCCGCAAGCGGCGGCATCTCGGCCACTTCTTCGTCAGAGGGAAGGTCAGTCGCATCAATTCCGTAACTCAGGTCTCCTTCGAGAATGCTAAGTTCGCGTCGGCGTTCAGCAAGAGA
This sequence comes from Sutterella sp., assembly GCA_020025965.1. Lineage (GTDB taxonomy): Bacteria > Pseudomonadota > Gammaproteobacteria > Burkholderiales > Burkholderiaceae_F > Sutterella. The sequence goes on from JAHHRG010000003.1 coordinate 51,180, forward strand.
AAGCGATTCGTGGGCAAGCCTTTCTTCCAAGGCCGATGTACCTTCGGGAGTGGCGGGCGCCAACGTATCGCGAAGACGCGCGAGTGTTTCTCGCAATGCCGGATCCTCAATCGCCGTGATTTCCCGATCAATGGCGGCAGCCCCCGAAGCACTTGATGGACGTTCGCAACGCGGAATCTCCAATCGGTAATCTTCACCTGTGGTGGAGGGAATAATGCGAACGGCTATGTCGGTAAGCGGAAGACCGGCTGTTGCCAGGGCTGCACGGATGCGGCGTTGCAAGTTTTTGAGACGATTCTCCTGGGCGGCATTAGAGACGAGCAAAACCAGAGTTTCGCCGTCGATACGGCAGTGCGCGGGGTCCGTAAAGTCGATGGCGAAGTGAAAGGCTTTGAGAACTGGCGCGATGGCACGACCGGCACGTTCGGCCAAGTCCAACGCTGACATGAGGTTTCGTCCTTCGTCATCACGCAAAAGACATTCACGAAGAGATTGCGCACGAGAACGCCGTGCCGTAAAGTCGTGTGCCACGAGAATGCTCGCTCCGCTCAATAATGGACACTAAAGGATAAGGATAGACGCAGGATTCTGTGCGATAATCCAACAGTTACACCCGACGAGTCCCTGATTAATCAGGAACTTTTCTGTCTTTTTCGAGAAAAACAGAAATTCGACCGTATCGGGTTGCTCGAAACAGGTTAGCACGGATAGCGAGACCCGTCGCTAAACCGCCAGTGCCGGAAAAAAAGACCGGTCTTTTTTCCGTAGCTCAAAGCAGATAAAGAATATCGACAATGTTTGACGAACTTCTCACAAAAATCTTCGGTAGCCGCAACGATCGGCTGATCAAGCAGTATCGCCGCAAGTGCGATGCCATCAATAAGCTCGAGCCGGCCATGCAGGCTCTGTCCGACGAGGAGTTGAAGGCTAAGACCCAGGAATTCCGTGATCGCATCGCTCAGGGGGCTACGACCGATGACTTGTTGACCGAAGCTTTTGCGGTCGTTCGCGAAGCGTCCGTGCGCGTTCTTGGGATGCGCCACTTCGACGTACAGTTGATTGGCGCCATGGTATTGAACGACGGCAAGATTGCCGAAATGCGTACTGGCGAAGGCAAGACCTTGACGGCTACGCTCGCTGTTTATCTGAATGCGTTGGCAGGCAAGGGTTGCCACGTGGTGACGGTGAACGACTACCTTGCCTCTCGTGACGCGGACTGGATGGGGCGTCTATATAACTGGCTTGGCATGAGCGTTGGTAAGATCCTCTCTGGTCAGGACACGCTTCAGAAGCGCGAGGCCTATGCGGCTGATATTACCTACGGGACCAACAACGAATTCGGTTTCGATTATCTCCGTGACAACATGGAGTACGACGTTAATAACCGTCGTCAACGTCCGCTCTATTACGCCATTGTCGACGAAGTGGACTCCATTTTGATTGACGAAGCCCGTACGCCTTTGATCATCTCCGGTCCGGCCGACGATAATACGGACCTCTACAAGGCGATCAACGACATCCCCGCTATGCTCACGCGCCAGACGGAAGAAAAGGGTGAGGGCGACTACTGGGTGGATGAAAAGGCCCATCAGGTCTACATTTCCGAAGCCGGTCACGAACACCTTGAAGCCATCTTGGCTGAACGCGGTCTTGTGAAGGAAGGCGAAACGCTTTACTCGCCGAAGAACATCATTCTGATGCATCACCTCAATGCATCCCTGCGCGCTCACACGCTTTTCCAGCGCGATCAGCACTACGTCGTTCAAAACGGCGAAGTGATCATCGTCGACGAATTCACCGGTCGTTTGATGCCGGGGCGTCGTTGGAGTGAAGGCCTTCACCAGGCTGTCGAAGCTAAGGAAGGCGTGAAGATCCAGCAGGAAAATCAGACGATGGCTTCCATCACCTTCCAGAATTTCTTCCGTATGTACGAAAAGCTTTCCGGTATGACTGGTACGGCTGATACGGAAGCTTATGAATTCCAGGATATTTACGGTCTTGAAACCGTCGTCATCCCGACGCATCGAAAGATGGTTCGTATTGACGAACAGGACAAGGTCTATCGTACGGTCGAAGAAAAGTATGCAGCCATCATCGAAGACGTGAAGGCTTGCTACGAACGTAAGCAGCCGGTACTTTTGGGTACGACGTCGATTGAAAATTCCGAATTGGTCGCTCAGCTTCTGACGAAAGAAGGAATTCCGCACAACGTGCTTAACGCCAAACAGCACGAACGCGAAGCTCAGATCATTCTCGAAGCCGGTCGTCCGGGGGTGGTGACGATTGCCACCAACATGGCCGGTCGCGGTACCGACATCGTGTTGGGCGGTGGCATCAATAAGGCGATTGACGAAATCCGTGCCGACGATACGATAGACGACGCCGAACGCGAAGCCCGTATCGCTAAGGTGAAGGCCGAGTGGCAGGTTCTCCATGACGAAGTGATCGCTGCCGGCGGTTTGCGAATCATCGGTAGCGAACGTCACGAATCTCGTCGTATCGACAATCAGCTCCGTGGCCGTGCCGGTCGTCAGGGTGACCCGGGTAGCTCCTGCTTCTATCTCTCAATGGAAGACCAGTTGTTGCGCATTTTCGGCGGTGAACGTATGCGTGCGATTGCCGACAAATTGAAGCTCGAAAAGGGGGTTGCCATCGAATCGAAGATGCTTACCCGCATGATCGAATCGGCTCAGCGTAAAGTCGAAGGCCACAACTACGACATCCGTAAACAGTTGCTCGAATTCGATGACGTGCAGAATGACCAACGTCACGAAATCTATGGCCTTCGTAACGACATTCTTGAAAGCACCGATATTTCCGAACTCTTGTCGAATCTTCGTACGGGGCTCTTTACGGATCTTTTCCGCGCGTACGTACCCCTTGAAACGGTTGAGGAGCAGTGGGATCTCAAGGGGCTTCAGACGAAGCTTGCCGGCGAATTCATGGTGGAAATCGACCTGCAGAAGTTGCTTGACGAAAACGACCAGTTCACCGACGAAGACCTTCTCGAAGCCTTACTTGCCCGCGTGAATGAAATCTACGGCGCCAAAGAAGCCTTGGTAGGACGCGAAGGGTTTACGAATTTCGCCCGTTCCGTGCTTTTACAGGTGCTTGATCAGATGTGGCGTCAGCATATCGCTGCGCTCGATGCTATGCGTCAGGGTATTTTCCTTCGCGGCTACGCTCAAAAGCAACCGAAGCAGGAATATAAGCGCGAAGCCTTCAATATGTTCGAACAGCTTCTCGATCAGATTCGCGAAACGCTCGTGAAGGTGTTGATGAACGTTGAAATTCGCATGCCTGAAGAAGCCCGAGAAGCTGAAGAAACGGCTCTCACTATGGGTGAAGAAAAGGTTGCAGCCGCTCATCAAGCCGCTCCGAAGGAAGAAGTTGATCCAGCTGCGTTCGCTCATTGTGGCCGCAACGACCCTTGCCCTTGCGGCTCCGGTCTAAAGTTCAAGGACTGTCACGGTAAGCTTGCCTAGTCTGTACGGCCGCTGACTGTCATTCCAATCCCGTCGTTTTGATCCATTGGGTTGATCGGCGGGATTTTTTTGTCTCTTAGATATGGATCTTCGCCATAGCGTAAAATGAAAAACGTACGCCCTTAAAATGGGGTCCTGTCTCCTTTCTCTAAAGGAATGAATCGTGAATGTTGAAAAGATTGTGGATGTAGCCGTCGGCGTGTTGATCCGTGAGGACGGTAAGGTTCTTTTGGGCTCTCGCCCTGAAGGGAAGCCCTATGCCGGCTACTGGGAATTCCCTGGCGGCAAGATCGAGCCTGGTGAAACCGTTCATCAGGCTCTGGTTCGCGAATTGAAGGAAGAACTTGATATCGGCGTGGCCGACTCCTTCCCATGGTTTGTGATGGAACATCGCTACGAACATGCACATGTTCGTTTGCATTTCCGTCGGTCGCATGACTTTGTCGGTGCAGGGAAGGCTCGCGAAGGTCAGGAATTTGGTTTCTTTGCCCCTGTCGAACGTACGCCTGGGTTACTCCTGCCTGTTGATCAGGCTATTCTGAATCGCGTGGATTTGCCTGACGTTTGGAATGCGAATGTCGATACGCTCACCTATACGGTTAATGCGCTTCATGCAACTGTCGTGCGCGATAAAAAGCATCGTTTCGTAGGGACGCGCGTGGAGACGCTCGACGACGTACTGAAGGCTGTCGCGATGGATTTTGACTTTGTGGTGGTGACGCCAGAACAGTTCGAACTTGCTCTAAAGGACGGTGAACCGCGTCTGCCGATTTATGTTGAAGGCGTGCCTGCTGCCAACCTCCGCGATTGGCAAAATAAGGGCGCTCACGGTGTGAAGCCTTGCTAAAGAGTTAAAAAGTAAATTTTAAGGGAGTTGATAATGTCGATACATAGTATCGACGCTGTCAACTCCTTTCCTTTTTGGTATTCTCTCGTCTTTCCGCACAACCTCACTAACAAAGTTCGCATGAATTCATCTTCTTTGTCCCACGAAACGATAAGTAAGCCGCTGAAACTTTGGCGTAACGACATTACGGGGTTGCGAGCCTTGGCTGTTTTGCCTGTGCTCTTTTTTCATGCAGTACCCGAATGGATCCCGGGAGGATTTTATGGGGTGGATATCTTCTTTGTGATCTCCGGATATTTGATTTCCGGAATTATTTTTAGAGGGGTGTTGAAAGGAAATTTCAGCTATCTGGATTTTTACGTCAAGCGAATTCGACGAATTATCCCGAATCTGATCATCTTGTTTGCATTTGTAGCAATATTCGGTTGGTTTTTCCTGAGTGTAGATGAATATAAGACTCTAGGGAAGCATATATATTCCAGCGCGGCCTTCTACCAGAATTTTCGTCTGTTAGGTGAAGGCGGGTATTTTGACCTTGAGGCGACATCAAAGCCGTTGTTGCATTTGTGGTCTCTGGCAATTGAAGAACAGTTTTATATCGTCTTTCCTCTTATTTGTACCGGATTATGGACGTTCTTTAAAACAGCTCGCTCTATAGGCTGGGCAGTATTGGCGATTACAGCGTCATCCTTTGTCGCTTGTTTGTTGGTTCAGGATCAGACCTTTAATTTCTATTTTCCGTTGACGCGATTCTGGGAGTTGGGTGCCGGCATTATGCTGGCGTATGTTGAGACATTCTATTCTGGGTCTTTGCGTCGGGTGCCTCTGCCGTTACGACATGTGTTGTCTGCTATGGGACTTTTGATGATCGTTGGTGCGATGTTCGGCTATGCCTCACAATGGAATGCACCAGGTCTTTTCTCGTTGATGCCTGTTTTGGGTGCCGTGTTCCTAATAGCGGCGCATGAGGATGCTTGTATAAACCGCTCAATCCTCTCATGGAGACTGATGACCTTTATCGGCGTAATCAGTTACTCGCTTTATCTCTGGCATTGGCCGATTTTATCTTTCCAGGCGATTACTTATCCGATGGGAACAGTCGAGTTGAAGTTGGGACTTTTGGTACTGTCTGGAGTTGTTGCAACCTTGATTTATTACCTCGTCGAAAATCCGATGAGGAGATGGAATATCGGCAGTCCAAAAGTTGTCCCGGCTTGTTTATTAGTTGGTTTGATTTGTATGGTTGCAGTAGGACAGATCATCAAAAAAGGCGATGGCGATTTCAATCGTGCGGTGTTGACAGAACAACCAGTTCTGGTTGCGGGTGTTGACTGGGTTTATCCGGAGAATCTGAATGCTGTTCTGTCAAGCGACATGCAAGTTGACCCACCAAACGACATAAACTGACCCACCTACTT
>JAHHRG010000030.1 GCA_020025965.1 Sutterella sp.
GAATCTCATCGCGGACAAGACCTTTGCTTATCCCGACTTCAAGAAAGACGATCGCCGATTCCAGGAAATGGGCACGAGCTTTATCTCGCCCTTCTCGGTCTACCAGCGCGATCCGCTCTACCGCGGCGTTCTCTTCGGTGTGCGCACGCCTGCCTATTGGACGGCAGCCGTCGCCGGCGGTCTTTTCGCCGCATTGCTCTTTTTCTTTGCGCATCGTCGTCTGACGAAGCGCGGAAGCAATTCGCTTGCCGGTCGTAACCCGTGGACGCCTTCAATGGTGGCGGGTCTCGTGGTGAGCGCCTTGTTCGGCCTGCCCGGGTTCATTGCCGCCTTGTGCGCATGGCCCTTCGGGTCGACGGGTACGGTTTCCCAAAAAAGAAACTGACCCAACCCTCAACCCTCTTTGTTAACTCATTTAGAGAGATATTGGATATGAATACATCATCGAATCTCTTCGCGCTCTCCGCCCTTACGATGGCTTGCGCAATGGCGATGTCCGGCATAGCTCAGGCTGCCGAGGCCGATCAGCCTAAGGATCAGAAGGTTCATCAGCTACAGGCTGTGCAGGTCGAAGAAGTCGTGCAGAAGACCGGTGAAACGGTGATTACACCGGCTGAACTTGCCATCCGTGCTAACAATACATCTACGATTACCGACGCGTTGCGTGGTCAGTCTTTCGTGCAGTTTGACGTTAATTCCCGTAGTAGTGGTACCGGCGCAGAGCTGACCGCCCCGCAAATTTCTATTCGCGGTAGCCGCGCCAACGAAAACGCATACGTCATTAACGGTCTGCCCAACAATAACGCTTTTGGTGGTTCCGGCTGGGAAAACTCTGCTATCGCCTCCGAACCTCAGGGTGATGCACAGGGCATCATGATCAACACCGAATTGTTGGATTCGATCAATGTATTGACTGAAAACGTTTCTGCCGAATACGGCGACTTCACTGGCGGTGTTGTCGACGCTAAATTCCGTGATGCTTACTTGGATCGTTGGCATGCCAAGGCTTGGGTTCGTCATACCCGCGATTCCTGGGCCAATCAGCATTGGATTGACGGTATTGAACCCACCGACACCCCAGCTTCTACGAACCGAGATCCTCAGAAAGAATTTAAGCGTTCGACCGTCGGTGCCACTCTTGAAGGTCCGTTGATGGATGGCAAGCTCGGCGCCATGCTTTCCATGCAGCGCTCTCATTCGTCCACGCCTGTCTTCTATTCCGCGAAGGAATCCAGCCATTTCAAATCTACTCGTGAATTGGATAATTTCCTTGTTCGCTTAAACACCGATCCGACGAACGATTTCTACGTTTCTTCGACGTTGATTTACGCTCCTTATGAATCCGATCTTCATGGTTATAAGACCTATGACAGTCATTACAAGGTTGGCGGTGACGGTTTAAATTTCTCGCTTAACCTCAGAGCAAACTTGTCTTTTGGTGTTCTCACGACTGACATCGGCTGGAACAATGCCATCGTTGAACGTGATTCTGAAAAGCACTGGATGGCTCAGTGGAAGTCGGGTACAGCTTGGACCAACGAACATGGTGTCAATGCAGAAGGCGGCATGGGTGACTACGAAAAGGAACAGAACGTTTACACCCTCAAGTCCGTTCTCGCTATGAATCCGCTTTACACGGGTGACATCGAACACACCGTTCGTCTCGGCGCAGAGATCCAACATAAAGAAGTTGAATCACGTTTTTCCGGCTACGACAATTTCCGGAATGCTGTACCTACTAATGCCGTCGGGGAACACAGTAACGGTATTATTTCCGGCCAACAGGCTACTACAGAGAAATGGTCCTTCTTGGCTGGTGAAAAGGATGCCAACTTCTTGTCTTCTGCCTTCTTTATTGAAGACTTAATTAAGGTTGAACGTTTCTCCGTGCGCCCAGGTGTTCGTCTTTCCTATGACGATGTCACCAACCAGCTCAATATTGCTCCGCGCTTTAAGTTCGACGCTGACATTCTTAACGACGGCCGTTTCAAGTTCAATGCAGGTTATAACCGTTATTACGGTTCCGAAGTTCTGAACTACGCAATGAAGGTTAGTATTACTGACAAACAGGTCTACAAGCGTCCTGTGACGAGTAGCAGTGTTGGTGAATGGACGCCGTTTGGCAAGCCCTTAGTCAATAAAACTATCTACAAGCTTGATGATCTTGATACTCCCTATAGTGATGAATTCACGGTTGGCTTTGCCACGAAGTGGATGGGTACCACGTTCAACATCCAGGGGGTTATCCGCGATTATCAGGACCAGTTGAAGAAGCGTACGATGACTAAGCCGTCTTCTGTTTGGTACATGACCAACGAGGGTGAATCCAGTTATCAGGGCATCACCTTCTCCATGGATCGCGCCTTTGACCTTGGCTCCTGGGGTAAGCACTCCATGCAGTTGGGTATCACTTGGTCTGAACTTGAATCCAACAGTGCTCCGACAACGGAATTCAACGAATCCTGGGATGAAAACTTCAACACGTTCCCAGATCAAGTTTATCTTGACGGCAAGCTTATCAACGTCGATGAAATGCCGGCCAGCAACTACAACTCCGATTGGGTTGTCACTTACGCACACGATGCTTCCTTTATGGAAAACCGTTTACGTGCCAACCTCCTGATGCGTTGGGAATCTGCTGCTGATCGTATTAAAAAGCTCGATGACAAGCACCCTGGAGATAACCTTATCCAATATGTGACAATCGAAAACAAGGACTTGTTTAATGCTGACCTCGGTGTTCAGTATGACCTGATTAAAACGGCTAACTCGACACTTACGCTTAATATGGATGTTATGAACCTATTTGACCATAAGAATCTGGTCAATACCTCTGGTACGGGCTCCTACTCCATGGGCCGCCAGTTCTTCCTCGGCATGTCCTACGAGTACTAATCTTTAACTGATTACGGTTAGTTAATCACTCACTCTCCCGTCCGGGACTGCGGTCTCGGACGGGAGTTCCGTATTGAGATTGCGAATAAAATGCTCCTCAAGACCTTCAAGTTGAGTTCCTGCGCCCTCCTCTGCTCCCTGATGCTCAGCGCCGGCGTTTCTGCCGAACCCGTCAGTCTGTTGGGACTCTGGGAGTCACCCACCGTCGCCACCGATGCCGGATCCTATATTTACGAACCTGCTCCTAAAGGCGGCACGCTTCGTTTGGGCGATTTGGGTGCCTTTGACAGCTTCAATCCTTTTTCGCCCCGCGGCGTTAAAGCTTCGCATCTCTCCTTGACCTATGAAACCCTCGGAGAATCCATAGGTGAAGAAGAATTTGTCGTTCGAGCCAAGCTCGCCGAGAGTTTCGATTTGGCTGACGACCGTCTCTCGATGATCGTCAAACTCAGAAACGAAGCCCGCTTCTCCGACGGAAAGCCCGTGACGGCCGCCGACGTCGTCTGGTCTTTCGAACACCTCATTAAAGACGCTTCTCCCGTCTACCGCAACCATTACCACAACGTCACGGGCGCCGAAGCTATTGACGCGACAACCGTGAAGTTCACGTTTGCCGACGCGAAAAATCGCTCGCTTCCGCTCATCATTGCGCAGCTTCCTGTCTTGCCCTCCCATTGGTGGAAAGACAAGAATCTCGGCGATCCGCTTAAAACGCCGATGCCGGGTTCCGGTCCCTACGTTTACGACAATTGGACTATGGGGGCAAAACTGAGCCTCAAACGCAATCCCGACTGGTGGGGTGCCAAGCTTCCCGAAAATCAGGGCCGCTACAACTTCGATCGTATTGACGTGGACTATTTCCGCGAATACACGGTGATGCGTCAGGCCTTTTTCTCCGGGAATCTTGACTTCTTCTCTGAAATCGGCACCAAAAATTGGAAGATGGCTTATGACGTGCCTCCCGTCAGAGACGGTCGAATTAAGAGGGAAGAAGTGTCTTACGGCGGCATTTGGGGCATGAGCGGTGTCTTTATGAACACCCGCAAACCCTATTTGGCCGACATACGCGTTCGTGAAGCGCTAAGCCTCATGTTTAACTTCGAGCGCGTCAATCGAACCATCTTCTTTGATTCGTATCGTCGCATCGACAGTTTCTGGACGGGGTCGAAAACGCTCTCCGCAAGCGATCCGATGACACCCGAAGAAGAAACGATCCTTCGTTCGCTTCCCGGCATCAATCCCGACGACCATTTGAAGCTTCCCCAACGTCCCAATCATAAGGCAACGGCGACTTCCCGAGCAGTGATCAACCGTGCGATTGGGCTATTGGGCGAGGCCGGCTGGACCCTGAAAGACGGTGTCATGACCAATGCGAAGGGCGATGGACTTCGCCTTAACCTGATTCTGCCCGCCCAAGGCATGGTCCGACTCTTTACGGGCTGGGCTCAGGACATGGCGCGCATCGGCGTGGAAATTCAAATTCAGGCGTTGGATCAGGTTCAGTTCGTCAACCGACTGCGCGCCTTTGATTACGACCTGACAATGTCGCAGCTTCTTCAAACGACTAATCCGAGTAACGAGCAGCGACACTATTTCAGCAGTCGTTCTGCGGACGAACCCAATATGCGCAATTACGCCGGTATTAAGAGTCAGGCCGTTGACGCGTTGATTGAAAAAATCGTCTCGCCCGACTCCCGCGAGTCCCAAATCGCCCATGTCAGAGTGCTCGATCGACTGTTGCAAAACGGGTATTACGTGATTCCGACCGGCTATAACCAAACGAACCGTGTCGCCTGGTGGCAGCACATAATCGTTCCTCCTCACGGAAAAATCCCGCAGGGCGAGCGAGTCGACGTCTTCTCTTGGCACACAGCCGAATCGGACAAGCGAACCGTTAATGAACCTTGAGTAAGACTAATTTTGACCTAATTATTGTTAGTTAAACTTAATTTTTCGTTTTCGTCTTTTGCTCTTGATCGAAAACAATTTTTCCACAGCAATAAATATGATGCTAAAGAACTTCAAACTGCGTTCATCCGCCCTTCTGTGTTCGCTTATGCTGGCCGCCTCCCTCTCTGCCGCTCCGGTGGAAATGCTTGGCATTTGGGAATCTCCGACCGTTGCGCCTGACGAAGGTTCCTATATTTTCGATGCCGCGCCTAAAGGCGGGACGCTTCGCATGGGCGGGATGGGCACGTTCGACAGCTTCAATCCGTTTTCGCCCCGAGGCGTGCCCGCAGCCGTTGTTCCGCTCACGTATGAAACGCTCGGCGAATCAATCGGCGACGAAGACTTCATCATGCGCGGCAAACTCGCCAAGACCTTTGACGTTGCCGACGACCGTCTCTCGATGATCGTGACCCTGCACGAATCGGCCAAGTTCTCCGACGGCAAGCCCGTCACCGCCAAGGATGTCGTCTGGTCCTTTGAACACCTGATTAAAGAAGCTTCGCCGACCTACCGAAACTATTACCGTGAAGTGACGGGAGCTAAGGCCCTGGACGAGAAGCGCGTTCAGTTTACGTTTGCCGATGCCAAGAATCGCGAACTCCCGATGATCATCACGCAGATGCCAGTGCTGCCCTCTCACTGGTGGGAAGGGAAAAAACTGGGTGACCCGCAGAAGTCTCCGATGCCGGGATCCGGTCCCTATGTCTACGAATCCTGGAACATGGGTTCCCGCGTGACGTTAAAGCGCAATCCCGATTGGTGGGGTAATGCGTTGCCGCAGAATAAAGGCCGCTACAACTTCGACAAGATCGACGTGGAATATTTCCGCGACTTTACCGTCATGCGTCAGGCTTTCTTCGCCGGAAACATCGACTTTTTCAGCGAACGTACGATCAAAGACTGGAAGATGGGCTACGACGTACCGCCCGTCAACGAAGGCAAGATCAAGCGCGCCGAAGTCCCCTTTGACGGCGTCTGGGGCATGTCGGGCGTCTTTATGAACACACGCCATCCGGTTTTGGCCGATATTCGTGTGCGCCAGGCTTTGGCTCTCATGTTCAATTTCGAACGCGTCAACAAGACGATCTTCTTTGATTCCTACAACCGTATCGAAGGGTTCTGGTCGGGGTCTCATACCATGGCCGCCCGCGACCCGATGATGGAAGCAGAAGAGAAGATTCTGGCCTCGCTGCCGGGAATTGATCCGGCCAAGTATCAGACGCTCCCGAAGACGATGAAGCACAAGGCGACGTCAACCTCTCGCTCCGCTATGCGCCAGGCCGTGAAGCTTTTGAACGAAGCCGGCTGGACCATGCAGGGTGACGTCATGAAGAATGCCAAGGGCGAACCTTTGAATCTCAACATGATTCTTCAGACGCCCTCGATGGTTCGCGTTTTCAGCGGTTGGGCTCAGGATTTGAAGCGTATCGGCGTGAACCTTGAACTTCAGGCACTCGACCAGACGCAATACATCAACCGTATCCGCAATTTCGACTACGACCTCACCTTGTCGGTTGTCCGTCAGTCTAATAACCCCGGTAACGAACAGCGTTATTTCTTCGGCAGTCAGGCTGCCGATCAGGCAAATACCCGCAACTATGCCGGGATCAAGAGTCCTGCCGTTGACCTGCTGATCGAAAACATTGCCGCCCCGGAATCCCGCGAGCATCAGGTAGCGAGCGTACGCGTTCTGGACCGTATTCTTCAGAACAACTACTACGTGATCCCCGGCTGGTTTAGCCAGACGGGCCGCATCGCCTGGTGGGACGCACGCATCGTGCCGCCTAACGGCAAGATTCCGGAAGGCCGTCGTATCGATATCTTCTCGTGGCATGCCGCCGAATTGGACGGCAAGGCCGCTAAGTAATTAAGGACCTTTTAGGGACCTTTGGAAAGACTATGAACACCAAATTCAACGCACTTAAAAAGAGTGCCCTGCTCGTTGCGCTCGTTTCGGCTTTTGCCGCTCCCGCGTCGGCTCACAACTACGATTGGTACGACGGCGTCTGGGCGCATGAAAAGAGCGACGTGAAACCCGATCCGTCGATTATCTTCGGTCGCCTTGACAACGGTCTTCGCTGGGCCGTTCTTCCGAACGCCAACCCCGCCAACCGTTTGTCTTTGCGTTTGAACGTGCAGACGGGTTCGCTGATGGAAGAACCGAACGAACTCGGTATTGCTCATTATCTCGAACACATGGCCTTCAACGGCTCGAAGAATTTCCCCGCCGGCGAACTCATTCCCTTCTTCCAGAAGCACGGCATGAGCTTCGGCGGCGACACGAACGCTCACACCACCTGGGGTGAAACCGTCTATAAGCTCAACCTTTCTCAGACGAGCGAGGCTGCCGTCTCCGAAGGCCTTCTGGTTCTTCGCGACATGGCCGACCGTCTTCTCATTGAAGAAAAGGAAGTAAACGAAGAACGCGGCATCATCTTTTCCGAAAAGCGTGCTCGCGAAAGCGAACAGGTCTTGGCGAGCCGTGAATGGCGTGACTTCCTTTATCAGGGCACCAAATACGAAAACGATACGATCGGGACCGACGACACGATCAACGGCATCAACGCCAAAATGATTCGTGCCTACTATGAAAAGTGGTACGTGCCCTCTCGTATGACGGTCGTTTTCTCCGGTACGATCAAGCCCGAAGTTGCCGAAAAGATGGTGAAAGACATTTTCGGGTCGATGGAAAAGAAAGCGCTACCCAAGATCGAACCCGTGGAAACGCCTGACATGACGGGGACCAAGATTCTAATTCAGAAGCGTCCCATTTCCTCGACCGGCGTCACCATCAACATCATGACGCCCGAATTACCCGTGGAAGACAACGAAGCGCGCCAGCGTCTTTACATCTCGCAGACCCTCGCTCAGGTAGCCGTTCAGCGTCGCCTCGTTCAGCGTGCTGAAGACGATCCCGCGATTTGGACGCGCGGCTTCTTCCGTGACGGCCGTCTCGCCACGAACGGCCCGGCCATCACCTTTGCCGCCACAACCTCGAAAGATCATTGGCAACAAGCCATGAAGGTCCTTCAGGAAGAACTTCTTCGCGCCAAGCTCTACGGATTGACCGAAAGCGAATTCGCGCAGATTAAGAAACAGGTCGCGATGAGCCTCAAGCGCACCGTGAAGCAGCGCTCCTCCTGGACCAACGAAGACTTTGCCGATGCGTTCGTCGATGTACAAAACAGCGGGATGGTCTTTACCTCGGCCGAACAGGATCTCGAACGCTTTTATAAGATCACCGAAACGCTGACGCTCAAGGAAGTGAACGATCGTCTCGCCGAAGGTCTCAACTTCGACAACCGCCGTATTCAGGTGAGCGGCAATGCCGAGACGACCGAAGCCGAAGTGAAGGCATATTGGGAGTCCCTGCAAAATCTCAAGGTTGAAGCGCCGACCGACGCCGCCGATCTAAAGTTCCCTTACCTCACGCTCCCTGAAGCCGGTCCGGCGTTGAAGCTTGAAAAAGTCTCCGTTCCGGCCAAGGGACTTGATATGGTCACCTATCAGACGACGCTGGCGAACGGCACCAAGGTCGTTTTCCAGCCGCTTAACTTTGAAAAAGGTACGGTCACGGCCACTTATATCTTCGGTGACGGCCTGATGGCACTTCCTGACAATGCCACCAAACAGGCGCGCTTCACTTACGGCGTCTTGAAGAAGAATGCCGTCGGCAAGCTTTCGCCCGTTGAATTCGGCCGACTTTACGGCGGCCGCGGTCTTCAGGTAACGGAAGGAGCCACGGAATTCACCAATACGATTTCAGGTTCCGCACAGTCCGACGATGTTGAACTCCTTCTCCAGGCTCTCTGGACCCAATTTAAGGATCCGACGATCACGAAAAAGAATCAGCAGCAGTCCCTTCGCCTTGTGAAGGAAAACGAATATAAGCGTAAGCACGACGTGGAAGGCGTGGTGAAATCCGAACGCAATTCCTTCTTCACGGGCGAACACAGCCGTATGCAGCCGATTGAATACGACGAAGCCCGCCGTCTGCCGATGAAGTGGATGAACTTCTATGTGAACGATATCCGTACCCGCGGACCGCGCACGCTCGTCGTCTCCGGTGACTTCGATATGAAGAAGGCCGCCGAAGTTGCCTCGCAGCTCTTCGGTTCTTTGCCTAAGAGCGACGGCGTGAAGCGCCGCGAAGGTCCCGCTCCCGTCTTCCCGGCCGGCCAGCATAAGGTCATGACCGTCGAAGGCGACAAGCTCGGCAAGGCCGTCGTCATGATGGCCTGGCACAAGGACCATGAGGATATCTACGATCGCAAGACCGTCGCAGCCCGTGTCCTTGCTTCGTCCGTCATTCGCGAACGCATGCGCCTCATCCTTCGAGAAAAGCTCGCCGCCGCTTACAGTCCGTTTGCCTTTTATCGCAATCAAGCCGAACACAACGGTTACGGCTTCCTCCTGATGCAGGTCGAAACCAAGATCCCGCGCCTTGACGAAGTGAAGACGGCGATGGAAGACATCGTCGCCGATCTTCTGAAGAACGGTGTTACCGATCAGGAACTCGCTCGCTTGAAGAAACCCATTCAGACGCAGTGGGCAACGCAGCGCAAGATCAACCAGCTCTGGCAGAGCCTGATGTTGAACGATCTGATGCTCAACCATCCTTATCTCGAATGGTATGAGGTCATGAACGACTACTACAGCGAACTGACGCCGGCCGACATCGAACGTGAGTTGAAAGCCATGTTCGAAGGCGATCGCGCGAGTCTGATTGTGAAGAGCGAAGAATAGTTCTTCCTATTGCATAAGAAAAAAGGCCGCATCTGTTCGGATGCGGCCTTTTTTATTCCTCATCAATCTGTTTATTTCAGCCCCTAGTCCAGCCAAAAGTTGTAGTAAAGCGAACCCTTCAAAGGGCCCTTTTCAACTGTTGATTTATAGTTGCAAAGCGCAAAATGAAAATCCCTGGAAGCGCTGCCCACAAACTCTCCGCGCCGTCCCTCTCCGACATGGAGAGTCTCTCCGAATTGCATCGCATCACTGCACTTGGTGATCGCTTCCGTCGAATAAATAATGCCGATTCCGTTCAGATTCGTTTTCGCAATGGCGTAATGTCTCATTCCGGACGGCGTATCCCAAGGCGAGACAGGCCAATAAGTCCCGAAAGCCACATGCGCTCTGCGCCTTTCGTCCTCACCGCAAACCACCGAAAAAGTCGATTTGAAATCTTTCGTGAGCAATCGAGGCACCTGTTGCCGACCGGGAAGCGATAACACTCCCACATGATGTCTCACCGGGTTGACGTTGAGCGTACAAACTGAGTGCCTTTTGAACCGAAGAGTTTTCGCGACAGAACTCTGAGTGAGCGGCATGGTTACTGCAGGTGCGAGCGGCGTATTGATCGCCACCTGCGCAATAAAGGGGCCGGCCGTGTCGGGCAACCGGCAAGTATCCTTGGCGCAGTAAAGCGCCATTTGCAATTTACCGGTGAGCGACAGGCGAATCGAGTTCTCTTCATTCGTGAAAAGATCCGTCCAACGGTGAACAAACGGCCCGTGAAAAAGGGCTTCGGAATAGATTGTTCCGCTCTCTCCGCGAGAATACACAAATTTTTCCGTCAGCCGACTTCCGCTAACAGAGGGCAACAACCATTGATCTCTATGCCAACTGAGCCTTTGCCCGGGGTAAACAAATTCCAGATCGCCAAAGAGCGTCAGAACCCAACCGTCAGGAAGCCCTTCGTATCTAGGCCACGTCAGCGCTTCCAGAGATGATGAATCCCCCATGCCAGGTCGTCCCGAAACCGAAACCCCCGGCTCCCCACCCGAGGAACCGAGATTTTGAGCTCTAAGCGCATCCTCTCTGCTGACAGTGAGACTCGTATTGATATTCATCGGATCGTCGATCCAAACTATTTCACCGTGCCTGTAAATGCTTTTATCCACTCGGATCACATCTTCGGCAGCAACCGCCTCACTTACCAGCACAAAAGAAAATAAGGTCGCAAAAAGATAAGATGTCTTTGTCATCGTCATTTTCCTTGCATTTGCTGTTGACCGACCTGACGGCAGATAAGGTTTTCCTGATGGATCCCGTTGGTTTTCGTCTCTTCTTTGAGAATATACGTTGCTTCGCAGCGGGCAATCCCGTCGTCAGTCGCCCATTCGGCGACGAGCGAACCGTCTTGGGGCACGGCCGAGAAATACGCTCGCCCCAGATCGTCAATCAGTGCCGTCTCTTCAATGAAAGCCGAATCTTTCACCTTGACGAGCGTGCAGTAAGGCAAAGGCGCTCCCTTTTCATCCGTGAGCTTAAAAACCGCCTGATAGCCTTGATAAGTTTCAAAAATAACCGGGATTACCGCCGAATTGGCCGGTATCAATTCCTGTTCGTATCCTCTCATCAGGTGGACATTAGGAGGAATACTCTGCGGATCGAGTCTCAGACTGTTTCGGCGGTATTCTCTCAGCGGGTGTGACACCTGCCATTCGCCCAGTGAATCTCGGCCGGCACTCAAGAGTCTGGCCTTCTCCACATGCGGAACATTCACCAACGCGACACTCCCCGGGTCTACCTGACGGCTGAGAGTGAGACCGTATTCCGTCGCCAACAGACCGCCCGACACGCGCATGGTGTAGGTGTCGATCTGATTGGAGCGTCCGGCCGATACACTCCAGTCTGCCATACCGGCTTCATGATAGAGACCCACGTTATAGGCATCGTCCGTTTCGCTATTGAGGAGATAAGTATTGATCTGCCAGTCAGACCGTTCGCCGAAAGTCGAACTGAAATCCACTCGATTGCCCCAGTCACCGTTTTTCTGTTCTGTACGGGTAAGCCGCAGATTCGAATAACGACCGTAGCTCTGTCCCCACAAACTGTCTAAAGGTATCGAGATGGCCAATGCCACCTGCCAATCCTCTTCTCGACCGCCATTCCACGTGGTCATTGAATTCTGAGCACGAACTTCCGCATTAGCTTTTCCGATCGGGAAATAAAAAGAGGCTGTGAGAGATCGGTTTTCTTCCCCTTTTTTCGTTCTTGTGTAATAACAACTTCCGCTTAACGTGCCCCATTCGGCCACCGCTCGGCTAAGCGAAAGTGAAAATTCATCCTCAATGAAGTCATTTTCAGCATAACTCTCGCGATACCAATCGTTCCCCTTTTCCAACATGGCGGCCGGCGCAATAGGAGCACCGTCGATTGTTTTTCTATACGTTGCTTCAATCGATGCGTTCGAATCGTCAAAATAACGGTACCAGGAAAATTCAAGGGTATGTCCCCGAGCTTGACGGTATCGCTCGACGTGCGTGTCTTCATATTGCACGCTACAGGTTCCGAATGTACCGATATCAAAAGCGGTCCCCAAGAGATAACGCTGATAGTCTTCACTAACCGTCGCTCCGCCATAAAAAGTCAGTCCGTTTTTCCAACCGTAGCCGATATCCCCCTGGGTCAACCAAGGATGATCATCGGAGATCCCATCCCAATATCGTCCCAACGAAGCACTCCAGGTCAGTCGTCCGGGCTTGAGCAAGCGATCGTTACCGCCGGCATAAGGAATCACAAAAGTCGATACTTTTCCGTTTTTCTCTCGAATTTCGAGGTCAATATTGCCTCCCGCGCGCACTTCGAGCAGATCGTCGAACTCAAACGGGCCGGCGGGAACCTCACGCTGCCTGATCACTCGGCCGCCCTGCTTCACCGTAACCAACGCAGGAGAAAGTGCGAAACCCGAAACGACCGGCAAATAAGCTCTGTCAATTTCCTCCAGCTGATCGGTATCCTCGTAAAAATTCACGCCCAAGATCGGAATACCCGGCAGATACCGACTGATCGAACTGAATTCCCCCACTCTGACTTTGGCTTTAAGCGAAGGGAGCGGTTTCGACAAATATTTGTCCCAAATATCGCTTTCCGTGTGCCGGCCGGTCTGGCGTCTCAGGTTCCCTCTCAAATATCCTCGCCATTCACCCAGATTGACTTGACCTTCATAACTGAGAAAGCCGCGATTGTCCGTTCTATCTGAATAATGATTCCTCGCCGCATCGATGTCATAACGAAGACGCACAGCCGGAATGCCGTAATTCCAGATTGCCTCATTCGCGATTTCCCGACGTTGGCCTTCTTTGTAAGCTTGAGGGACTGATAGCCTGATGCACTGTGCCACTTCGTCAAAACCGATCGAGGCACCGGGTAGGACAGCTGAGAGATCGCTGATCTCACTACCGGACTCCAAGGCTGCCACTGCATCTTCATACGGCTTTTTCAGACTGAGCTTCCGGAGAACCTCAACCGGAATGGAAACGACCATTGTTTGGTTTTCTGAAGAATAGTCGACGGAAACTCTTTCATGACTCAGAAAGCGATTGCCTTCGTAAATATCGTAAGGGCGCCTGCCTGTCTGCAGCTGTCGATGAACACGAGCATAACTTTCAGCATTGATTTCAACGCCCAATTCCTGCGCCACAGCATTCCAATCGAATTCATAAGACTCCTCTTCTCCCGCCAAGAGAGTCGCAGGCACAATACAGAGACATAAAATCCCCTTTTTGATCCGTTTAGAGTCTTTTTTCATATTTATCCCCTTTTTCAGGGCAATGTCATCATGTCTGTCGGCATACCGCTTTCCTGACGACAGCAATACTTGATCGTTTGTCCGTCTCTTTCGAGATCGACATTTGAAAACGGCGCGATCCTAACGGCCCGATCTCCACTTTCAACCGGCCTTCCGTCAATCGTTAATTGCGGCAAAAAAATCCAATACGGCGTCGGATTCAGAAGGCTCGCTTTTCCACCCTCTCTGCGAACGCGCAACCGGCGGCAGCTTTCGTACACCGCATTCTCATTGACGAGATTTTGTGGTCGATAAAACACACTGACAAACAGATTGACGCTTTCCGTCAGCAAATCCTCGGTTGGGTCACTCTTGAGGCCGGGCATAACGCTGACCTTCAGATAACGAAGTGACTCTCTATCCTTGGGGAGCTTGTCCGATAAACGAATGACCGATAAATCCGCGCGTCCCTTGGGTGCCACTTGTAAGACATGAGGACTCACAAGGAAATCGGTCGACCGCTCACCCTCACCGCCGTCTTCACCTGCTTCTACCATCGAAGCCACAAGAAGAAAAGGTATTTCGCTTTTGTTTTCCAATCGGAAATACCCTTTCTTTTCGTCTCCCTCGATATAAGTGCGCGTTTGGTCAAGTTTGATGCTCAGATCGGTCGCGAAGACAGAATCGTTCGGAAAAGACAAAGAAACAAGCAGTCCTACCAGTAAGAGGCTTCTAGAAAGCATCCGGCTTTTTTTCATATTCCACGAAACTTCCGTAATCATTGACAGCAGTCCATTTGAGGGAGGTAAACCCTTCTGGGATCTTGATTCCGGTGATCCAATCGTCAAATGGCTTAATGATGTGATTAACCGTTTTTTTGCTACCGTTTATGTCAATTGACACCATCGAAATATGCAGTGGAGACGGATTCCTGGCCTTCAGCGTCTGATTGTTGACGGACCACTGCAAGTTTTCAATGGCGGCAAGCATGCTCTCTGTAATACTTTTCGGCCTGTAGAAAACTTTGATTCTGTTGATATAGTTAATCTTTAACTTTTGTTCTCCTTTTTTATGCGCGTCAAAAAGCTTGCCGTATAAATAAAAAAGCGTCTCACGGTCTGTCGGAAGCCGATCCGCAAAAACATTGATGCGAATCACAGAACTCTCACCGGCTTGGGTCACAAAAAGCCGAGGCAGACTCTCGGCGGAAGTTGTCTCCGTGAAATTGCTGTCCAACACTCTTGACATCGTCAATATATTTTTGGGACTGCTATTTTTCAGAACAATGGAACCCTCCGTATTTCCTTGATCAATGATCACTCGGGAAGCTTCGAAACTGTATCCGGCTCCGAAAACCGGCTGAGACATTGTCATTGCCAGGCATATGGCACTCATAATCCCCAACGAACGATTTCTGTTGATACTCACGATAGACTCCGTTTGAGATAAGAATAAAGGGACGGAAAAAATTACGACCGTCCCTTAGGTGTAGCGTTGATTGTTGTACAGACCAATCAACGGCTCATGGGCTATTGATAATCAACGAAAACGTTCATGGTACCCTTCACATCACCGGCTTCAACTACAGACCCGGGGCCTCCTTGAGTCTGTTCAATGCGGGCAACGAACGGAATACCGGCGTCCGGAGAGAGCGTATCGACGATGGGCACAGCATAGGGTGTATTCTCCCAAACTGGTAATTCTCCGGAATTAAAAAGCAGTCGTGTACCGCCTTGATCCTTACCATGAATGACAGCTATGCCCGTATTTTTTGCAGCTGGTACTGCATCGTTTTTGAGAAGGCCATTCGCTACAGCACTACCAGCTACAAGAACCTGTTTAATTTGGTTCTGATCGCATCCGGTAAAGCTAATCTTGAAAGGTTTCCACGCCGTACCGAGATTTTGTACGGTAATCGGGGCCCAGGTGCCCAAAGCCACTGTTTTACCGTCTGCCCCTTCAACAACCATCTGACAGGCAGATGTTACGACTTTGCCATCGAATTGAATAGCATCGGAAATGTTATGAGCCAACACGGTCCCGGCTGAAACAGAAGTTAGGGCTAAAGCCAGCGCCATTTTTGTCAACGTCTTCATATCGACTCCTAATTTAGTGATATTAGACAACTAAAACACCTAAGAGCTCACACTGTTTCGTAAGACAATGTCGCTCTTAGGTTCTTTTTCATCTTAATTAATTGAAGACTGGAGCACACCACGTCGCAATCGCATGAGGTACGAAATTAGTAAATATCAGTTACGAAGTAAGGTTGTCTTTATCGTACATAAAGTGATTTCTCAAGGCAGAAAGGCTTATAGAATTGAAAATATTTTCCGAATAGCACTAACTAATATCGTAGCAATTGTTTTTACCGTGAATATTATCTTTTTCTCTTAGAGAGTGAATTTCTTTTTCTCAAAAATTTCTAGAATGACAAATTTTGAACTTCCTAGTTTTCTTCATTTTTTTGTCGACATTTTCATTTAACTGTCGATCAGATCTACTCGATATACAACTGGTAACAAAATTAACGATTTTCATGCAACAGTAGATTATTGAATTGATTACCAAACTATTCTCCAAGACTGACTGTGCCGAGAGAATAAATGGGGCGTTCGTATTCTCTTCTGCAAGATGCGATATTGTCGACACCGTCCGATTGCGTCTAGTGACGCCTGACAACGTCACACCTCTAAGGTCACACATCCTTTAACAAAAAATCTCTCGTTATTTGTCAATAAACCTACTCGCCGTAAGGATTAAAACTTTTCTCACCAAGTTCATTTCCGGTTCCGTCAGACAAATCAAACTCGCACAAAAATTGACCGGCGGAAAACACTACGGGTACAAAATAAATAAGGAATTTCTTATTAAACGTCCGGATTCTTCCCCAACCTTCAAGTTGTATTTTGACAGAATCTAAACAGACTTTATTATGACCCTTTAAAAAACCATAAACACAGTATTGATTATCCCATTCTTAAGATAATCGCAACTTTACCCGTTTTATCGGCCAATCTTTTCCACGAACCCGTCGGAGTTGTCGGTCAGATCGTCCCCCTGGAACTTCCCGCTCCTCATGGGGGGGCTTGGAAGATTGCCCCCGCTATCGCTGCGGGTAACGCCGTCGTTATCAAGTCTTCTTCAACGACACCGATTTCTCTTTTCGAACTCGGCAAGCTTATCAATCAAGTGGTGCCGGCCGATGTCGTCAACATCATCTCCGGTCGCGGTTCCGTCTCCGGTCAGGCCATGCTCGACAATCCGGGTTTTGACAAGCTCGCTTTCACGGGGTCCACTGAAATCGGCTACAACGTCGCCGAAGCAGCGGCCAAGTGCCTCATTCCCGCCACTCTTGAATTAGGCGGCAAGTCCGCGAACATCGTCTTTGACGACGCTCAGATGGACAAGGCGATCGACGGCGCTATGATGGGCATTCTCTTTAATCAGGGTCAGGTCTGTTGCGCCGGCTCGCGTATCTTCGTTCAGGAAGGCATCTACGACGAATTCATCGCCAAGCTCGGCGCAGCCTTCGACAAAGTCAAAGTCGGCGATCCGACGGATCCCGCTACGCAAATGGGCGCTCAAATCAACGAACGTCATTTGAAGAAGATTTGCGACTATTGCGACATCGGCGTGAAGGAAGGCACTCGCGTCTTGGTCGGCGGCAAGCGTGCCTCTGACAAGGGAGCCTTCATGAAACCCACCCTCTTGGTCGACGTGACGAACGATATGCGCGTTGCTCAGGAAGAAATCTTTGGGCCGGTGGCTGTTGTCATTAAATTTAAGACCGAAGAAGAAGAAGTTGTCCGCATGGCCAACGATTCCGATTACGGTCTCGGCGGCGCCGTCTGGACCCGCGATATCAATCGTGCCCTTCGCGTTGCCCGCGATGTGAAAACCGGCCGCGTGTGGGTAAACACCTATAACGAACTTCCTGCTCACGCTCCGTTCGGCGGCTATAAGAAGTCCGGTATCGGCCGCGAAACGCACAAGATGATGCTCGCTCACTACTCTCAGGTGAAGAACGTCTTCGTGTCGTTACACGAAAAAACGAGCGGCTTCTACTAAGCTAGGAATCCTTCGCGCGGACGATTATTTGCCCGTAAAGCTTAGAAAAGACGAAAGGCTGTTTTTCCGATTCCGGGAAAGCAGCCTTTTTCATGTTAATCGCGATGTACCACTCGTCTTGCAGCAAAAAGGCGATCCTTTTTCGATGATGGATTCCGTTATCCCGGAGATTAAGAGTTACCGGTAAGACGTTGGGAACTTTTTGGATTTATTCGCTCTTTCGTTCATCTTGCTCGCCTTTCGCACACATCACGAGCAACACCACAACGATAACGAGTCCGATAAGAATCACCAAAGATGCAGTATTCTCAGCCGCCGCAGCCAAAAGACCGGCTGCCATGGCAATGAGGAACACGGCCGCACAGGCCGAAAGAATGAAACCGGCAAACTGCGCTACAAGGCTGATGAAAAAGCCCAGTACGCCGAAAACCACGGACAAGACGGCACCGAGGATCTTCATACCGAAGAATAAAAAGAGAAGTCCGAGAAGGAGTTCCATAGATCACCTCAACACCTATATTTCCATTATAGGACTTCTCCATAAGAAACAAAACGGACGGCTATTCCGCCGTCCGCCGGCTTCTTAAAAACGCTTTTGCCCGTCGCGTTATCCGTTAATTGTCGAGACAATCTGCGATTGCTTAAAGTAAAACGCAAAGGACGAGCCCTCACCCGGCGTTGATTCCACCCGCAGTTCGCCGTGGTTTCGTCTCAGAATGTGCTTGACGATCGCCAGTCCCAAGCCCGTGCCCCCTGTCGCCCTCGCCCGGCTTTTATCGACACGGAAGAATCTTTCAGTCAGACGAGGAATATGTTCGGGAGCAATGCCGATCCCCGTATCTGTCACGACAAAGACCGCACCGGTCCCCTGTCGTTTCCATTCAATTGAGATCTTTCCCCGATCGGGCGTATATCTAACGGCGTTACTGACTATATTAAGACAGGCGCATCGGATTTCATCCGGAAACCCGATCAAAGCGATCCGTTCACAATGGCATTCGAAGGTGTGACGCCCTCCCGAGAGTGCTTTGCCTTCCTGAAGGACGTCTTCAATCAGACGGGACATCACGATGATCTCCGGTTCTTCGAGCTTTTGATCGTCCTTATTTTCCAGTTTGGCGAGCATTAAAAGATCGTCGGTCAGATTCTGCATCCGTGCGGTCTGTTCACGCATCAAAGCGACCTGATGTTCCCGCACCGCCGGAGGCAACTCCTCATCGGCATAGTCGAGAAAACCGGCGATCACGGTTAAAGGCGTTCTCAGTTCATGGGAGACATTGGCGACGAAGTCACGACGCATATCTTCGAGTCGTCGCTTTTCCGTCACGTCTCGAGTCACCAAAATCGTGTGTCGAATATCCGGTGAAACGATCGACACCTCCAGGACTCGTCGGTCCTCTTCCGTTTGTAGTAAAAAACTTTCGTCAAAACGGCGTTTTGCCATCCAACGTTTGAGATTGGTTTCACCGACACAGGCAAAGAAATCGAGCCCGACATGCTTCATCGTGAGGTTTAAATCCTTGGTCGCCGCGGAATTGCCCCATTCGATGCGGTTTTCTTCGCCGAGAATCACCACACCTTCCGGCAACAGTTCCAAGGTCTGCCGATAACGAAAGTCGCGCGCAGCGAGTCTCTCCTCCAACTTTCGTTCTTCTTCCGTTAAGAGGCGGCCCACGTAAAGCGCCGGCGCCGTCATCAGTGCGATACCGACGGTAAAAATAAAAAGCGCCTTGTCGTCTTCATCCAGGAGCCATAAAACGGCCGCCGCGAGGGTCACCAACAATTGCCCGATCACGACGGCCAAACTCAACGTTTTGGCATTAGGCATCGTCATTTTTCTTCATAACGGAATCGATAACCGACACCGCGCACGGTTTCCAAGAGGTTTTCGGCGGCTGTCCCCGACAGTGCTTTTCTGAGCCGCAGCATATGCACGTCCACCGTTCGTACGTCCACAATCTGATTACCCCAGACGGCGTTTAATACCTGAGAACGGCTCAAAACGCGCCCCGGGTGTTTGGCAAACAAATGCAATAAACGGAATTCCTTCACGGACAGCTTCAGCGGCTCCCCGTTGACGGTCGCCTCGAAACGCGCTTCATCCAAGACAAGCGGTCCGCGTACGATCCGCCCCGCCTCTTCGTCAGGAATCTCGTTCAAAAGAGCCGTCACCTTATTGCGACGTAGAACGGCCCGAATACGAGCGATGAGCTCTCTCGGTAAGAACGGTTTCACCACATAGTCGTCGGCGCCGGATTCGAGGCCCTCCACCCGATCGATCTCGTCGCCCCGAGCGGTGAGCATGATGACGGGATAATCGCGACTCGTCTCGTCACGCTTCAGGCGGTTCAGCCAATCGAAACCCGACCCGTCGGGCAGCATCACATCGAGCAATATCAGATCGGGCTTTGTCTGACGAATGAGCCTGCCGGCTTCGTCTAGCGAGCCCGCCTTCACCGTGCGCCAGTTCTCTTTTTCGCAAATGAAACTCAGCAATTCCCGAATAGCCGTTTCATCTTCAACAATCATCACCGACACCATGGGAGCGACCTCACTTATGTGGAAATTCCGTCATTGGAAGCCAAAGTATATTCTCCTTCTATCGCTCGGAAACCACTGTCTCACTGAGGTTTACATCTATTTTCATAGCATTTGGCAAAGGTTTTTCATGGCGAATGTCCGCACCTTCGACAATGTAAATCACAGCTTCCGCAATATTGGTCGTATGGTCGCCCACGCGCTCGAGCGACCGTGCAATCTGATTGAGTCCCAAGGCGCCTGTTAAGGATCGCGGGTTCTCCAACATGTGCGTAATGAGGCTTCTCACCGTGGTTTTGAAGACGTTGTCGATCTGTTCGTCACGTTGGATAACGACTCTCGCCGTCGCAGTATCGCGTTCAATCAAAGCGTCGAGTACATCGCCGATCATGCTCCCGACCGTCACCAAGGCCATGGCAATCGTCGAACGGTTGGCAAGCACCGCCTCGTCCAAGCTCTTCAGATATTCCACCGCTTGCGCCATATTGCGGATTTCATCTCCCATACGCTCCAAATCGACTGACATGCGGTCCAAAGCGAGAAGCAAACGCAAATCCACGGCCGACGGCTGAAACCTTGCCAGAATTTGTTCGACTCTTGATGCGATTCGTACTTCTTCCCCGTTTATTTCCGCGTCTTCCAATCGAATCTTGCGAGCTTCCGCCCGATCGATATCCGTGAGAACATGCGTAAATCGCTCCAGCTGTCTCAGTATGTGTTTGCCCATCAAAACGAGGTCTTCCTGAACCGAAGACAACTCTTTGTCAAAGCTCTGCAAAATATGCTCTTGCATTCTTTTTCTCCTTAGCCGAATCGACCGGTGATGTAGTCCTCGGTGGCTTTTTCACGAGGATGCGTAAAGATATCGGCAGTTTTGCCGGATTCGATAAGTTCGCCCAAGTACAGAAAGGCGGTATAGTCCGATACGCGCGCCGCCTGCTGCATACTGTGCGTCACAATGACAACGGTGTAATCGGACTTCAGTTCTTCAATCAAATCCTCGATCTTGGCGGTTGAAATCGGATCAAGTGCCGAACAGGGTTCGT
This sequence comes from Sutterella sp., assembly GCA_020025965.1. Taxonomy (GTDB): domain Bacteria; phylum Pseudomonadota; class Gammaproteobacteria; order Burkholderiales; family Burkholderiaceae_F; genus Sutterella. The sequence continues at coordinate 21,013 of JAHHRG010000030.1, forward strand.
CAAGGAGCAAGACTTCCGGCTTCACCGCAATTCCTCTGGCAATACAGAGTCGTTGCTGTTGTCCCCCGGAAAGACTGGTGCCCAACTGATCGAGTTTGTCGGCAACGTCTTTCCACAACGCCGCCTTTTTGAGGGCCCATTCGACGCGATCGTCAAGTTCAGCCTTCGAAACACGCTCACGCAAGCGGATCCCGTAGGCAATGTTGTCGTAAATACTCATCGGAAACGGCGTCGGACGCTGGAAGACCATCCCCACGCGGCTTCGCAAATCGATTTCGTCAACCTTGGGACCGAGAATGTTTTCGCCGTCGATAATCACCTCGCCTTCCGCACGCTGCCCCGGGTAAAGCGTGTACATTCTGTTGAGCACTCGCAAAAGCGTCGATTTGCCGCAACCCGACGGACCGATAAAGGCTGTCACACAACCTTCGGGGATCGTAAGAGAGACGTCTTTGATGGCGTGAAAGTCGCCGTAATAGACATTGAGATGATTGACCTCGATCTTCGGATTCGGGCCAGATTCGCTTGAAGGCGAAGTCGAGGAATTTTCAAGATTGTTAGACATAGTTATCATTTGAATTACTTTTTCCTAGCGAGAACGGCGACGTTCGCGGAGAATGATCGCAGCAAGGCTCATCAAGAAAACAAGCGAGACGAGAACGAGAGAAGTGCCGTACTGCAGAGGTCTTGTTACCTCGATGTTTGTCCCGGCCGTGGCAAGAACGTAGACGTGATACGGCAAAGCCATGACCGGTTCGAGGAAACTCAAGCCCTCTTTGGGACTGAAGAACACGCTCCCCGTGTACATGATTGCCGCCGTTTCACCGGCCGCTCGCGAAAGAGCCAGAATCGACCCCGTCAGAATGCCGGGCAGTGCGTTGGGTAAAATCACTTTCACGATGGTTTCGCGACGCGTGGCGCCCAAGGCAAGTGAGGCTTCACGCCAGGCTTGCGGCACTTGTTTCAATGCACTTTCCGTCGTATTGATAATGATTGGGAGCGAGAGAATCGCCAGTGTCAGAACGCCCGACAGGAGACTCACGCCAAGGCCGCAGAAAACCACAAAAAAGGTAAGCCCGAAGAGCCCGAAAACGATCGAGGGGACACCCGCGAGGTTCGCGATCGAGAGGCGGATCACCGTTATCATCGGAGATTCGCTTTGGTACTCGTTCAAGTAAATGGCACTCGCGACTCCCAAGGGCAGCGCAATCACCAACGCTCCGAGCGCCAGAGCAAAGGTCCCGATCATGCAGGGCCAGATCCCGCCCTCGCTCATCATGTTGCGCGGAGCTTCGGTGAGAAACTCCCAATTGAGAGCCGGCCAGGCATTCACAAGAATCACGCCCAGCATTCCAATGAGCGAAAACACACAGAGAACGGTGGCCAACCTCATTACGAAGAAGCCTGCAAGTCCGGCCAAAATTCGAGACAGTCGACTTTTCATCAGGAAGCCTTGAGAGAAAAGCGGCGCGTAAAGACCCACGCCAAAAAGTTAAAGACAAAAGTCGTGAGAAAGAGCACCAGCCCCGTGGCATAGAGTGCGTGGTAATGCGCACCGCCGACAGCCGCTTCGGCCATTTCGGCGGCAATCCCTGCCGTCATCGGACGGATCGGATCAAAGACGGATTCGGGAATGATCCCCGCGCCGCCCGCTACCATCAAAACGACCATCGTTTCGCCGATGACCCGAGAAATCCCCAGCATCACAGCCGTACCGATCCCGCCCATCGCCCAACGAAGTTCCACTTTGACGAGCGTTTCCCAACGAGTCGCCCCGATTGCGAGCGACGCCTCGCGCAGTTCGTTCGGAACATTCTTGAGTGCATCTTCCGAAATCGAAGCGATGGTGGGAATGCACATGAAAGCCAGCATCAGCCCCGCATTGAAGAGGTTGAGTCCCGTTGTCAAATCGAAGGTTCTCTGCAACCACGGTGCTACGATCACCATACCGATGAAACCGATCACGACCGAGGGCAACGCCGCCATCAGTTCAATCAGAGGCTTGAGAAGTCCTGTCAAGCGAGCCGGCATGGCACAGTGCATTGCCGCAGCCGTTAATACCCCGATCGGCACTGCAATTAAGGTCGTCAGAAGTGCAACGCCGAAAGACCCCGTTACCATCGCGCCGATCCCGAAAACGGGCGGTTCATCGGACGGATACCATTCGGTTGAAAAAAGAAACTCGCTCAAGGACACCTCTTTAAAAATCGGCAGGGCCTGAGCGAGAAGGAAAATCACAATCGCACCGAGAGCGAGGACGCTCACGGTCGCAACACCGGCGACCGTGAGGCGAAAAGCTTGGTCCGCTTTTGTGCTCGCCCGGGTTCTTTGCTGAGCCTTTATTGTCATATGCGCTCGGTTCCGAA
>JAHHRG010000031.1 GCA_020025965.1 Sutterella sp.
GATTCAAAATCCGCCGGGTAAAACCGTGAGAGTTCGAGTCTCTCCCCGGGGACCAGCAAAGAGTCCTGTATTGCAGAATGCGATACGGGATTTTTTTTGTCCTTGAGATTTTTGTTAAGAGCGATTGATATCAAAAATAAAGTCAACGCCCGGCAGAAAATAGTCCTTTTCAAGGAGCTAAAATTTTAGAAAGCAAGAGAAGAAAAGTAGTAAAATATTCAACATTTTAGGTCAGTGTTGATTGGCTTTTCAATATCGTCATTTTTTTATACGTTAAGAGAAAGTACCGACATGATGCATCGTTTGATTGCAACTCTTTCGATTGCTAGTTTGATGGCAGGCGCAATTGGCAGTGTTTACGCGAAAACCTCAGATATCATGGCTGGGGATGTCCTATCCCTTGCCGTATCTCAGCCGACTTCCTACAGTATGAATTCGTGCGTGGACGAGAATGGGAATATTCGCCTCCCGAAACTCGGATATATCCATGTTGCTGGTTTGAGCCTGGACGAGATTGACCGAAAGTTGCTTAAACACTTGAAAAATCAGGGGTTTAAAGATCCTGAGGTGTTTGTCTCTGTCAGTTCCTATACGAGCCGCAAGATTTATGTGCTTGGTGAAGTAAAGGGGAGTTCTCTAAATGCCAATAATTCGGTGCTGCTTCCTGTGTATGAGGATATGACCGCTTTGCAGGCCGTATCCAGTGTGGGTGGTTTTACCGAAGAGGCGGACTTATCTAAGGTTCTCGTTCGTCGTCTGACGGCAGAGGGTGAAATTGAGTTGATTCCTGTTCCTGCTCAAGCCATTATGAATGGAGAGAAGGTGGAGGACATCGTGCTGAAACCGACTGATATGTTGATTATTCCCCGTCGCGATTAAACGAACTGTAAGTAAATTTAAAACCGAAAACACTCAAGATACTGTTATGACGAATAAAGCTGAAAATCAGCAGGTCGATGACGAAATTATCGACATCTCCGAATTGATCAAGGCCGTATTAACGCGTTTGCCGTTGTGCGGAGCCATTGTCGGTTCCGTGACGGCATTGGCTGTGGCGTATAGCCTGTCGGCGACTCCCATTTATCAGGCTAATACTCGCATTTTGGTGGAATCCACGGGTTTGAAGGTTACGACCATTCAAGAAGTCTATGAAGGGGATGCGGCTGACAAGAAAAACTTTATTCAGACGCAGCAGCAGATGTTGACTTCGGATCGATTGTTGAGAAACGTCTTCGATCATTTCGGACTGGCAAAAGTTCCTGCTTTTGCCGAGGCGAAAGATCCGCTAGAAGTCTTGGAAAAGAAGGTTGTTATCAAGTCCGTTCCCAATACGAATCTGATTGATATCGGTGTTAAGGATGAAAATCCGCAGTTGGCTGCTGATATGGCCAATTACTTGGTTCGTGCTTACATCGAAGATACCTTGCATCGAACCAGCGGGTTCACGCAGATTGCACTCGAGAAGATGCAGGAAGAGTTGCATACGACCGAAGTTGCTCGTCAGAATGCAATGAAGAAGCTCATGACGTTCCAGAAAGAAAGCGGGGCAACTTCGATCGAAACGGACCGTCAGGCCTTGTTGTCCAGTTTGGCAAGTATTGATAACGCAAAATATGCCAAGCGCAAAGCTAGTAAAGTTCTTGAGAGTCGGATCGAAGAAGTGCGTCGTTGGAAACAGGCCGGCGCCGATATCGATGTTATGTCTGAAACCTTGATCAACGCGACTCCGGAAATTCAGCATCTGATGTCTTCTCGACTGAATGCTAAGTTGGCTTTGGTCGAACAGCGTCAGAATTACGGGGAAAATCATCGCATTGTTATTGATGCCCGCAAAAAGATCGCCCATTTGAATAAGAATATTTTGGCCGAACTGGATTTAGTTGTTCGTATCGATCGGAGTCGCCTCGGTGAATTGGCTCGAAATCTTGCATTGTTGCAGAAAGAACGCGATCATTTGGCAGAGGATTTGCAGGCGGTCTATGCCACAGAGGCACAGTATCGAATCTTCAAAGAAGATCTGGAGACGATAGAAAGCTCTTATAAGCGTCTCCTCAATCGCGTTCACGAATTGAAAATTTCGATCGGTATGGCCGGCAATGCCTCAGGTACCATTCAGGTCATTGATGAAGCTGTTGCACCCCAAAAGGCACAGTTTCCTCAGAAGCGCAAGATTGTGACCGTTGCTTTCCTGGGCTCTGCCGTTTTGGCTGTGTTGTTGGCCATTTTGCTCGAATTGATGGATAAAACCGTTAAGCGTCGAGAAGAGGTCGAAAATATGACACGTCTTCCCGTTTTCGGGATGATTGCTGACGATAAGAACAAATGCAGTGAATTTACGGCTTATGATAATCCCAAGGGCATGCAGTCCGAAGCTTTCCGTGATCTGTGTACGACCTTATCGTTGTCGGAAATGGGTTCTCAGTGCCAGTTGATTGCTATAACCTCTCCGGTCAAGAATGACGGCAAGACCTTTGTGTCTCTTAATATGGCCGTGACTTATGCTCGTGCCGGTAAGAAGGTGCTTTTGATCGACACCGATATGCGAAGTCATGCACTCAAACAGCTTTGGAATAACGGTCAGAGACCGAATAAGGGCCTGAGCGATCTTCTTCAAGGGAAAGTTACGATCGGTGAAGTGGCCGAATACGTGATGAAGCCCTTTAAGGATATCTCCATGGACGTCCTTTTCAGCGGTGCTGAAATTGACATTCCTGCCAATCTTCTTAACGGTGAGAAGTTCTCCAATCTTCTTTGTGAGTTAAAGGAACGCTACGACATGATCATCCTCGACGTGCCGTCCGTTCTTTCCGCAACCGACACGCGCGCAATGGCTGCCATTGACGGACTGGGCTTCTTGCTTGTCGTTCGGATGAAGTCCACTGAGAAGAACAAACTTCAGATGGCCGTTGGCCTTATGAAGCAGGTCAATGCCAATCTTCTGGGGACTGTTCTCAACGGCATCGAAAATGCTCGAGATGACTCGACGGTGGCCTGTTACGGAAACGATGACGAAGCCTCCAATGGTTTGATTAAGAAGATAAGAAAAGTCATTAAATAATTTACCTTCACTTATAAAAAAGGGCCTCAACTGAAAGTTGAGGCCCTTTTACTTGAAGGCTAAGCTCTTGACCTAGGCGCGTAACTGCATGCGAAGGAAAAGCGTCATAGCCATCAATTCGTCTGTAGAAACTGAATGATCAATCGGGAAGGTTTTCCAGATCAAGGAGTTATTGAGTTCCTGAATCACTTTGGCACCGCGTTGTGCGGTTAACGGCGGAATGACGGAGTCAAAGTCACCGTGTGCCATGAAAACGGGGGTACAGCGACCGACTGGGGTGATGTCTTTAAAGAGATCGGCCGCGAGCGGAAGATAACCGGAAAGAGCAATGACCCCACCGATGGGGTGGGTTTGACGCAAACCGGCATAGAGAGCCATGGCCGCTCCTTGGGAAAAACCTCCGAGGAAAATGCGGCGACGATTGACGCCGAGTTCTTCGAGTTCGGAAATCAGGCGCGACACCTTCATAGCCGTTTCGTTGATACCGTACTTATCTTCCTGATCCTCAAAGCGATCGGAAAGAACGTCATACCATGCACGAAGCGGATAGCCGGGATGGGCAGAAATTTCTCGAACAGGGGCGTTCGGCAAGATAAAACGGCAAACAGGGCCGCCCAACTGCAGAATCTGATCGGGAAAGTCTGCGAAGTCCGTGTTGTCAACACCCATGCCGTGGAGCCAAATGACCGTGGCTTCAGGCTGCATTCTGGTGCGACTCGGTGCGATCGTTAGAATGTCGTCGGAATCAAAGGCCGGAACCTGCGTGATGCTCGAAACGTCTTCTCTGCGCACGTTGTCGTTTTTTTCGGTTTCTGTTTCGGGAACGGCGGTTTCCGTTTCCGGTTTTTCGGCATAGGCGGTCGGCATAGAAACCGAATCACATTTGATGTCAACCGTTTCGTCACAATCGCCGTCACGGATCGCGATTTGCAGGCCGTTAATACGCAGAAGACAACGACGCATTGCGTTAAAAAGTCCTTCGGCCGTTATTTTGCCATCCGAATCTCGTGTGTCTGCGAGTGCCTTCAGAATGCGTTCGTCGTTATCAACGTTTACGATCAGGGCAGTTTGTTCGGGTGTGTCACGAAGGACAGCCTGAGGGCGAGAAAGTAGCGGGTCAACGGTTTGCTGACGGAGTGCGTTGGCGAACCCAGGTAGCGATCGAGTCGCCACAGCCAACGTGGACTCCGGTACAGCATCGTAGCGAGAAGGTCCGATGCCGCCCGTAGTCATCACCAAGTCGCAACCGATGATGTCAACGAGTTCGCGCAGAGATTTCTCAATAGAAAAGCGTTGATTCGCAATAACGCGTTTGTGAATAGTGACGGGCGTGGTCAAAGTATCTTTAAACCACTTTTCGAGAGACGACACCGTTTTGTCGTCATAGGTCATGCCGTCATTTTCTTCCAAGACGGAAACCAGACCTAAAATCAGTTCGTTATCGTGTTTGCGCGGTGGTTTCATGGCGGGTGGTCAACGTTCTTAATAGAGATGGTTCCGAAAATTGGAAACGCTTGCCAACTAGGACGTCGACAAGCGTTTCGAATTATTCTTCGTCGTCCTCGGCAAAGAGGCTGAGCGGTTCTTCCGAGAGCTCGTGAATATAACGATAAAGTTCGCGTGCGCTCTTCGGCGGCTTGTTATTTTCGCGTTCCTTACGAGCGCTGCGAACAAGCGTACGAATACGGGGAATGTCCACTTCGGGATGTTCGTTGATGAACTTCGTCAAGGCATCGTCACCGGCGAGCATCTGATCGCGGAGCGTTTCGCAACGATGCAAAAGCGCAACGGCGGCCTTTGACTCGCCGGTCACGCGATCAATCGCTTCACGAACGGCTTTGGGATCCATGTTGCGCATCTTTTTCCCGATCAACTGTAACTGGCGGCGCTGCGCACCGAAGCTACGCATTTTGCGAAATTCGATGATTTCAATGAGGACTTCTTCAGGCAAACCGATCTTTTTCAATTGTTCGTCGCCCAGCTTGGTCATCTCGCGACCGAGATTCTGAAGTTCGAGCTGTTCACGCTTGAGTTGCGACTTGGACGGTCCCCGATATTCGAATTCGTCGTCTTCGTCTTCGTCGTAAAAAGGTTCCTGGCGCATGTGGATTTCTACCGGAAAAAAAGGTGTTCTTGATAAAGAAACCATTGTACCGTTGAAATGCTGAAAAGTTGGATCTTATGGACTTGGAAAGTGAGTGCAGAGCGGAAAAAGAATAAAAAGAGGCGGATGAGCCCTGTCAAACTCATCCGCCTGTAGATACTCACAAAACTCTTTGATGCCGGAGAACATTAGCATCGTCTGAATGAAGATCTCAATCCAAGCTTCGAAATCTTCGTTAGTCGCCATCCAACCGACCCCTTGGTGGGTGACAACCGAAGCGTTTTGCGTTAGTAAGACTTTACTAGCTAAGGAAGAAATGAGCAATAGTAAAACCCGAGTTAAGGAATAGGTTATTGATCGAGATCAAAAATGAGAATCATTCTCAGTAATTTCGGGCGATTCGTCGCTTTTTGCTGACTGGTACCGTCCTTGCTCTCGGACGCGCGTGCGATTGAGCACGGTGTAACAAGGTAGGAAAAATTAAGAATAAAAAAAGAGGCGGACGAGCCCTGTCAAACTCATCCGCCTTGAGCGTTTCACGAAACTAGTGATGCCGGAGAACATTAGCACCTCTTACTCTATCGGAATTCAATCCAAGCTTCGATTTCCGATAATCGATATCCAACCGACCCCTAGGCGGGTAACGATCAATGCGTTTCGTGTTGAAAGTAACTTTACGCTTAGTTCCCTAGCTCGACAATAGAAGATATCGACGAAAGTGATAGGAATTTGATCTCAGTCAATAAATGAGAATCATTCTCATTAGAGCGGATGAAAGACCGTTAATCGCTAGCTGCGATAGTAAAAGAGGCAGAAGATCGGGCGTTAATGAGAAGGCAATAACATGAATAAAAAAAGAGGCGGATGAGCCCTGTCAAACTCACCCGCCTTGAGCGTTGCACGAAACTCTTGATGCCGGAGAACATAAGCATCTGTCCAAAGAGCAAGTCAATCCAAGCTTTGACTTGCTGAGTGATCGCCATTCAACCGACCCCTTGGTGGATGACGACCGATGCGTTTCGCGTTGAAGTAACTATACCTACTCTCCAAGCGGTTCGGTAATGAAATAGCCGACTAATTTAATAGGAATTTGATCTCAATCAATAAATGAGAATCATTCCCATTAAGCGAAGCTGAAGAGAGAAAAACAACGAACATATTTCTGTCGACGGCGGAAATCCTGCTTATGTGCAAGCGTGGTTAACGACAAACGAGTAGAATGCCGCTTTCTCAAATCTTTCCACTGGCCTGTCAAGCCATGCAAGAACAATATTTAAGTGATTTTGATTTCGAGCTCCCGCCTGAGCTCATCGCCCAATATCCTCTGAAAGATCGTACGGCTTCTCGTTTGCTACACATCTCGAAGGATGTGATCGAGGATTGCCATTTCACGGATATCGAGGATTTCCTTCGTCCGGGCGACCTGTTGGTCGCCAATAACACCAAAGTGATCAAAGCTCGTTTGCTCGGCCACAAAGCCACTGGGGGCAACATCGAAGCTCTGATCGAGCGTGTGACGGGTGAATTTACCGCCATTTCCATGATTCGCGCGAGCAAGTCTCCGAAGCCGGGCACTGTCGTGCGTTTCGAAGCCGACGGTCGCGTAGAGGAAGTAACGGTCACCGGTCGTCAGGATCAGTTCTTCGAACTCGAATTTGCGCGTCCTGTTCTGGACGTTCTCGAAGAGTTCGGTCGTGTTCCGTTGCCGCCTTACATTACGCATGCGGCAGAAAAAAGTGACGAAAGTCGCTATCAGACGGTGTTTGCCGAACATCCGGGGGCCGTGGCCGCACCGACCGCAGGTCTTCACTTTACGAAAGAACTTCTGGATCGTCTCGCAAAGAAAGGTGTCGATATCGAATACGTGACACTTCATGTCGGTGCCGGCACTTTCCAGCCCGTGCGCGTCGAAAAGCTTTCGGAACATCATATGCATTCCGAGTGGTATCACATGCCCGAAGATGTCGCCGAAAAGATCAACTGTGCAAAAGCCGAAGGCCGTCGTGTGATTGCAGTCGGTACCACGTCGCTTCGTACGCTTGAAAGCGCTGCAGATCGTATGGGGCACGTTGAAGCAGGCTCTCGCGATACACAGCTTTTCATTACGCCCGGTTACCGTTTCCGTATCATCGATGCGATGGTGACGAATTTCCACTTGCCCAAGTCCACCTTGGTGATGCTCGTGTCCGCACTGGCGGGCCGCGAACGCATTCTTGAAGCCTATCGTCATGCCGTTGAGGAAAAATATCGTTTCTTCAGCTATGGCGATGCTTGCTTCATTGAAAATGCGCACATTACCGAATAATGTCGGACAAAAACAGGACAACCCAGAATGGCTTTTTCTTTTAAGGTTAAAACCACCAGCGGTCGTGCTCGCCGCGGCGAGCTCACGCTCAATCACGGTGTCGTTCAGACCCCGATTTTCATGCCCGTCGGTACCTATGGTTCCGTTAAGGCTATGGCTCCCTACGAACTGAAGGAAATCGGTTCACAGATCATCCTCGGCAATACCTTCCATCTGTGGCTTCGCCCCGGTTTGGACGTAGTGAGCGCTCACAAGGGGTTGCACGATTTCATGCAGTGGGACAAGCCTATTCTCACGGACTCGGGCGGTTTTCAGGTCTTTAGTCTCGGCGAACTTCGCAAAATTACCGAAGAGGGCGTTCACTTCCGCAATCCGATTAACGGCGACAAGCTTTTCCTGTCTCCGGAAGTCTCAATGCAGATTCAGCACGTACTCAATTCCGACATCGTGATGCAGTTGGACGAATGTACGCCGTATAAAATCGGTGACAGACCTGCAACCGAAACGGAGGCAGCCAAGTCGATGCGTATGAGCCTTCGTTGGGCCAAGCGTTCGAAGGACGAATTCGATCGTCTTGAGAATCCGAACGCGCTTTTCGGTATCGTTCAGGGGGGGATGTACGAACATCTTCGCGACGAATCTCTGGCTGGTTTGAAGGAACTTAATTTCCACGGATATGCCGTGGGCGGATTGTCCGTCGGTGAACCTAAGGAAGATATGCTTCGTATCATGGACCATATCGTTCACCAACTCCCTGAAGATCGTCCTCGCTATTTGATGGGAGTGGGTACGCCGGAAGACTTGGTTGACGGCGTATCCAACGGTATCGATATGTTCGACTGCGTCATGCCGACTCGCAATGCCCGTAACGGCTGGCTCTTTACACGCTTTGGCGATATCAAACTGAAGAACAGCCGATACCGCAGCGATCTTCGTCCGGTGGATCCGACCTGCAACTGTTATACCTGCCGCAACTTCTCCCGCTCGTACCTGCATCATCTGCACAAGGTAGGCGAAATTTTAGGGGCTCGGCTCAATACGATCCACAATCTGCATTATTACCTCAACCTCATGCAGGAAATGCGCGATGCGCTTGAAAACGGTACCTTTGAGGCATGGAAGAAGCAGTTTGCCGAAGACCGCGCACGAGGAATCGAGTAAGGTTTTATATGTATGTCAAGGGTTCTTTATCGAGGAATCGTGAAGAACCCCTTATAATTTCAAAATTACCCTTGGTGTCGATGGTCGGCATCTTCAGGGGTCTACTGATTTTTTTGAATGACTGGAGTTCAAATGTTCTTTATTTCCGAAGCTCTGGCCGCCGGTGAAGCTGCCCCGGTTGGCGGCATGGAAGCGTTCCTTGTACAGGTCCTTCCGCTCATCGTGCTGTTCGTGGTGTTCTGGTTCTTCCTTATCCGCCCGCAGCAGAAGCGTCAGAAGGAGCACGCTCAGATGTGCGAAGCCCTCGCCAAAGGTGATGAAGTGATGACGGTCGGCGGTATTTCCGGCCGCATTGACGCTGTGGACGAGCTCTACATCGGTCTTCAGATTGCCGAATGCGACGGCAAGGCCGTTGTTGTCCGTATTCAGCGTACTGCTGTTCAGGCGGTCCTCCCGAAAGGAACCGTTAAGTTCTAATCAACGGAACGGAAGTCAAAGCGCCTTGAGTCGCGACTCTTGGCGCTTTTTTCAGCCCGACAAGTTCGGGCTTTGCTCCGTTATAACGTAGCCGATTTTCGCAGGATTCGTTTGTCGAAAATCGGTTTCAACAGTCTTCTGAAAGCCTTCCGAGGGAGGTTTGATGGGGACGGAGAAAACTTGCGATGAATCGCTATCCATTATGGAAATACATCGTCATCGTCGTGGCGCTCCTTATCGGGATCGTCTACACGTTGCCGAATTTCTACGGTGAATCGCCCGCTGTCCAGATTTCTTCCGGGAAGGCAACGGTCAAGGTTACCGAACAGACTCTGAGCCGTGTGGAAGATCTGCTGAAGAATGCCGATCTGCATCCGAACGGGATTTTCTACGAGCAGGGCGCACAGCAGAATACCATCCGCGTGCGTTTCGATACGACCGAAGCCGAAAAGCAGCTTCAGGCTCGTGAAGTACTTGAAAAGGCTCTGAATCCGGATCATGAAAATCCGGCCTATATCGTGGCGCTCAATCTGGTGCCGAATACGCCGCGTTGGCTGTTGTCGATCAACGCTTTACCGATGTATTTGGGTCTGGACTTGCGCGGCGGCGTGCACTTCCTGTTGCAGGTCGATATGAAGGCCGCGATTGACAAGCGTGCCGAAGCCACCTTGTCTGATCTTCGTACGCAGTTGCGCGATAACCGTATTCGCCATAAGGGACTTACCCGTGTCGGCAATACGATTGAAATCAACTTCGCGAGCGAAGAAGAACGCGGTCGAGCCAACGACTTGTTGCGCAACACGCAGCCCGACTTGGTTTTGACCTTGCCGGACGCCTCCGCTGCTCCGTACGTGATCCGAGCCGATCTTTCCGAAAAGGCAATTCAGAACGTTCAGGCGTATTCACTCAAGCAGAACATTTCTACGCTTCATAACCGAATCAATGAACTCGGCGTTGCCGAACCGGTGATTGCCCAACAGGGGGCCGACCGTATCGTTGTACAGCTTCCCGGCGTTCAGGATACAGCTAAGGCCAAGGACATTCTGGGGCGTACGGCTACGCTTGAAGTCCGTTTGGTTGACGACTCTCCCGAAGCCCTTACACAGCTTTCTCAGGGTAACGTTCCCTTCGGTGACGAAAAGTTCTTCGACCGCGAAGGTACACCGCTTCTCGTCAAGCGTCGCGTGATCCTCACTGGTGAAAATCTGAACGATGCTCAGCCGGGCTTTGATAGCCAGACGCAGGAACCAACTGTCAACCTTGAACTTGATGCCCGTGGTGCTCGTATCTTCAAGGATGTGACTCGCGACAACGTCGGTAAGCGTATCGCTATCATCCTTTTCGAAAAAGGTAAGGGCGAAGTCGTGACGGCTCCGGTCGTCCGACAGGAAATCGGTGGCGGTCGCGTGCAGATTTCAGGTCGTATGACGGCTGCGGAAGCAACGGACACGGCTCTGTTGTTGCGCGCCGGTTCTCTGGCAGCTCCGATGGAAATTGTTGAAGAACGTCTGATCGGGCCGAGTCTCGGTGAAGCCAATATTGAGGCCGGCTTTAAGTCGACTCTTTACGGTTTCGTTGTGATCGCCGTGTTCATGGCGCTCTATTACCAGGTCTTCGGTGTGGTCAGTGCGATCGCTTTGATTTGCAACGTGATGATGTTGATTGCCTTGCTCTCGATGCTGCAGGCTACGCTTACCCTGCCGGGTATTGCCGCTATTGCTTTGACGCTTGGTATGGCCGTTGACTCGAACGTGCTGATTAATGAACGTATCCGTGAAGAGTTGCGTGCCGGGCGTTTGCCGCAGACCGCTATCTTTGAAGGTTACGATCGCGCGTTTGCCACGATTATCGACTCGAACTTGACAAGCTTGATCGCCGGTTTGGCGCTCTTGATCTTCGGTTCCGGCCCGGTCCGAGGCTTTGCTGTTGTTCACTGTCTCGGTATCATGACATCCATTTTCACGTCCGTCGTGGTGGCTCGTGCAATGACCAACCTGATTTACGGCCGTCAGAAGAAACTGACGAAGATTCATATCGGCCAGATTTGGCGTCCCGATGCGGATACCAATTCGAAGCGCAAGTAACGGAGGAAACGAATCATGGAATTTTTCCGCATTCATAAGACGATTCCGTTCATGCGCTATCGTCACATCCTGAACGCCATCTCTATCGTGAGTTTCCTGATTTCCGTTTTCTGGATTTTCACTCACGGTCTGGCTTTCTCGGTGGAGTTCACGGGCGGTACACAGATGGAAGTCCATTATCCGTCCGCTGTCAACACGGAGAAGGTCCGTCAGGATCTGAGTCCTGTGTCAAAGGAAGTGCTCGTTCAGACCTTTGGTACAGCTTCCGATATCGTCATTCGTGTGCCGACGAAACCCGGTTATACGTCCGGTGAAGTGGCCCAAGAAGTAATGGGCGTGATTCTCAAGACGGATCCTGAAGCCAAGCTCACCCGTACCGAATATGTCGGTCCGCAGGTGGGGGATGAACTAGCCCGTGACGGCGGTACGGCCTTGGCGCTTGTGGTGATCGGCATCATGATCTATTTGGCCTTCCGTTTCGAATGGAAGTTCTCCGTAGCAACGATCATCGCGAACCTGCACGACATTTTCATCGTGCTCGGTATTTTCTCCGTGATGCAGTGGGAATTCTCCCTGCCGGTGTTGGCTGCCGTTCTGGCCGTTTTGGGTTACTCCGTGAACGAATCGGTGATTATTTTCGACCGTGTGCGCGAACATTTCCGCACGATGCGTCGAGCCGATACGTTTGAGATCATCAACTCCGCCATTACGGCGACGGTCTCCCGTACGGTTATTACGCACACGTCAACGCTCTGCATGACGCTCTCGATGTTCTTCTTCGGTGGTCCTGCCCTGCATTATTTCTCGCTCGCTCTGACGATCGGTATTCTGCTTGGCGTGTACTCCTCAATCTTCGTGGCAGCCGCTATTGCGATTTACCTTGGTGTGAAGCGTGAAGACTTGGTGAAGCCCATCAAGCGCGAAGAGACCGAACAGATGGTGCCGTAAGTCGGTAGGAGTCTGTATAACAAATGAGCCGCTCATTCCTGTTGGGAATCGAGCGGCTCATTTGTTTTTTGGGGATCAACTGTGATTTATTTCATGAAGGTGAAATATACGGCACCGACAAGGCAAGCAAAGGCCGCGTAATGATTCCAGGCAAAATGCTGTTGAAAGGCGACGTATGAAAAAAGCATGAAGACCGAGAGGGTAATGACCTCTTGGATGATCTTTAGCTGAATTAACGAAAATGGACCGCCGTTTCCTTCAAAGCCGATGCGATTGGCCGGAATCATGAATGAATATTCAAAAAGAGCGATTCCCCAAGAAAAGAGAATTACGGTATAAAGCGGCCAGTTCGTGATGAGCTTGGCGCTTTGAAGTTTGAGATGTGCATACCATGCCAATGTCATGAAAACATTGGAAATGAGCAATAGTCCGACGGTACTTAGACCTTTGTAAATTTGCATTTGAAGATGAGGTCTTTTCTCTTTAAAAGAAAAGTGTAAATATATTTATATTGTATTAATAATTTGTGTTTAGTGATGTATGGGCCGATAAAGGAAGTTTCGATCGTGAAATCTTATACTTGATTAAGGTCTTTTTTTATCTTCGTTGTACTTATCTCAGGGGTTCGATCAAGGTAAATCACTTCACAGCCTTCCTCACGAAGAAAGTCAAACTTGCCTTCCCAGTCGTTTCCGATCACGAAAGTATCTACTTTGTATTGGTGAACGTCAGTGCGTTTTTGATCCCAACTGTTTTCTGGAATAACTAAGTCAACATAACGAATCGCTTCTAATAGAGCTTTTCGTTTTTCATAATCAAAATAGCATTTCTTGTTTTTGCTGTTTAGGTTAAATTCATCTGTAGACAAGGCGACGATTAGGTAATCTCCTAGTTTTTTAGCTCTTTTTAATAGATTAATATGTCCGTAATGCAGAAGATCAAAAGTGCCGTAAGTGATAACTCTTTTCATTATTTTTTCGTAAAGTGATTGGAAGTGGAAAATTAAGCGGATGGATATAGCATTTCGAATGTTTCGGTAAGGTAGCGATCGACCAGCATAGCTAATTGTTCCAGTCCGGCTTCTGGAGGAATAATGCGGATTTTTTCGTAATTAACTTTCTGTTTTTTGATTATATTTTCAACAGTGTCTTTCCAGAACTCGGGACTTTCTCCAGCTTTCCAATCTCCTCGTCCCCTTCCAAAATGGGCGATAGCTAAATAAAGGAGAAGGCTTTCAAGCATAAAATCTCGAAGAGCATCTTCACTCCAAGAAAGATCGATTCCGTCTTTCTTGTGGTGGGAGTTGTAAATTGTTGCGGCTCCGACGCCGCCAATGGCACCTAGTACGCCCCCTAAGAGCGTGCCAAGGCCAAGGGATAGTCCTGCGCTACTGATGTCGGCTGCAGCACCGGCGGCTGCACCTCCGGCAACGCCGACGCCTGCTCCAACCGCGGCAGCCCCCGTCGTATTGATCCCGTGCGAGGCCATGTTCCAGTCGGCCTTCATTCGACGAAGAATTTCTTTCGAAACGCCGTTTCCCGTCAGACCGTTGATTGAGAGAAGCTTGTCTGTCAAGGCGCAGAGTCCGTCTGCGGCCATTGAGGACAGAACGGTTTGTGCATCTTCCAGAGCGGCGGATTTGGTCTTGACAATCCCCAACTGATTAGCAAAGGAGAGCATGTGATCTTTAAAGCTCGGCGTCGGAACAAATTCATGAGCCTGAAGAAGCTTCCACATATGACGAGCAATGGCATCGACGGAGCTCAGATAAATGGCTTGTCGGCTTTTAACCCAGGTATTTCTCAAGGCGGTAAAAGTGGGAAGAAGATCGCTCGGCACAGCTTTTCCGATGGAATCAAAGAGTGCAATCTCCTGAACCCAACATCGGGCAAAAGCATCCATCGGAAGGATATCTTTGACAAACGGGTAGTCTTTCATAGCTTCGCGCCAGGCTTCCAGATCCTTTTCTTCTTCCTTAGGTTCGCGGGGCTTTCCCATCTGGTTCAAGAGCACGATAACGGGTTTGTTTATCCAGGAGAGAATCTGCATTTCGGCCGGGATATAAGGGGCCTTACGGGGAAGTTCCGAGACGTTGACGAGATAGAGCACGACGCTCGAAATGTCGCGCACATGTCTGATGGCCTTCTGGTTGAGCCAGAAAGACTTATTCGTCATACGGTCCCAGACCTCGGCCAAGAACCAGCCCAAGGGGTTCTTGCGACCGTTTAGGCGCTTAGCCAGTGCTACCGAATTGCCGAAACCCGGTGTATCCCAAAGAACCAACTCACACCCTGTACGGTCGCGAGCCAGTACGTAATCCTCTGCTGTTTCTGTGACATGGGCGCGATCGGCCACTTCTCCGACGTCACGCATCAAAAGCGTTCGGGCCAGAGTGGTCTTCCCAATGTTGGTATGACTGACGAGGCTGAGGTGAATACGAAATTGATCGGACTTTGGCATAACGAAATCAGCAGAGAGAACGAGAAGATTCTTCCAATTCTTCCATTATGACATTGACTTTAGCTTTTTGTCTGTCCGAGAGAGTTTGTTAGGGTGGAAAGACGCGTTTCTACTGTCGTAAGAGCAGCTTCATCCGACAAATTCACAGCGATGGATGAAACGCCGTGTTGATGTGCAAACGATTCCCATAATGCTCGACGACTGCCGACTTTATCCGAGTCACTGCCGTGACGTTTGACGAGAGGAGCAAGGTTCAGAATCACGATGGGTGAAGGGGAGGAGTGATGGAGACAGAAGTCTTTCACGCAGTCAATTAAATGCCCGTGCACTTCGTCCTCTGGTGTTCCTGTTGGATCGAGACCGATCAAACAGTCATATACCGTAGCCTCTGGAAGCGACGCGATTTTTTCTGAGATATCGCCTTCCCATGCATTGGCGACCAACAGGTTATTCGTTTGGAGTCGGCTCTTTAATGAAAGCCACTCGGTCGGTAAGCACACGCTGTCACCAGCGTGATCGACAATCAAGATCGAATGTTTTTCGGGTAATTTATCCGTTGAAAAGATGCTTCGATAATAAGATGTGGTCGTATCGATCGTTACCGCTTTTTTGAGACGAGACAGTTTCCAAGAAGACACTGCTACCAAGAGAATGCGCGGCAGAAGAATGACAGCAGAAATGGTGAGCATCAAACGACAAAGCCAGTCGGAGGCGGAATTAAACGTTGCAGAATCGATTCGGTCAAAACGAAGGTCTGCGACGATTTCATCGTCGGGCCACGGTGTGCCGCCAAACCAGTCCAGCGGGATGATGTCGTAAACGGTACGCAAAATGGCGGCGATCCATTCGGGATTTTCACCAAACCACGTGCTTTCCCAACCGACGATGTAGGCTGTTCCGATCCCTCGGACGGCAATACTTGTTAAAAGACCGATGGCAAAAGCGCAAGAGGCTAGATGAAAGGCGCGAGACGCTTCCGTTCGCAATCGTGTGGTTTGTACGGCGGTCCAACGTGCGGCAAAAAGCGCTTTAGGAGCGTTTTTGTCAAGTCCCGTCCATTTCATGCGGGAAAAGCCGACAGCCAGCATCTCTATGGGTGAGAACCGTGCTTTGGGAGACAAACCGAGCGCGCTGAGAAGAAGAAGGAGATAAACGATCAGGTTCCACACCAAAAGGAGGAGTACCGGAGGGGAGAGCAGGTTGATACGAGCACCTTCGGTGGCAAACCTGTCGGTCAAGGCACCGCCTAGATAGGCCAAGAGAAGTAACCCTAAAACAAGAGGCCATGTATTGAAGGTGATGTTGCGAAGTTTCTCTTGATTGGGTACGAACGTTTTTAGTCTTGCAAGAACGAGACGCGCACGAATGGGAAGATAAACAGCCGGTGTGGCCGATGTACCTGCGAGTTCTCGAGCATCACGCGAAGCGGTCAAACTTTCTTCTGCATTCCAATGGCCGGATTCCGTTTCCGATCTTTCGAGCGTTTCGGCCAAAAGAACATCTTGAGCGTCTTCAGCGGAGAGTCGGAGAGATGTCGGAAAATCGATAGAAGCTTTCATGGAAATGTGAATCAAGAGAAAAAAGAAGCGATCACTCTAACTCTAGTGCAAGATGAGGAGCAGAGGTGATCGCTAACTTTGTTAGACGAGGAGTGCGAGGAGGTTTCGAGTGGCAACAGACGGATCCGGCTGGCCGCAAATAGCAGACACGACGGCGATGCCGTCCGTGCCACTGGCAAGCACTTCGGGGATATCACGAGTTTTGATACCGCCGATGGCCACACTGGGACAGGGAGAAGTCGAAACAATAGCCCTTAAACCGTCAAATCCGATGGCCGGAGCTGCATCGGGTTTAGTCGACGTGTTATGAATGGGGCCGATACCGACGTAGTCTACCAAGGCGGGATCGACGTTTCGGACTTCTTCAAGGTTGCTGACTGAAAGGCCGAGGATCATACCTTCTGGCATCTGACGGCGACAATCTTCGGGAGAGAGATCGTCCTGACCAACATGGACACCGTCAGCACCTATTGCTACGGCGACATCGACGTGATCGTTGACGATTAAGGGAACCCCCAAGGGACGGAGTACTTTCAAAAGTTCTCGACCACAGGCCGCGAGTCGGCGCTTTTTCCAATCGGGAGCGCGAAGTTGTACAACCGTTGCTCCCGCCTGGGCGGCATCTTTCGCTGTTTGAATCATACCGTCAAAACCGCCGCAAAGATCGGGGTCGAGTACCAGATAAAGTTTCAGGATCTTTTTATCCATGATCGGCCTCTCTCAGAGGAAATCTTCCGGCTGAAGCGTATAGAGTGCATCAAGGTATTCGTTGTGGAAGCTTCCGGGGCCACGGGCAGTCTCAATGGCCTTTTCAGCGGCTTTCTTAGCCAATGCACAAGCCGAGGCCGTCGCCAAGACACGGTCTTCCGTGATGGCGCAGAAAGCGCTCACGAGAGCGGAAAGAGAACAACCCGTCCCGACAACGAGCGTGGCCATCGGATGACCGCCCTTGACGGCTATGGTGCGTTCGCCGTCAGTTATGTAATCGGTTTCACCGGTTACGCAAACCACTCCTTCAATTTTTCGCGCGAGGCGTTCGGCCGCTTCAATTGCCGCATCGGAGGAGTCCGTACTGTCGACACCCTTGCCGCCAGATTTGGTACCGGAGAGTGCGAGGATTTCACTTGCATTGCCTCGAATGACATCGGGATGCTTTTCGACGAATTCGCTGATGATGCCGTCACGCCAAGGAATGCCGCCTGCAGCGACCGGATCAAGTACCCACGGATGACCGGCGGAGCGAGCAGCGTCGACGGACGAGTGCATGGCACGAAGGCGGGCGGGATAAGGCGTGCCGATATTGATGAGAAGGCCGCCGGCTACACCGGCAAAAAAGGGAGCCTCCTCTTCGGCGACTACCATTGCAGGCGAAGCACCGGCGGCAAGCAAAACATTCGCGGTAATTTCCTGAACGACTTCATTTGTCAAGCAATGAACGAGCGGACGCTTTTCGCGAAGAAGGCGGATGGATTCGGCAATGGACTGGCCGGAGAAAGTGGAGACGGTCATTTGTGTGAAAATCCAACGAAAATAAACAGATGGCTTCATAATACTCACTTTCTCACCGATTTCTCCAATTCCGTCTCTGAAGGTATTCCCGCTATGTTTGTTCATCCGCAATTTGATCCTATCGCGATCAGCGCAGGGCCTCTGGCTATACGTTGGTACGGTCTGATGTACCTCGTAGGATTCGCTCTTTTTTGGCTGTTAGGTAAGCGACGTGCGGCAGAAACCTGGCGCGGAATCTCGGTAGAAGATCTGGAGAACCTTCTCTTCTACGGTATCTTTGGGGTTATTCTGGGCGGTCGTCTTGGTTATTGCATTCTTTATCAGCCCGAATACTATCTTTCTCATCCTCAGGCGATTTTGGCAGTTTGGGAAGGCGGAATGAGTGCACACGGCGGGATGATTGGCGTAATTGTCGTCATGCTTCTTTTTTGCCGTTTCAAGGCGCAATCTTTCTGGAGAACCGCCGATTTTGTCGCGCCTTTGGTGCCATTAGGATTGATGTTCGGGAGATTCGGAAACTTTATCAACGGCGAACTTTGGGGACGTCCTGCGTCGGAGAGTTTGCCTTGGGCTATGATCTTTCCGCAAGCCTATGACGGTGGTATTCCGCGTCATCCTTCGCAGCTCTATGAGGCTTTCGGCGAAGGATTCCTTCTTTTCCTTCTTTTGTGGTTTGTTTCAAAGCGCCCCCGACCGGCAGGCATGGTATCCGGGCTTTTCTTGGCGGGTTACGGAATAGCGCGCTTTATCGTTGAATATTTCCGCGAACCCGATGCGTTCCTCGGCCTGCAGGCTCTTGGGCTTTCGCGCGGTCAGTGGTATTCCCTTCCGCTCATTTTATTGGGGATCGTAATCATCATCCGGGCTTCGAAAAAGAAGGCTTAGAAATAAAAAAACGCGTTGTTTGATTAACAACGCGTTTTTTTGTTTAGAGAGTAGAGATGGCTTTCCAGAGCATATAAGTTGCTAAGAGATAAAGAAGTCCAGCAAAAATACGCTTTAATGGTTTGGTATCCATAGAGTGGGCAATCTTAGCTCCCATCGGTGCGGTCATAATACTCATCACAACCACAGCAAAGAGTGCGGGCAAGTGAATAAAGCCCAGAGTGTAGGGAAAGCCGGGAAGACCGGAGACGTTCCAACCACTGATGATGTAACCGAGTGCACCGGCAGCAGCGATAGGGAAGCCCAAAGCGGCCGAGGTACCGATAGCCTTATGAATTTTCACATTGCAGTAGGTCATGATCGGCACACTGATGAAGCCACCGCCTGCACCTACTAGTGCCGAGATGACACCGATAAGACTGCCTAGCCCGAAGAGGCCGGTACTGCCAGGTAATGAACGAGTGGGTTTGGGCTTTCCCCCGAAGAACATTTTCGTGGCGGAAAAATAGACAAAGCACGCGAAAATCAGACCGATCCAGAAGGTCGAGAGCATTCCGGTGATCTGAGCTCCCAAAACTGCGCCGATGAGAATGCCTGGGGCTGCGGATTTGACGATATTCCACATGACCGCATTACGTGACGCGTGAGCCCGAACGGACGAAAGAGAGGTGAAAAGTATGGTGCCCATTGAGGTAGCAATGGCAACATGAACGACATGCTCTAGTGGCATTCCAGCATGGCTCAGGAGCATGGTAAAAAAGGGCGTCAGAATCATTCCACCACCGATTCCGAGAAGACCAGCGAGAAAACCGGTCCCGGCTCCCAGAATCATGAGTTCAATGAAGAAAGTCCAATCCATTTTCGACTCCGTTAAAGGAAACGATCTGCGATAAAAAGGAATTCCTCTTTGGTAACCGGCGTAATGGAAAGGCGATTGCCTTTCTGAAGAATGCGCAAGCCGGATAGTGCCGGTTCATTACGGAGGCTGTTGAGGCCAATTAGAGGGATTTTGACAAGTCCCTTGACGTTGATTGTGAGCCAACGCGGTTTTTCGGGCGTACTTTTAGCGTCGTAGTATTCGCTTGTTGGATCAAACTGCAGTTCGTCGGGATAGGCTTCGGAATTGATAGTAGCCAGGCCGACGATGCCGGGTTTCGGACAACTGGAATGATAGAAGAGGACCGCGTCGCCAATCGACATGTCATCACGAATGAAGTTTCGAGCTTGATAGTTTCGAATGCCGAACCAAGAAACAGATTGACCAGGAGCGTTCAGTGTGTCGTCAATGGAGCATTCGCCAGGTTCGGATTTCATCAGCCAAATGCGGGGAGCCGTTTTCGCCAATTGATGTGCGATTGTTTTTGCGGTCATATTTCGGAACTTCAAACGAAAACGGGCAACCCTTTTTTAAGGATTGCCCGGAAATGGGACCTGCAGCGGGGCGGGGCTACGTTACCTGAACCGTAAGGTCAGGGCGGTCGGCTCCGGAGCGGAACGGGTCGGACATCGCGTGTCCGGCACTCTATCGGCCCACGAGTACACCAACCTAATGGTTTTAGCATTGGTTCTAGGAACTTGGAGCCCGGAAGCTCACCGCTACAGGGTTAAATTCATTGTAGCCAATTTGACAAAAAAAATGTTTTGCCGAGATGAAAAATGGCCCGAAAAAAATTCGGGCCATTGGAAAAAGCTGACATCAATCAAAAAATACCGATCTTGTGCATGTCGTTATAGATAGCTTTTTCACAAAGAGAAGACAACTCGTCGATTTCTTTCAAAAGCGCAGTATCCGTTGATCCTTTGTTGGCCGACTCAGTCAATTTCGTTTGCAGTTCAGTAATCGTCGATTTGAGAGAGTCGATTTCCCGATCCTTTTCCTCAAGGCGCTTGAACAGCTCTTCAGAGGCGATGGTCGGCGTGTCAGGGTGATCGTCGATGGGGCTGTTAACACTCTTTTCCTGAGATGCTTTTTGAGCCTCGTAGGCGATCTCAAGTGCAGCGAGCACGGCAATCTGCTCCTGATTGATCAGGTTGGAGCTTTCCTTCATCGAAGCGATTTGCTGATCTACTTTTTCTGCACAGTTGCGAATCAGCGTTTCTTCACCGCTACTGACGGCTAAACGATACGTGCGATGAGCAATATTGATGGTAACTTCAGGCAAGGAAATCTCCTTATCAGAGCAAGGTATCGTTGTTGTGATTCAAAGAGCTTGCCAGTGCTTCGGCGTTGCGGCGAAGTTCTTCGAATCGCTTCTTGGCCTGAACCAATTCGGCGTCTCTTGTCGTGAGCAAAGACGAAAGGCGGCGGTTTTCGGCCTTTTCGTGTTCAAGACGAGCAATGAGTTGGGTGACCAAGGCTTTCAAACGTGCAATTTTTGGATTCACTGTTAATCCTCGGATCGGAATTATTCAGTCTTTTCGGGCTGAGTTTCAGCTTTCGGATCTCTCGGTTCGAAGTTGTCGATAGTGCCGAGAATCATCTGGTCGGCCTGTTCTTCGTCGGGCATCGCGTCAGAGATCCAATGATCCAGTCGGCCTTCCTCATCAAAGAAAACCGTCAAACGACGGAGCTGACGGGTATCGTCTCCACGGAGAAGATAATAAACATAGTCCCAGCGGTTTGGATGGAACTGATCCTGAATAAGGGGAATGCCGAGCAGGAACTGGACCTGAGCGGTCGTCATTCCCTTTTCCAATTGAGTTACCATATCGCTCGTTACAAGGTTGCCCTGATGAACGTCTGCACGATAAGGTTTCAGAAAATTGGGCAAATACTCTCCGGGATTGTTCCATAAGTTGGAAGCGGTATTGCAACCGGAGAGGGCGAAAACTGCGACAAGTAAGGCCGCGGTGCGGGAAAGTCGTTTGGCAATCATTTTATTTCGATGTTCTGACGCTTGTGCTAAAGGTGCACTAACCGTATCATAATAGTTAATTATATTTTTGAAAGGCAGGTTAACGTGAACGATACGTCTGGAAACCAATCCTCCGTGCTTAAAAACGCAGGTTTGAAGGCAACTGTACCACGTCAAAAAATCCTGGAATTTTTTCAGAAGCGTGCCTCTGAGGGCAATGGCGAACGTCGTCATGTTTCTGCTGAAGAAATTTACAAGGATTTGGTCGCTTCGGGTGACGACGTTGGTCTGGCAACTGTTTATCGTGTGTTGGCTCAGTTCGAACAGGCAGGGATCATCATTCATCATCACTTTGATGCAGATCGTGCTACCTACGAGCTCGAAAAGGGCGACCATCACGACCACCTTGTCTGTGTGAAATGCGGCAAAGTGGTGGAGTTCTCCGATGCAGCCATCGAACGAGAGCAGCATACCATTGCCAAAAAGCACGGTTATGAGCTGAGCGATCACATTATGGTGCTCTACGGTATTTGTAAGGAATGCCGTGAGAGCGAAGAAAAATAATCATCGTTCATGTTTCATGAGCCTCGGGATTTCCAAGCGAAGTCTCGGGGCTTTTTTGTATTCAGGCTCAAATGAGAACGAGATCTGTAGAATATTTTCTTCGAGAAATTGGTGAGAAGACGCTCGCCGAGTGGTAACGATCTTAGATAGAAGCGGCAGTATGACTAAGTGGGAAGAGCTTTTTACGAAGCAGATGATTGCAGGGAAATGGCAGCCTTCTTTGGATGCCGAACAAATTGATGTTGAGAACCCAGCTACGCGTCAGATCATTGCTCATATTCCTGCGGGTGGTGTTCGTGATGCCGAATTTGCGATTGACTCTGCCCGCAAAGCGTTCCCGTCTTGGGCAAATACGTCGTTGGAAGAACGAATCAGTTTAATGGAAATGTTGTTCGAATGTCTTCAAAGAAAGACAGACGATATCGTTTTCTGGGAAAGTGCGGAACTCGGTATGCCGACCACATACGTGCGGCGTAAACATTGCGACTATCAGCTCTCGCGTATTCCGGCTTATATTGAGTGCGTACGGCAGATTCCTTTTGTGTCTAGTCGTAAGAAGGCGGTTGTTCGAGTCGAACCCATCGGTGTTGTGGCCTGCCTGACGCCTTGGAACTATCCTTTGGGACAGATTATTCAGAAAGTCGTGCCGGCTATTTTGATGGGAAATTCGGTCGTTCTGAAACCGAGTAGCTTGGCTCCTCTGACCGCCGTTATTTTGGCCGAGGCTTTCCGAGAGGTCGGTTTTCCTGCCGGTGTTTTCAATTTGGTGAACGGTGTGGGTTCACGATTCGGTGATGTGTTTACCGATCACCCCGATGTGACCATGATTTCCTTTACAGGCTCAACCGAAACTGGACGTCGTTTAGCCGTTCGCGCTGCCGCCGGGCTTAAACGAACTAGTCTCGAGCTCGGCGGCAAGTCTCCCTTCATTTGGTTGCCGGGAGCCGAAGATTACGATTCTGCCTGTCGGACGCTTTTTAATTCCGTTTTTCTCAATGCCGGGCAGACCTGTACGTCGTTATCTCGTTTGTTGATCCCGGAAAGCATGAAGGCTAAGGCCGAAGAACTATTCCGAAAATTTTTACCCGACTATCGAATCGGTATGCCCGACGATCCTCAAGCGGTATTGGGGCCGGTGATATCACGAGTTCAATACGAACGCGTCACCTCTTATATTCGTCTCGGCATCGAGGAAGGGGCAACGCTTTTTGCTGGTGAGATTCCGAAAGACAATCCCGACGGCGGTTGGTTCATTCATCCGGTCATTTTTACGGATGTGAAAAATGAGATGCGGATTGCTC
>JAHHRG010000032.1 GCA_020025965.1 Sutterella sp.
TCAAGTTTTTCGTTGAAGGCGTTGTGCCGTCAGCGAAGGATGAGAATTAAACACCCATTTTCAAGGCTTGTCAAGGGTAAGTTCAAAAATACCGTATACACGGGATTACCCGTATATTTCGTGCTTCTCAAAAAAATCGTTCATTCGTTACAGGTTCATTTTCCTTACGCATATCTTTACGCAGATCTTTTGTTCATTTATAAATCTTTCTTGTTTCTACCTTTAATTGCCCGACCCATCTCGACAATACAATCCTTCATTCACCGAACGTGTAGACTTTCACAATTAAGTAGTCCTTCACCGACTTTTTAAAGAAGAATGCCCGCTATTTATATTCACGACTTTCGCCTGATTTCCTCGCTCGGGATTGATCCCGACGAAACTCTCGTGCAACTCGCTGCTGACGACTCGCTTGCCCCTCGTGCCGCGCTCGACAGCATCTACCGTTCGAGCCGTGAACGACTTTTGAAGTCCTTGCCCGAACACGACGTTACACACGGACTCGTGACAGCCGGTACGCTCTTCTTTCCCCTGATCGACAAACTCAAAGACGTGCCTCATAACAAAACCGACGTTACGGGGTTTGTTTTCGGGAATTCCACCTCGGGGCTTGCCGACGCAATTCGCGATTTAAAGGCTGAGAATCCCGACGATCCGACACACTGGAGAAATCTCGAACTCGGTCGTCCGGCGAGTCTTCTCGCCAAAGCCGTTCAAGACGACTATCCGCACCTTGGACCAGCTTACGTCATTTCCACGGCCTGTACAGCCGGAGCCAAAGCCATTATCGAAGGAGCCCGTCTCTTAATCTCGGGAACCGTCACCCGTGTCATTGCCGGCGGCTCCGATATCTTGAACGACCTTACCGATGCCGGATTTACGGCACTCGGAGCCGTTGCTCAAGAAAGTTCGCGCCCCTTCTGTGCCGATCGCGACGGTCTTCGTCTCGGCGAAGGCGGTGCGCTCTTCTTGCTGTCAACAGAACCCGAATTAGCGGGTACGCCCGCTCGCTGGAAACTGGCCGGCTGGGGCGAAACTTCAGATGCCCATCATATCTCCGCGCCGTTGCCCGACGGTACCGAAGCCAAACGCGCGATCGAGCTCGCCATGGCGATGGCCGGGAAATCCGCCGCCGACATCGACTTCATTTGCCTTCACGGCACAGGGACCGAGCTCAACGATCGTGCGGAATCCGCTGCCGTTGCAGCTTTGTTACCCGACGTACCGGCTGCCAGCTTTAAGCGTCTCACAGGTCATCAGTTGGCCGGTGCCGGCGCTTTCGGTGCGGCCTTGGCCTGTGCGCTTACAGAGAAAGACAGGGTCGCGCTCCCCAAGAATTTCACCGCCGACTCGTCCGCACGAGATACCGAGATTGCTCAAATTGCACTCACGGGTCCCAACACTACGGAAAAAGCTGTCAACTGCGTCCTTGTCAATGCCTTTGCCTTCGGCGGCAGCAATGTGGCCCTCCTGATTGAAAAGAATCCGATGCTTACCAACAAGGACACCGAATTGACGCCTGCCGTCTACGCAAAAATGACGCCGGAAGACCGTGCAAAGCTTTTCACGGCCGAAGCGCTTCTTCCTCAGCGCGCCCCGATGCTCTTTATTGACCGCCCGCTCGCCATTACGGACGACGGAGCCGTGTCCGAGACCGTTGTCAAAGCCGACGCGATGATGTGTGAAAACGGCTTCTTTTCACCGGAAGGCCTGATTGAAGTCATGGCTCAGACGGTGGGACTCTTCGCGGGTGCGCAGACACTTGTCTCGGGGAAAGCCGTCGAACCCGGTCTTTTATTGGGGACCAGAAAGCTTGAGCTCCCCGCCGAACCCATTCCTGTCGGAACGGTGCTCAAAACCCGTTGCGACAAAACTTACTCCGACGAGTCGGGGCTTTGGCAGTTTGCCTGTGAGGTGAGCCGCGTCGAGAACGATCGCGACGAGACGATCGCCACCGCGACCCTTACCCTCTTTTCCCCGCCCGACGGCTATTGGACCACCATTGATCGAGAAGAGAAATAACCAATGACAGATACGATGATTGACAATCCGGCTCATCACGATCGCACCGTGCTTGTCACGGGCAGTTCCCGCGGTATCGGCAAAGCAATTGCATTGCGCCTCGCGCGCGAAGGCTATACCGTGGTCGTTCACTGCCGCTCGCGCGTTGAGGACGCGGATGCCGTGGTAGCCGACATTGTCGCTATGGGCGGTGTGGCCCGCCGTCTTGCTTTTGACGTGACCGATCGCGAAACGGCCAAAGCCGTCTTGGAGGCCGACATTCAGGAAAACGGCGCCTACTGGGGTGTCGTTTTAAATGCCGGCATTAACCGTGACGGCACGCTCGCCGCCTTGTCGGACGACGATTGGGACAGCGTGATTCGCACAGACCTTGACGGCTTCTTCAATGTCATGAAACCCTGCGCCATGCCGATGGCACGAAAGCGCCGCGGCCGCGTCGTTGTCATGAGTTCGATTTCGGGGGTGTTGGGCACTCGCGGTCAGACAAATTACTCCGCCGCCAAAGCCGGTCTCATCGGCGCAGCCAAAGCGCTCGCCATGGAATTCGCTTCCCGCGGGATTACGGTCAATGCCGTCGCCCCGGGGTTGATCGAAACCGATATGATCACCGAAGAAAACCGCGAACGAATCGTCCCGATGATTCCGATGCGCCGCACGGGTCGTCCCGAAGAAGTGGCGGGGCTTGTGGCCTTTCTCCTCTCGGACGATGCCGCCTACATTACCCGTACCGTCATTCCCGTGACCGGAGGTCTTTAAATTATGAAAGCACTGAAACGCGTCGTCATCACCGGCATGGCCGGGATCTCCCCTTTGGGAAACGACTGGGACACCGTCCGTCACCATTTGCTTGAAAACGAAAGCGGCGTCCGTCACATGGACGAATGGAACGACTGTCACGGACTCAATACCCGCGTGGGCGCATCGGCCGCCCCTTTTGACCTCGATCCCGTCAAATTCAACCGCAAGAAGACGCGTGCGATGGGTCGCGTCGCTCTCATGGCCGTCAAAGCGACGATGGATGCACTCGAAGATGCGGGACTCACCGACTCGCCCCTGATCCAGTCGGGCGACATGGGGATTGCCTACGGGAGTTCCTCGGGTCAGCCCAATGCCGTCGCCGAACTCTCGAACCTGATTCTCTCCAACTCCTGCCGCGGCATTACCGCCACGACCTACGTTCGCATGATGTCGCATACGGCCCCCGTCAATATCGGCGTTTATTTCGGCGTCAAAGGCCGTATCGTCACGACGAGTTCCGCCTGTACGTCGGGCTCTCAGGGGATCGGCTACGCCTACGAAGCCATTCAGTCGGGCAAGCAGATCGCCATGATCGCGGGCGGTTCGGAAGAACTCCACCCGACCGATGCCGCCATTTTCGACACACTCTTTGCCACTAGCGTCAAATATAACGATCGTCCTTCCGAAACTCCGCGTCCCTTTGATAAGGATCGCGACGGCTTGGTTGTGGGCGAAGGCGCCGGGACGCTCATTCTGGAAGAGCTCGAACACGCTCGTGCTCGCGGTGCCCGCATCTATGCGGAGATCGTCGGTTTCGGCACCAACAGCGACGGCGCTCACATTACGACGCCGCAGTCGGAACAGATGGCCCGCGCCATGCGCCTCGCCTTGGACGATGCCGGTCTGATGCCCGCCGACATTGACGTCGTTAACGGTCACGGCACCGGCACCGATCGAGGCGACGCCGCCGAATCAGCCGCGACCTATTCCGTCTTCGGTCACGATACGCCTTATACGACTTATAAAGGCCATATGGGACATACGCTCGGTGCCTGCGGTGCGCTTGAAGCCATCTTTGCCATTCGCGGCATGGAAGAAGGCTTTGTCGCGCCGATTCTGAACCTTCACGAGAAGGCCGACGATTGTGCCGATCTTGACTATGTCAAGGACGGTATCCGCAAACTCCCGCAGAACGTCATCATGACCAACAATTTCGCCTTCGGCGGGATCAACACGAGTTTGATCATCAAGCGTTGGACCAAGAATTGATAAGCAAACAAAATCAAGTCACGATCGTCACGGTTAATACCGACGATTCCGACCTGGAAGCAAGCCTCGTCCGGCTTCTCCCCGAAGCAACGCAACGGCGCCTTGCCGCCTTTACGCATGCCGGCCGCCGCCGTCAGACCCTCTGGGGACGTCTGGCGGCCTTGGCCGTTGCTCGCGAACGCGGCCTCACGCTGATTGAAACGCCGCCCTACCCGCCGGTTCTTCGTGATGCCGAGGGACACGAAACGGCTTTGTCGATTGCGCATACAGGATCGAAAATCGCCGTCGGCGTCGCTTCGTCCGAAGACGACATCATGGGGCTCGACATCGAGACCCTTCGCCCCGTGCGCAGCGTTCGCGGCATGAGCGAGATGGCTTTCGGTGCCGACATTCAGTGGGCGGCGGATCGCTATGACGCATCGGGCGACTTGGAACCCTTCTTTCTCCTTTGGGGGATGAAAGAGGCCGAAATCAAATTGAACCGCGGCGGCGATCGTTTTCATCTGACGAAGACAACCGATGCCGAGGGCCGCGAATCAAGGCCCGAGGTGATTAACCGACAGGAAAACGTGACGCTCGCCGTCCACAGCCTTGCTGACGAAGGCGAACGCCTCACCGTGCTCACCCGCCGACAGGTTCCCCTTTATTTCACGGTGACGGCCGAGGCTCTCGCCCGCCGCCTTTTGTCCGGAGACAACTAGATATGGAAAAAGCCGATAAAACGCAGTTTTTGGATACGCTCTGCGAAGCGCAGAAAATTGCCTTTTCACCGTTCATTTTCAAGACCGTTTCGGCTGCGCTTAAAACCGGCCTTTTGGGAGCGGTCGTGACAAGCGAAAAGCCCGTCACGCGAGGCGAACTTGAAGAAAAATCGGGTCTCACCGCCTATGCCGTCAAGATCATGGTCGACATCCTGAAGCCGGCCGGCATTCTTGAAGAAAAAGAGGACGGCCTGACGTCGACCAAAGTCGGCGAACTTCTCGTTCTCGACGAAATGACCCGCGTCAATTTCTTCTTCACGGACGACGTCAACTATCTCGCCTTGGATAAGACTCTGGACAGCCTCCTTGAAGGTCGCCCCGCCGGGCTCGCCGCCTTCAATCCCGAATGGAAGACCATCTATCCGCATCTACCGGAACTTCCGGCAGCCGCACAAGACGCTTGGTTCAAGTTCGACCACTTCCACAGCGATCAGGCTTATCGCAAGGCTTTAACCCTCATCGGCTATCGCTGCCCGAAGCATTTGGTGGACATCGGCGGCAATACGGGACGCTTCACGAAACTTTTCCTCGAAAAATTCCCGAAGGCACGCGCCACGCTCGTTGACCTGCCTGTCGAAACCGAAGCCCTTGCCGATCGTCCGGAACTGCAGCACGTGATCGATCGCATCGACACGATCGCGATCGACTGGTTGTCGCCCGCCAAGCTTGAAGGCACGGGCGAAGCGGACATCTATTGGATGAGCCAGTTCCTCGACTGTTTCGATCATGACGAAGCCGTCTCGATTTTGAAGCGCGTTCGCGAAGCCATGGCTCCGAGCGCCACTTTGGCCGTTCTGGAACCCGTTGTCAATCAGCAGCGTCATCAGGCCGCCGAATTGTCTTTGGCCGCGACGAGCCTTTACTTCACAACGGTCGCTAACGGCAACTCGCGCTTCTTCTACGGCTCCGAACTCGAAGCCATCTTCTTTGAAGCGGGCTTCCAGCTGATGGAAGAATACGACAACCTCGGCATCAGCCACTCACTCTTCTTCCTGCGTCCTTTCCCGAAGGATGAAGAATAATCGAGGGCTCCCGAGCGTCGCAAGAAACCGCTGAGACGCCGACAAAAAAGGCAAACGTTCCGACGAACTTCGGTCGTTTTATCCCCGGACTTGATGTCCCACTACGCCACCGACCACAGCAAGAGAATCACCAGCTGCCCCGTCAGAATGCGCAGAATCATCGCAAACGGGTAAACCGTCGAATAAGCGACGGCCGCCGTGTTTCGTTCGGACAAAGAAACGGCATAAGCCAAGGTCGGAGGATCGGTCGTGGTCCCCGCCATAAAGCCCATGATGCTGTGAAAATTCACCTTGAAGACGCGGCGGGCAAGAATCCCGACGATGAGCAAAGGAAGAATCGTGACGACAAGCCCCAAGCTCACATAAAGGAGCCCGTTTCCGTGGAGCATCGCATCCGCAAATTGCGGACCCGCGGCAATCCCCACACTCGCCAAGAAAAGCGAAATCCCGGTTTCGCGCATCATCACGTTGGCACTTCGCGTCGTAAAGGCCGTGAACTTGACGGTACTCCCGAAGCGGCCGATCAAAATGGCGACGATCAGAGGCCCCGCGGCCAAGCCCATCTGGATCGAAACGGAGAGCCCCGGTACGGCAATCGGAATACTTCCCAATAACACCCCCAAGGCAATCCCGATAAAGACGGTGACAAGGTTGGGCTCGATCAAACGGCGCTCTTTATTGCCCATCAAAGCCGCGGCACGATCCAAAGCCTGAGTTTTTCCCACGCAAAGAAGGACGTCACCGATCTGCAGCACCAATTCTGCCGACGGGAAGAGCGTCATCCCGGCGCGGCTCACTCGCGTAATGTTGATGCCCGTACCCAATAAGGTGGGCAGATCGTGCATGCGATAGCCGTTGACAGACGAATGGGTAATACGAATGCGGCGCGCTTCAAGATGCGTTCCCGTGACATGACTCGACTTTCCGCTCACCACGGCTTCTTCCTTACCGCCGAAAAGCGTCACAATCGCATCGTGGACCACCGGTTCGCAATCGATCACGAGCCGATCGTCGATTTCCAGCCGTTCGTCTCCCGAGGGGCTTAATTCTTCGCCTCGCGTAAGCAAACGGGAAACGACAAAAGGACGCCCCACCAAGAGCTTCACTTCGGCAATCGTTTTGCCGACGATCGCATAGTTTTTGACAATCACCTCAAGGGTTTCGGGCATACCGCCCTCGTCACGGGATTCGGCGTCCCACGCACGCTCTTCTTCGGCGAGATCGGCATTGAAGAGACGGCGCAAAAAAATCGCAGTCAAAATGGTGGCGACCACGCCCAAAGGATAGGCACAGGCATAAGCCACGGTGATGTCTTCACCCTGATAGTCGAGCTGCTCCAGGACCTCAATCGCGGCGGCTAGCCCCGGCGTATTCGTGACGGCCCCGAAATGTACGCCCATCATCTGAGCGAGCGAAAGTTCGTCCGCCATCAGCCCCCAGAGTCCCAACGTCACGACAATACTGACGGCCACCAGAAGGAGCGTCAATAAGACGAGCGACGAGGCACTCTTTCTAAACACCGAGAAAAAGGAAGGCCCCACCTGCAGGCCGATAAAGAAAACGAAAAGCGTCAGCCCGAAGTCGCGCAGAAAGTGAAGATTTTGTTCCGCAACGCCCAACCCCCAATGACCGGCCACAAGCCCCGCAAAAAGCACGCAGGTAACGCCCAAGGACACGCCCGCCACGCGGATTCGGCCCAAGAGCGTTCCGATGCCGATCACGAGCGCATAGACGAGAATCACGTGCGGAATCGAATTGGGATCAGTCAACAAAGATTGAAGCCACATCATGACGAAGACTGCCGTAAAGAAAAGGAAAACGGATGGCCTAACAAAGGAAACGGCCGCCTTCGAAAGAAAGACGACCGAGTTAACACTATAGCAGAGAACACGAGGTTTTCGTTCTTTGTGAGGCTCCCACGCCGTTATCGAAAACCTCTAAGAAGAACCTTTTAGAGACACCGTTTTTGGCCTTGTCAAAGACGTTTGGCAACGCCTTCCATGAGAACGGCAAAGAAAAGCCCAAGGAAGACGAGCGAAAAGATCACGAGCGCGCATTCGGCCATCGATCCCGTCTGCCACCACGGGAACAAATACCAACCGCCGGCGTCCTGAATTTGAGCGATCACGCAAGCCTGCCAATCTCCCAAGACCGTTTCCGGAGGAATCACCGGCATGTCCGTACCGCACGGACCTTCCGGACGAAAGAGCGCGGGCAGATACGCGTCAAACGGCAGTCCGAAGGGAAAGGTCGGCGTCAAAGAACACAGCTTCACGCCGAAGAGGGCCGTCGGATCCGAGGATCTCAAAGCCGAATGAATGCTCATGAGCGTCAGGGCATGGAAAATCCCGTAGGCCGACGCGGCGAACCCGACGATATACCCCAAGAGGCGCATTACTAAAAAACGCGGCGCAATGAGCGGAATCAGTCCGCCGCCGGCAAGCACGAAGAAGGCGAAACGAATATAGACGCACTCTTCGCAGGGCGGCATCAGGAACCATTGCTGAAAGACAAAGTGCGAAAGCGCGAGCACCGTTACCGAACCGGCGATGAGGCAGAGCCAAGGACCACGACCTTGCAACCAGCCGACGAAACGCTCGAGACGCGTGCGGCGAAAAAGGTTTTTGCGATGCATATCGAAAAGTTTCCCCCGGTAAACGATCCAAAGAGCCGCCGAACAGACTGCTCAATTTTTACCATTATCGGCGAAAACGTCTCTGCGGTCGAGTCCGTGTTGGCAACCGACCGTCCCCGTTAAGCAAAAGAAGTGTTTTCCTTACACTTCCGACAAGCGATTAACCCGACGCAGGAAGCCCAAATGTTTTTCATATTGGTCAAGAACGTCGTGAATGATCTGCTCGCCCGACCAGCCCATCACGTCGTAATCCTGTCCGCCTTCCCTCAGAAAGACTTCCGCTCGCATATGTTCGGTTGACCAATCGTCTTCCGCTTCTTCGGCGTCTTCCACTTCGATTTCCGTATGCGCGTAATTTTTAAGTCGAATCTGATAGACAAAATCGTCGACACCGTCAAAATGAATCACCAGTGTCAGCCGATTCTTTTCGTGCTTGAGTTGAGCATCCAGTCCTTCGGTTCTAAAGACTGCAGCAACTTGAAGCAATGCAGGACGAATCACGGCACTCGTATATTCCTCGACCTTCCCGGAAGAGGGATTGCGCAGAATGGTCCGAATACGATGTCGCCAAGACCCCGGTTCCCTCGACACAACGGGAGCGAGTTTCGTCGTCAGAAGGCTCTGTCGTTTCAAATCGTCCGCTCTCAGCGCTTTAAAGAGACCGGCCAGCGCAAACAGCATCACAACCGAAAAAGGCAAAGCCGACACAAGCGTGATCGTCTGCAAAGCCGTCAGGCCGTCGGCCTTGAGCAAAAAGAGTGCGGAAAGCCCGGAAACGGCACACCAGTAGACCTTTTGCCGCGCCGGCGTTTTGGAAGCGCCGCCGGAAGAAAGCGTATCGGCAACGAGCGCTCCGGAATCGGCCGAGGTCACGAAGAAGATGAGGATCATCAGGAGAGCCACACCGGTGAGCACCTGTGACATCGGGAAAAAGTTAAAGAACTCAAAGAGCGCGACCGACACATCGGACTTTACCGTTGCGGCCAATGTCGCAGCTCCCCGATTCATGATGAGGTCGATCGCCGAATTGCCGAAAGCCGTCATCCAGAGAAGCGTAAAACCGGCCGGCACCAACAGTACGCCGGTAATGAATTCGCGGATCGTTCGACCTCGAGAAATCCGTGCGATAAAAAGCCCGACAAAGGGAGACCAAGAAAGCCACCAGCCCCAGTAGAGAAGCGTCCAACCGCCCAGCCAATCGAGAGACTTCGGTTCGTAGGCGTAAAGATTGAAAGTTTTCGAAATCAGACCTGAAATGTAAAGGCCCGTATTTTCAACAAAATGCTTGAGAAGCGACGTCGTGGGTCCCACGACAATGACCATCAGAAGAAGAGCCAGCGCGAGAAAAAGGTTGGCTTCCGAAAGCCATTTAATCCCCTTACCGAGTCCAGATGCCGCAGAGACGGCCGCCAGGCCGGTGACAAACAGGATCAAGACACTTTGCATGACGACGCTCGGTTCAATTCCGAAGAGATGATTGAGACCGCCAGAAATCTGTAAAACCCCGAAGCCCATTGACGTGGCAACGCCAAAAACGGTTCCCAGCACCGCAAATACGTCAACCGCATTTCCGATCGGACCGTCAATTCGATCGCCGATCAAAGGATAGAGGGCACTTCTCATGGTGAGAGGAAGTCGTTGGCGGTAGCTGAAATAGGCTAGAACCAAACCGACGGCCGCATAGATGGCCCAGGCGTGCAGACCCCAGTGAAAAAAGGTGAGTTCCAGTGCTTCTCGTGCGGCTTCGACACTGCCGCCCTCACCTACCGGCGGTTCGAGAAAGTGCATGACCGGTTCGGCCACACCGAAAAACATAATCCCGATCCCCATCCCGCAGGAAAAGAGCATGGCAAACCAGGTATGAAGCGCATGGGCCGGTGCCGAATCGTCGGGACCGAGACGGATGGATCCGAAACGCGATGCGGCCACGTAAACGGTAGAAAGCAAAATCACCGCAACGGTCAGAATGGTGAACCACGACAGGTCGGACACAATAAATGACTGCACTCGTCCGACATTCCGGGCTGTGGCTTCGGGGAAGAAAGCGGCCATTGAGACGATGGCGAAGATCAGTATCGAGGCCGGTAAAAAAACGCCGGGCTTCGCTTTTGGGAAAGCCCGCTTCAGAAATGGGTATTGTCGTGTCATACGGTTCTCCTTTCGTGTTGTCGTTCGAGCATTAGAGATACCGACACCCGCGAGAATGCCGATTGTCAGGAATCGTCTCGGCAAAATTTCCTAAAAAAAAAGGGCTGATTAAATACAACCCTCTTTAGCTTTTCATACAAATGACAGCGGCCAGCCGGCCGTTTTCCGGTATTACGCAAAAACGCCGCGCCCTCGGGCGATACCGGTCAATAAAAATATGAACGCTTGTACTGTCGGATTAAACGATTCCTTCCTGATTTTTTCCGTAACAAGACTAACATAAACGACAATATTTTTCGACCGAAGTCTGCTAAATGTTACCTAATCACACATTTCTCTTTGTTTTTTGACGAGACGCGGCTAAAACAAAACCCGAACTGCCTCTGCGAAAACGGGCAATTCGGGTTTTCCTTTTTTCGGCTGTCCCTGCGTTTAGACGACGCACTTGTAATGAAGCACTTCAAGTTCAAGTCCTTCCAAGACGAAGGGACGTCGTTCGGGCTTACCTGCAGCGGTCACCGGCAAGGCTCCCACTCGCGCCAGACGACGCGGGCATTTGTAGGGAGCCAACTTATCTTTCAGCGCAGCCACAATCTCACGGTTTGACGGTCCGTCGCCAATCGTCACGATCAGAGCCGTCACGATCGCCCCCCAAACGGGGTCGGGCAACCCCACCACTCTCGCGGCACGAATGCCGGAAATCGTTTCCAGCGCGTTTTCGATCTCAACGGGATAGACGTTTTCTCCCCCGGACAAAATCAAATCGGTGCGGCGCGCAAGCACGCGCAGTCGCCCGTCTTCGGCCCATTCGCCCAAGTCACCCGTCGGATACCAGGCGTTTTTGTCAAATCGTTGTCCGCCCCAATAGCCGGTCGCCAGCATCTCGCCTTTGACCCAGATTTCACCCTTTCTGATATCGACCTCTACACCGCTGTTGGGTAGTCCCAGGGAATCTGCCGGCAAAAAGCGTTCGGCAAAGGGCGTCGTCACCACATTGCTCGCCGTTTCCGTCATCCCGTAAGTGGTCATGACCGGCCAGCCCGCTTCAATCGCACGCCGACGCAAAGCCAAGGGCATGGCCGCCCCGCCCACCAACAGGGTTCGGAGCGTTTCGGGCGGTTTCCGATCGTTCGATTCGTCGAGAATCTTGGCGAGCATCGTGGGCACAATGGAAGCGACCGTCACGCGATCGGTTTCGAGAGATGCCAAGAATCCGTCCACGGTAAAGTCGCCCGAGAGAGCAACGGTGGCCCCCGCCATCAAACAGCGAGTGAGAATCGAAAAGCCGCCGATGCGAGCGGGCGAGATGGCCAGCTGCCACACGTCGGTATCCGAGAGAGGCAAATTTGCCGCATTGGCGCAGGCGCTCGCCACGAGTGCGTCACGGGAAATCATCGCGGGCTTCGCACGCCCGGTCGTCCCCGAAGTAAACATCACGACGGCCGTACCTTCGGGCAAAGGCTCGCGGATGTTGTCCAAGGTTTCGTTCAGAGTTTCCAATTCGCGCGCCGTCAGCTTGCCGCTCAGAAGGATGAGCGGACGCCCGACCTCCAAAGCGGCCCAGACGGTTAGAACAGTCCGTTCGTCGGCTCGGGCAACGAGTCGCAAAGGCAGCCTCTCTTTTTCTGCCTCACCCGACTCTTCACACCGAGTTTCGCTCGTTATTTCGGCACACCAGGCATCAATGATCCCCATTGTCCGGCGTGCCGCCTCCTCCCAAGAAAGTTCGCCTTCCGGCCCGCGAAGCGCCACTCCCATAGGCTTCGTTCGGGACCACCGGCGAACGGACAGCTCTACCGACGGATATGAGTGACCCGTCTCTCCATAGGGGGAGACGCTTTTCACCCAATCGCAACCGGTCATCAAACTGACGATCATCGCGAAGCGCCTCTTTGGTTACGGCAGGCGCTTAAATTTCGTAAAGTCCGGACGGCGCTTTTCAAGGAAAGCATTCTTGCCTTCACGGCCTTCGTCCGTCATGTAGTAAAGGAGCGTCGCGTTGCCGGCCAACTCCTGCAGCCCTGCCTGACCGTCGCAGTCGGCGTTCAAAGCGGCCTTCAGGCAACGGATGGCAAGAGGAGAGTTGGCGAGCATTTCGCGACACCACTGAACCGTTTCGGCTTCGAGGTCCTCAAGCGGAACGACCGTATTGACGAGACCCATGTCGAGGGCTTCCTTGGCGCTGTAGAAGCGGCAGAGGAACCAGATTTCACGGGCCTTCTTCTGGCCGACGATACGAGCCATGTAGCTGGCACCCCAGCCGCCGTCAAAGGAACCGACTCGCGGACCCGTCTGACCGAACTGAGCGTTTTCAGCGGCAATCGTGAGGTCGCACATCATATGCAGGACGTGACCGCCGCCCACACACCAGCCCGCGACCATCGCCACGACGGGCTTCGGACAATTGCGAATCTGACGCTGGAAGTCAAGTACATTCAAACGCGGCGTACCGTCGTCGCCCACATAACCGCCCGTACCGCGAACCTTCTGGTCGCCGCCCGAGCAGAAAGCCTTTTCGCCCATGCCCGTCAGGATGATGACACCGATGGCGTCATCGTTACGGGCATCGTCCAAGGCACGGCACATTTCCATCACGGTCTGCGGACGGAAAGCGTTGTGAACCTGAGGACGATTGATCGTGATCTTGGCAATCCCTTCTTCTGACTTTTCATAAACGATATCCGTGAAGTCGCCCGCTTTCTTCCATTCGGGAATTCGCGGCATATCGGAGGTATCGAGCATCGGTTGCATGATGTATTTCCTTTAAATAATGAATCTTGTCGGTCCGAGATCAGTTCGCCGTGGCCTTGACGGCCTTGACGAGATCGCGCCACTTGGGCGTTTCGGACTTGATAAAAGCGGCAAAGTCTTCGGGAGTCCCCGGTTGTGCCACAGCCCCCATTTTCGTGAGTCGGGCCTTCACCGTCGGATCGGCCAAGGCCGACTGAAGCGCACGGTTAAGTTCCGCCACTTGTTCGTCGGGCATGCCGAGCGGCGCAACAAAGCCGTCCCAGGCATAGATGCCCGCCCCTTCGGCACCGAGTTCGGCCATGGTGGGAACGTCGGGCAACAAAGGAGATCGAGCGGGCGTCGTCACGGCCAGCGCCTTCAAACGGCCCGACTTCGCGTGCGGGAGCGCATTGGGCATCACGTCGATCATGAAGGGGACGCGGCCCGCCAACACTTCCATCATCGAGGCGGCACCGCCCGCATGCGGAATGTGATTGAGTTCGATCCCGAGCGCCGCTGACAAGGCGGAACCCGCCAAATGACTCGTCGTCCCGACGCCGGCACTGCCGTAAGCCAGAACGCCCGGATTCTTCTTAGCGTAGTCAACGAGACTCTTGAAGTCGGTGACGCCCGGCACGGCCTTGTCGTTTAAGACCATGAGAAGACCCAAGGTGGAAAGACGGCCGATGGGCTTCAAATCCGTCAGCGGATCAAAGCCGCGATTGCCGTGCAGATGCGCGTTCACGCACATAATGCCGTTCGTCACATAGCCGATCGTTTGGTCGGCGGGTTCGGCCTTTGCGACCTGCCCTGTACCGATGGAGCCGCCGGCCCCCGGTTTGTTCTGAACCCAGAGATTGATCCCCGAGGCCTTCACCATACCTTCGACAACGGTACGCGCCAAGACGTCACCGCCGCCTCCCGGCGGGAAAGGCACAACGGTGCAAATCTCTTTGGCCTTGGCGGCCAAAGCGGGAGTCAATCCCGAAGCGGCAAACCCGGCAAGGGCTGCCATGAAGGCGAGAGACGTACGGCGCTGCATGACTGAGCTTCCAAAAGAGCCCCCGACCGACGTCGATCAAGGACCGGTGAGGCAATAAAAACTGTTTTTCGTACTCTTCGGTACGGATGTACCGTATAGTACAGTACAAAAGAAACGCATGCAAGCGGTGCCCGTCTCTTCTCCCGATCTCGTCGGCGACAAAGGAAATGAGCAAATGTTTTAAAATAGTCGGAACTTCGGATCGGTGCGACTTCACCGATCCTTTTATCCAAGGAGACCCCGCTTTGTCAGACGCGACACCCACGGCATCGAATCCGTTCACCAGTACCGCCACCGCACCGACCGCCAAAGGCCGCGAACGCATGACGGAACTTCTCACGCATGCCATCGATACTTTTATCGAACTGGGCTACGAACGCGCCTCACTTGAAAAGATCATTAAAAAGTCGGGCGGCTCGCGCTCAACCGTCTATCAGCGTTACGGCAATAAAGAAGGCCTCTTTATCGCGGCGCTGCAAATGATGGCGGACGACATCTACTCGGCCTACGTCGCGGCCTATTCGCACGAGCGAAGCTTGAAGGACGAACTTCTCACCTTCGGTTCGATCTTTTTGACGCAGATGCTCTCGCCTCGTGCGGTCGGCGCGTCGCGTCTGATCATTGCCGAAACGCCGCGTTTGCCCGATATCGGCCGATGGTTCTATCGCGACGGCATTGCGATGAGTTACGAATGCTTCGCGAAGGTTTTGGAAAACCACATCGATGCGCCCCTGCCGGAATTGACCGATCTCGCCTCCCGCTATATCGAAACCTTAAAGGGTCCCCTCTTCATGCGTGCCCTCTGCCAGCCCGACGTCTCGCCCACGACAGAAGAAATCGAACGCGAGGTCGAGAGCGCTGCGAAATTGGTTCTCACTTATATTGAAGCGACCTACCCCGACAGGATTCACTAAACCGGTTGAGAGAGTGAGCCGGCACTTCGCATTCAGTGCCCTCAAAACGGAAGAAGGCGTGCAAACACAAAGCTTGCACGCCTTTTTTGTCTTCCGGCTTGGAGCTCTCTCAAACCCCAAGCGACCCACATCAATCGGTACTTGCGTCCGAAGAATTAGTGACCGCAGCAGCCGCAGGCTTCCTTCTTGATGGAGCGGATGAACCAGAGCTGCTTGGCATAGTAGCCGAGGTAGCCTTCAAAGAGAGCCTGAACCTGAGCGTCGTCGGCCGCAACGGCTTCAAGACGGATATTCTTGGCGAGTTCGTTCATGGTCTTCATGTCGGCTTCGACGATGTCGAGCACTTCTTCGACCGTGAAGTCACGGGCGTCGAGTTCTTCGAGCGTGGCGGCTTCAAGGTACTGGCTCATACGAACGAGCGGCATTTCACCCTTCATCTTCATGACTTCGGCAACGGCGTCGTACTGTTCGAACACTTCGTCATAGAGCGTTTCGGTGAAATTGTGGAGAGCCACAAACTGCGGGCCGGTCACGTTCCAGTGAAGGTTGTGAAGCTTGAAGAGCCAGAGACCGAGATTGGCGAGATAAACGTTCTGCATTTTTTTGCTCCTATCTAAAGGGGGCATTGTTGTAAGGGGTACTAGCGGAAGCCTCCGATTCTTCTATCGGGTACTGCTTCCTGATTGGTAATAATTATACTTAATCAACCAATAAATACCAATTGTATTTTCTTATGGCCTATTTTCGCCGAAACTATCGTTTTCCGTGTTTTTTCTTCTCGGAGAAGCATTTCGGCAATAGCGACGGTCATTCGATCTTCGAAAGTCCGGTTAATAAAAAAGGCGCACACGCAGACTTATCCTCTGTGTACGCCTTCGTGAGAATCCGATTCTCGGACGCCCTCATTCGTCCTTGAATCGGACGGTTTTTCATCTCCCCCGCCCCCTTCCGAGAGAGCGAGAGATGCCGACGGTGTGTGAAAAAGTCGGCAGAGTCGGTGACTCAACTAAAAACCGGTTGTTTCCCGATTGCTCTTACTTGCTGCAGCAGCAACCGCATTCCTTGCGGATTGCGCGAAGGAACCAAAGCTGCTTGGCATAGTAAGCAAGATAGCCTTCGTAGAGACCCTGGACCTGGAAATCGTCGGCTTCGGCCGCTTCGTCACGGATCTGCTTGGCAAGAGCCTGCATCGTCTTCATGTCGGCTTCGACCATATCGAGCACTTCTTCGACCGAGAAATCGCGGCCGTCGGTTTCTTCGAGCGTGGCGACTTCGAGGTACTGGCTCATGCGAACGAGCGGCATCTTTTCCTGCATCTTCATGACTTCGGCGACGGCGTCGAACTGTTCGAACACTTCGTCATAAAGAGCTTCGGTGAACTGGTGAACCGGCACGAACTGCTTGCCCGTGACATTCCAGTGAAGGTTGTGAAGCTTGACGAGCCAGAGACCGAGGTTGGCAAGGTAGACATTCTGCATGGTGAATCTCCTGATTTTTTGCTGTGGGTGTGTATGGGGTTCTTTGCGAACGAAACCGAGAAACTCATTGGAACTTAGCTTCTCGCTATGGATGTCGCGTTCTTCATTGTTGATAATTATATGCAATCGATTCGGTAATTTCAATTATTTTTACCTAATGAGATGTTAGACGATCACTAAGGTCGATTTTTACCTTTCGGGAACAAAGTTTCGCCCTCGTCACGCGCTACACTTATAGTTTCAGTCGGTTCTCTTGAAGCGCCGAACGGCGCCGCCCCCAATCTCGGCATTTTCCCTCTTGTTTAGAGCTTCCCGGCGGTTTTCTCATTCTTTCTTTTTTCGGACACACACATCATGGCTTCCGCGCTTTGGATGCTGCTTGCCGCTTTTCTTTTTGCCGTTTTAGGTGCCTTCGTACAGTTGGCAACGCCCGACATGGGCACGATGGGTATCGTTTGCTATCGCGGCATTTTTGCGGTCGTGACGATTTGGGCCTGGGCCGCCTGGGTCGGTCAGTCGGTTAGAACCCGACAATATCGGGCACACTGCATCCGAAGCTTTCTCGGCGTCCTCTCCATGTCCTTTTGGCTGTGGTCCCTGTCGAAATTGCCGCTCGGCACCTCGATGACACTCACCTATACGACACCGCTTTTCATGGCTGCGGGCGTTTTGATTTACGATGCCGTCAAGCACATCCGTCCCGAATGGTCGCTTGCAATCGCTTCCATCGTGGGCTTTGCCGGCGTTGCAATGGTGATGCAGCCCGAATTTACGACAACGCAGCTGTGGGGCGTGGCCGCCGGGCTCGCGAGTGCGCTCTTGGGGGCCATCACGGCGGTACAGATTCGTCAGCTGGCGCAACTTCACGAACCTTCCTGGCGCGTTGTCTTTTACTTTTCCGCGCTTTGTATTCCCGTCGGCCTGATCGGGCACTTCGCCTGGGAACCGGCGATTCACGTCGATTGGACGACCGTTTGGTATGCCGTCGGCATCGGCCTCTCGGCAACCGTCGCACAGATTGCCGTGACGAAGGCCTGGAGCGGCGGAAATTTGCTCGTCAATGCAATCGTTCAGTACGCGGGCATTCTTTTCGGCACGGCGATCGGCGCCATTCTCTACGGCGACACGGTATCGCTCAGAGCAGCCTTGGGTATGCTTATCATTGTTGGCACAGGCGTTTTCGCAACAATGCAAATGAAACACGGGAAAAAGAAAGTCGCATCTCGTTGAGATGCGTTCTCGCATCGCCCGTTTACCGTTTTGTGTAAGAGTCTTCCTTTACACAAGCTTATCGTGTCAGGCGTACAATTGGATACCCTCGGTCTTAAAAAAATAAGAAGGTCATTCAATCATGGTCTCATCACTTTGGATGTTATTGTCGGCATTTCTTTTTGCCGTTCTCGGTGCATTCGTACAGTTGGGTACCCCTGACATGGGCACCATGGGCATCGTCTGCTACCGCGGGATCTTCGCGGTTGTCCTAATTGCCATTTGGGCCAAATCGACCGGTCGAACACTCGGCACCAAGTATCTTCGTCAGCACCTCATTCGCAGTTTCCTGGGTGTCGCCGCCATGGCACTCTGGCTCTTTTCGCTCGCCGCACTTCCTCTCGGTACCGGCATGACGCTCCACTACACGACGCCTCTCTTTATGGCTGCGGGTGCCATGATCTTCTCAATGATTCGTCATCAGCCCTGGGAATGGAAATTGGGGCTCTGCTCCCTGATCGGCTTTTTCGGCGTGTCGCTCGTGATGCAGCCGGAATTCTCGTCCGATCAGATCCTCGCGGCCGTTGCCGGTCTGGCAGGTGCTCTGGTGGCCGCCCTGGTCGGCTTTCAGATTCGCAAATTGGCCGAACTCAACGAACCGTCCTGGCGCGTCGTTTATTACTTCTCCTGCATCTGCATTGTTGTG
Organism: Sutterella sp.; assembly: GCA_020025965.1. Lineage (GTDB taxonomy): Bacteria > Pseudomonadota > Gammaproteobacteria > Burkholderiales > Burkholderiaceae_F > Sutterella. Next base: position 18,675 of record JAHHRG010000032.1, read on the forward strand.
GGCTTCTTCGGCCACGTCGGTTTTGAGCAGGATCTGCACGTTGATATGGATACCGTCTGGTATGCGCTCGGCATCGGCTTTGCCGCCACCTTTGCACAGCTGTCCGTCACGAAGGCCTACGGTAAAGGCAATATTGTCCTTTCCGCCATCATGCAGTATTTCGGCATCATCTTCGGGGCTTTGATCGGCGCCTTCCTCTACGGCGACGTTGTCAGTCTTCGTTCCGCCATCGGCATGCTCATCATCATTGCCGCCGGCGTCTTTGCCTCGCTCTCGATGAAGAAGGGTAAGAAGCGTGAAGCCGGCGAAGTGAACAAACAGGTGACGGCCGATCACGACTAAACGGCAAAGAACCGCTTTTAGACGCAAAACTAAAGACCTCGTTCGACAACCGGACGAGGTCTTTTCTTTTGCGGGTCTCTCCGATCAGAAGACGATTTCCATGTCGTACCAGACGGCACCGCCGTGCTCGGACTTCGAGACGCCCTTCAAGACGAAGCCGTATCCGGCGTAATAGTCAATCAGGACTTCCTTGCAGGTGAGAATGACGCCCTTGCGGCCTTCTTTCTTCGCCTTTTCGATAAAGGCTTTCATGATGGCCGGTGCAACCCCCTTGCCTCTGGCTTCCGGCAACGCGCAAAAGCCGAAGATCGACTGCCAGGCGCCCTTGGGATCGTGAAGCGTGGCATCCTCGAACATCACGTCTTCGATCGTGCGCGAATCGGTCACCATACCGTCAATCAAAGCAACCGGGCGGCCGTCGTCGCAAGCGAGAAGAAAGCAGTCGGCAAAAACCGCCAAACGCTTTTCAAAACTCTCGCGCGTCGCCTTTTCTTCAGGCGGAAAGCTCGCGGCTTCAATGGCGGTGAGGATATCAAGGTCAGCTAAGGTCGCTTCACGGATGGTCAGCATAAAAAATGTCCGAAAGAAGTGAGAAAACTTCGATTATAGACACGCGCTTTCTGTACAATGGCCGCTTTCCTTTTAGACACCTCGATCCGAGAGTTTTTCAATGACTGTCTCCGCTTCCGCTCTTCCCCTTCATGTTGCCCCGATGGAAGGCCTGACCGGCCACGTCTGGCGACGCGTGCACGCGCGACATTTCGGCGGTGCCGACAGCTATTGGATTCCCTTTGTCACTCCGACGCGAGAACCGCGTTTCACGGATCGTCAGATGCGCGAACTGACGCCGGCCGTTAACGTCGGTTTCCGTACCGTCCCGCAGCTTCTGACTCGCCGCCCGCAGGACTTTATCTGGGCCGCGAAGGCCTTGGCCGACTTGGGTTACGACGAAGTGAACCTCAATCTCGGCTGTCCCGCAGGAACCGTCGTTGCCAAAGGCAAAGGTTCCGGCTTCTTGCGTGAGCCCGAAGCCTTGGACGACTTTCTCAACGCCATCTTTTCGGCCAACATTCCCATTCCGATTTCCGTCAAAACGCGCGTAGGCTTCGCCAACGAAGACGAATTCGACCGGCTGGTGACGATCTATAACCGTTACCCCATGAAGTCCCTCACGGTCCATCCGCGTTTGAAGGCCGACCTCTACAAAGGCAGCGTGCGTCTCGAAACGCTCGATCGTTTGTACCCGCAGATGAAGATGCCGCTCATTTATAACGGCGACATCGTCACGGCCGAGGATGCGAACAAGATCGCCGCGCGTTATCCCGCGCTCGACTCTCTCATGATCGGCCGCGCTCTCATTGCCGACCCCGCGCTCATGCGCAAGATCAAAGGCGGGGAACCGGCGACCCGTGAAGAACTTCGAGCCTTTACGGAAGATCTCTACGAATCTTTTGTCATCGCTTTTGAAAACCGAAAGAATTCGATGATGCGCATGAAGGAATACTGGTTCTATCAGCTCAACCTCTTTGAAGGAAGCGAAAAGAAAGGCAAGGCCATTTTCAAGTCGAAGACTTTCGACGACTTCAAAGCGGCGGAGAATGCGATTTTTGACGAACTCCCGATGCGAGAACACGCCGTCTGCGGCTGGTACAAGTCCCTCTAACGGGTCTTTCTCACCCCTCCATTCGTTTTATCAGAAAAACTAAGTAGTTCTAGCAATTGTTGCGAACAACCTTCTCGTTTTAGTATTGAAGTGAAGGCGCTCCGTTTTCGAGCGCCTCCCTCAACGGGAAGGAGGTTTCTATGTCTCAATCGAGTATTGAGATCGGTGCGGTCTCGCAACGCTGGAAATTCTGGGCACTGTTGGCCGGCCCGCTCTTGGGGCTTTTGACCTTCTGGCTATTGCCCGACTCTTACGAATCCGTCACCTCGCTGGGGAGAGAGGTGGCGTTCGGCTACGAAGGCAAAGCCTGCTTGGGCGTCACTGTCTGGATGGCCGTGTGGTGGTTTACGGAAGCACTTCCGATTGCGGCCACAGCACTCTTGCCTCTCATGGCCTACCCGATTTTGCAGATCACCACGCCGCAACAGGCCATGGTGAATTACGCCTCGAGCACCATCTTCCTTTTCTTAGGCGGTTTCCTTTTGGCGGCCGGCATTCACCGCTGGCACCTGGATCGGCGCATTGCGCTGCTGACGCTGAGTTTCTTCGGCACCAAACCTTCGCAAATGATCTTGGGGCTGATGACCGCCACGGCTTTCCTCTCTGCCTGGGTCTCCAACACCGCCACGGTCGCCATGATGGTTCCGATTGCCATTTCGGTTCTGGGCGTCATCCGCTCGGCGCAAAAAAACGAGACGCCGACACCGGAAGAGAAAAACTTCGGCATTGCAGTCCTGTTGGCCATTGCCTTCTCGGCCTCGATCGGCGGGATGAGCACCCTGATCGGTTCGCCTCCAAACGGCATTTTCGTTCGATTCATGGAGCAGACCTACGGCAAGGTCATTACCTTTACGGAATGGATGACCGTCGCTCTTCCCGTTGTCGTCTGCCTCTTGCCCGCCTGCTACCTTCTTCTGACGAAAGTCGTCTTCCCCTGCAAGATCGACGGCATTCCGGGCGGTCGCGAATGGGTGCGCGACGAACTCTTGAAATTGGGCGTGATGACCCGCGGCGAAAAAATCGTCTTGGCCGTCTTTACTGTTGCGGCGCTCATGTGGATTTTCGGTCCCTGGATACGTGGGTTCGAAGTGAACGGCGCCCGTCCTTTTGCGCCCTTGCGTGACGAAATCATCGCCATGTGCGCAGGGATGGCCCTTTTTGTGTTACCCGTGGACATTGACCGTCACATCCATGCGCTTGACTGGCAATCCGCCAAAGACGTGGTTGCCTG
>JAHHRG010000033.1 GCA_020025965.1 Sutterella sp.
TCAAAAAGATAAAACTCAGAATCAGGCGCTTTTTCTTCGCTTCGACCGTGTCGTCCCCGCCCGTAGCCTGGGCGTGCGCGGCTCCGGAGGATTGGGTAGCTGTTGCGCCGGGGATTGAAGCACCGTAACCCGCATCCGCAACCGCGCGTTCAATGTCGTCCGCCGAGAGTTTTTCTTCGTCGATCGTGACCTTCATGCTGTTGGTGAGAAGGTTAACGGCCACGTCCGAAGTACCTTCAAGCGCGCAAACAACCTTCTCCACTCGAGCCGAACAAGCCGAGCAGCTCATACCCGTCACGTCAAATTCCAGTGTTTTCATATTTCGTTTCCGGAGAATTTGCCTTATGATAGGGTTATTATCAATGGAAGATGTCGTTTAGACAAGAACTTCCTAAAAAGAAACATAGCTACGAAAAAGAAACTAAGGAGAGAACCGATGCCGGAAACTTCCTCCAAACAAGAAAACCACTGTCCTGTCGCCACCACGCTTGCTTTGATCGGCGGGAAACACAAGGCTCTTATTCTTTGGAAACTCCTTGAAGGTACGATGCGTTATTCGGAATTGCGCCGTGCCGTTCCCGAAGCGACGCCCAAGATGCTCACGCAGCAGCTGAGAGATTTGGAGAGCGACGGACTCATTACCCGTACCGTTTACCCGGTTGTCCCGCCTCGCGTTGAATATGCTCTGACGGCGGAAGGCGAAAGTATTCGCCCCATTCTGACGGCTATGTATCGCTGGGGAACGCAGTACCTTGAAGGTCGCAACATTCACGCCTGTTGCTCGATGAAGCCGCCCGTTGAGTCGTCTTGCTGCAATTGCGGGTGTCAGAACGAGCAGGAAGACTGAGGCGGCGTCCGACAGGGCGGCTCGCTAAACGTCCTCCGACATTGACCCAAAATGCTAAGAGGGAGATCGGTCAAAGACCGTCTCCCTTTTTTTAATTTCAGCTCAATCAATTTTTCCTTTCAAGAGCCGACAGCACCGTCTGCACGAGCATCAGGCGTTTTTCGGCCGAATCGCCGCCGCTGTTGACGCGCAACTTGTCGGGTCCCACCATCCTTGCGTCCTTACGGCTCTGTAGGAAGCGAATGATGGCCATCGGGTCGATGTTGGGCTTCGGCGTAAAGGTAACGACCATGGCGTTGTCCGCACTGTCGATCTTCTTGATGCCGATTTTTTCGCAACGAATGCGAAGACGGTGAATCTGACTCAAGAGCTGAGCGGGTTCCGGCAGTTTTCCGTAACGGTCGGCCAAAGCCTCGGTTGTCTTGATGATGTCTTCCACACTCGTGGCGGACGAGAATTCCTTATAGAAACCGAGGCGCTGGGAAACGTCCGGCACGTAGGTGCTCGGCAACAGGGCGGGTGCGTGAAGCGTAATTTCAGTGGTAGTCACCAGGGGGCCTTCGACATCGGGAAGTTCCCCGCGCTTCAAAGCTTTGACGGCCGAGGTGAGCATACGGTTATAGAGATCGAATCCCACTTCCGCAATTTCGCCCGACTGATGTTCGCCCAACACTTCGCCCGCCCCTCGGATTTCCAGATCGTGCATGGCCAGATAAAAGCCGCTGCCCAATTCTTCCAGGGACTGAATGGCTTCAAGGCGCTTCTGAGCCTGTTTCGTCATTGCACCCGACGGGGGCGTGAGCAGGTAAGCATAGGCCTGATGGTGGCTTCGACCGACACGGCCGCGAAGCTGGTGAAGCTGTGCGAGCCCCAGTTTGTCTGCGCGCTGAATGATGATCGTATTGGCGGTCGGAACGTCAATCCCGGTTTCGATAATCGTCGTGCAAAGTAAGAGATTGAAGCGTTGCTGGTAAAACTCGCGCATGATGCGTTCGAGTTCGCGTTCGCTCATCTGTCCGTGTGCCACGGCAATACGTGCTTCGGGCAAGAGAGTCTGGAGTTGTTCGCGACGGTTTTCAATGGTTTCGACTTCGTTATGAAGGAAGTAACCCTGGCCGCCGCGCTTCAATTCGCGGATGACGGCTTCGCGGATAATGCCGCTCGACTCGTTCTGCACGATGGTCTTCACCGCCAGACGACGTTCCGGTGCGGTTGCAATCACGGAGAAGTCGCGGATCCCTTCAAGACTCATTGAAAGCGTACGGGGAATCGGCGTGGCGGTGAGCGTCAGAACGTCCACTTCGGCACGAAGCTTTTTGAGCTGCTCCTTCTGACGGACGCCGAAACGGTGTTCTTCGTCAATGACCACGAGCCCAAGGCGATTGAATTTCACCTTGTCGGTCAGAAGTTTGTGCGTTCCGATGACGATGTCGACCGTTCCTTCTTCAATGCCCTTCAGAGCCTTGGTCGTTTCTTTCCCGGTGCGGAAACGCGAGAGTTCGGCAACCGTAATCGGCCAAGCGGAAAAACGATCGCGGAAGGTCTGTGCATGCTGTTCGGCCAAGAGGGTCGTCGGGCAAAGAACGGCGACCTGTTTGCCGCCTGCGACCGCAATGAAGGCCGCGCGCAACGCGACTTCGGTTTTCCCGAAACCTACGTCCCCACAGACGAGACGGTCCATCGATTTGCCCGAGGTCATATCAGCAAAGACGGCAGCAATGGCTGCCGCCTGATCGGGCGTTTCATCAAATTCGAAGCCCTCGGAGAAAGCTTCGTAGTCGGCCAAGTCAATGTTGAAGGTAAAGCCCTTTCGCGTTTCGCGAAGCGCATAAAGATGGAGCAGTTCCGCCGCGGTATCGCGCACCTGCTGAGCGGCCTTCTTTCTGGCTTTTTCCCAATCGCCTCGCCCCAGGGCATGCAGGGGCGCATTTTCCGTATCCGCCCCCGAATAGCGGGAAACAAGGTGAAGGTTCGCAATCGGTACGAAGAGTTTTGCGTCGTTTTTGTAATCGATACGCAGGAATTCGGCTTCGCCGTCGGGCGTATTCATATGAACGAGCCCCTGATAACGGCCGATCCCGTGTTCCAAATGAACGACGGGGCTTCCTTCCTTCAATTCGGAGACGTCGCGAACCATCATTTCGACGTTCGTCGACGTTTTCCCGCGGCGCAGACGTGCGCGGCGCGGACTGGCGGCATAGAGTTCGCTCTCGGTCAGAATCGCCACGTTGGGATCGCTGAAAAGCCCGCCCGCAAAGAGCGGTGCGACGCAAAGTCCCACCGGTGCATCTGCTGTTAGAAAGTCTTCCCAGTTCTCAAATTCAACAAACTTCAGACCCGACGCCCGGAAGAGATCCGACATCGTGCCCATGCGGCCGAGACTCGTTGCGGCAATGAGCGTACGTCGGCCGCGGAGTTTGGCGGCTTCGGTAAAAGTCAAGAGGTTCGAGAGCGGATTCTGGCTCTTACGCTCGACCGTGACCCCCTTCAACTGATTGGCATCTTCTGCCGTCCCCGCACGCTTAAAAGCAAAACGCGGGAATTTCTGCAGGCTCTTGAAGAAGTCTTCGGAAGTGAGCCACAGTTCCTCGGGTTTTAGAGCGGGTCTTGCATTGTCGGCAGAGAGCATCGCATAGCGCGAGTGTGTATCGCGCATAAATGCGGCCATGGCGGCATCGATATCGCCGATCGTCACGACGCGCGTGCCTTCGCCAAGATAGTCGGCCAAGGTGGCGGTTTCGTCAAAAAAGAGCGGCAGATAGTATTCGATCCCCGGCGGCAGAACGCCGTTTCCGATGTCCTTATAGACGATGCTCTTGGCGGGATCGCCCGGGAAACGGATGCGCCAGCGCTGACGGAAGGCCGTCAAAGTATCGGGATCGACGGGGAATTCGTGACCGGGCAACAGACGAATTTCCTGGACGACTTCCATCGAACGTTGAGATTCCACGTCAAACCAGCGGATGGAATCGATTTCGTCGTCGAACATGTCGAGACGGAAGGGTTTGTCCGAGCCCATCGGAAAAACGTCGATGATGCTGCCGCGAACGGAGAATTCGCCGGCGGCCAAGACTTGCTTGACGTTGGCATACCCGGCCTTCACGAGATTTTCGCGAAGGTTGTCCGTCGAGAGCGTTTCGCCCGCTTTAAAGAAGAAGGTGTTGGCACCGACATAAGCCACCGGTGCCATACGCTGCGAAGCGGTCAGAGCCGACGCAATCACTACATTGGCCTTGTCCTTGGCATTCGTGATGCGATAGAGCGTTTCAAGACGTTCGGAGACCAACTCTTCCTGAGGTGAGAGAACGTCATAAGGGAGCGTTTCCCAGTCGGGGAGAGCAAGGACGTTCGCCTCTTTGTCAAACCACGGAATTTCCTGCGACAGTCGCGTCACGTCCATTGCATCGGCGCAAAGAATCAGGAGCTTTTCGCCTTTTTCTCGACAGCTTCGTGCCATTTCGGCCAACACCGGAGCATCCGGCGTGAGCGGTGCGAGAGGAAAGACAAAGCGGTCTCCCGCTTTGAATCGGAAAAGATCTTCGTGGATAAGATTGGGCAAAACGTTGGCGGACATGGAACCGGTTTTTCCGTTGGTTTGATGGATCTTTGCAAGATACCACATCTGACGGGAGAGGCGCTGAAAGGACTTCTCCTGCGGTTTTTACGGGTGGAACGATGCAAAGAAAAAGGCATTGATCCGTGGATCAATGCCTTTGATCTCAAATCGTCAGAGACAAAAACTCAAACGATTAGAAGTGGTACTGCATCTGAGCGCCGAGGAGGTAGGCGTCGAGCTTGTCGAAGCGACCGTTTTCGCTAACGGGGTTCCCCATAGGATCGAGATTGTAGACGCTACGTTCATGAACACCGCGAAGGTGAGCAAAGCTCAGGTCAAATTCGAAACTGTCGTTGTACTTGTAGTTTGTACCGACAGCGAACCACCAGCGGTCGGCGTCGGGAATGACAGCCATACGCGTATAGGGCTTATCGATAGGGCTGGTTTCGTAACCGATACCGGCGCGGAACGTCCACTGGTCGTTGTAGCGATAGTCACCACCGAACGTGAAGAGGTAGGTGTCTTTCCACTCGTTAACAATGTTGGCCTTGCCACCAGGCAACATACCCATTATGCCGAGCATCGGGGCTTCGACAGTGAGCACGTCGAAAGAAGACCAGTCCGTCCAACGGAAGGTACCGTAAACACTGTAGGTGTCATTGATGTCCCATGCACCGGTCAACATAGCCCAGGCGGGAGCCGTAACCGTAGCCGAAGCTGGGGTCATATAAGTACCACCCAAGGGGGCGAGACGCGGATTTTCGGAAATGGTCAAGTCACCGTCGGCGTTGTGTTCAACTTCAGAACGGTAAGAGAGGCCGAGTCGAACGTTGTCAGTCGGCGTCCACATCATCCCGATGTTCCAACCATAAGTCAGATTGTCAGCGTTAAGTTTTGCTCGGGTATTGTTTAATTCCGTAGGACGGGGATTACCCGGTACAAAATGCGGAACGTCAAGGTGCGTGACCAACTGGGCCTTAGCGTACTGAACGGATGCACCGACACCGACGCTGAACTTTTCGTTGATCTTCCAGGCAATATTGGGGTTGACGTCAAAGGTCAAAATGGTGGCTTCTACACCTCGGTTTTTGCCCTGCCAACCTTCATTAAATTCGGTACCCATGCCGAACGGAACGGTCATCCCGAGACCGAGCCAGATGTTTTCGGTCATCTGCTTAGCCATGAAGCCGTGCGGAATCGGCTGTTCCTTGTAGCGGCCGTTGTCCGTAGAGCCGTCAACACCTTCGTAAGGAAGGTCAAGACCGATAGAAACGAAACCGGCCTGGAAGTGAGAGCCCTTGTGAAGCGTCATCGTAGACGGGTTGTAGAAGACACCGGACAAGTCCGTACCGTCAACACCGACACCGGCGTAAGCGCGGCCGAGACCGCCGGCGGACTGTTCCGTCAACATAAAGCCGGCAGCATAGGCCTGAGTGGTAAAAGCAGAGGCCACGGCGATGGCAGCGGCAGCGATCTTAAAAGTCGCGTTCTTCAAAGTAGTTCTCCAGAAGGGTATTAATTGGTGAGAAATGCTTCCAAATGAAGCTTTCGTAAAATTGGTGAGGGGGATTGTGAAGGAAAAAAAGGCCATAGAAAACCCTTAAAATTAAGGGTAAACCCTAAGGGATACCGTGCATCATCCGTCGGTATGAAGGTTCTTTTTATCGCTCAAATGCCGGGAACCCCTTTCTTACAGCGTTTTTGACGGATATGGCGAGCGGATTAGCCTTTAACCTGTCATCCGACAGGCTAATCCGAAAAAGTTTGGATGAAGACGGACGAAAAACAACAGGTGTTGTGCTAACGCACGAAAAAGAACGAATCGTCACGATTTTTGGCAAGAAACAGGACTTCGCACGAAGCAATGGATTGTCGGCATCATCAGCTAAAATGAACGGACATATTCGTACAACGAGGAAATCATGTCCGACAAAACGTCCATCGTTTCTCTCATCTGCGCGGCCGGCGTCGGCTCGCGCATGAAACTCGATCGTCCGAAGCAATATATGAAGCTCGGGGCCGATCCCATGTTGCTTCATACGATCCGTGCCATGAAGGACGTAGAGCGTCTCGACGACATCGTGGTCGTCGTGAGCCCCACGGATCCCTATATTGACGAAATTGCCGATCGATTCCCCGAGGGCGTCCGTCTCCTTCGTTGCGGCGGGAAGGAACGTGCCGAGTCGGTTGTGAACGGGCTGATTGCCGCCAACTTTCCTCGGGATGCCTGGGTGCTCGTTCACGATGCGGCGCGTCCCTGCGTGCGACCGGCGGAAGTGGGCAAGTTAATCGATGCGGTGCTCTCCGACGAAACGGTCGCGGGCGGCATTCTCGCGGCTCCCGTTGCCGACACGATTAAAAGAGTCGACGCGAACCGGCGTATTCTCGAAACGGTACCGCGAGGCGATTTGTGGCGAGCCGCTACGCCTCAGATGTTCCGCGTTCACGAATTGATCGAAGCCCTTTCGGGTAACCTCACGGGCGTGACGGACGAAGCGAGCGCAATGGAGCGCTTGGGTAAGTCCGTCAAGATCGTGCAGGGACGTACAACCAATATCAAGGTGACGGAGCCCGCCGATGCGGTGCTTGCAAGCCTTCTTTTAGGAGACACGGCCGTGGTGCCTTTTCGTGTAGGTCAGGGATACGATTCCCATCGTCTCGTCGAAGGACGACCGCTGATTCTGGGCGGCGTTCACATTCCGTTTGAATTGGGGCTTGACGGCCATTCCGATGCCGACGTCCTTTTGCATGCCATTACCGATGCCGTTCTGGGCGCAGCAGGCTTGGGTGACATCGGTCGACATTTTCCGCCCACGGACATGAAGTGGAAGGGGGCTGACAGCGGCAAACTCTTGGCGGAGATTGTTCGTCTCGCTCGAGAAAAAGGCTGGCAGGTCGTCAACTGCGATGCGACGATCATCACGGAACGTCCGAAGATCGGTCCGCACGTGCCGGCGATGGAGGCGAGCGTTGCGAAGCTTTTGGGGGTGGATGAAGAACTCGTCAACCTCAAAGCGAAAACCAACGAAAAGATGGATGCCGTCGGTCGACTCGAAGGCATGATGGCGCATGCCGTGGTGCTGATGACGCGAGTCGAACGCTGAGGGTTAGCCGCCTCTCTATTGAAGAGCCGCTCAATCGTGACGAACGATGAGCGGCTTTTTAGTGTCCGGACTCGGCTTTTGACCGTACCCGCTGACGAAGATCAGATGAAAAAACCGCCCGAACGATTGCTCGTCGGGCGGTAGAGGCAGAAAGCGTTAATCGCCGTTTTTTTGCTCTTTGAGAAGCTTCTTTTCAAGTTTCTTTTCGAGCTTTTCCTGTTCCTTCTGTCGGCGTTCTTCTTCCTTCTGAAGTTTTTCAGCCTTGGCCTTTTCAGCTTCAGGAGTCGTCGTCGGGAAAGTGATGCGAACAAGGAGCCCCGTCGGATCCATTTCGCCGAGCGTCACCGAACCGCCGGAACGGCGAACGATTCGATCCACAATGGCGAGACCCAACCCCGTCCCCGTCACACCGCTTCGAGCGCTTTCACCGCGCTCAAAAGGACGCATGACGCGTTCGCGCTGATCAGCTGGCAAACCCGGTCCCTCGTCGCCGACACTGATGATGGCTTCCTGACCGTTTTTCGCCGTTTCAACCTTGATGTGCAACTTCAGAATGCCGTCTTCACTTCGGCCGTAACGCATGGCGTTTGTAAAGAGATTCTGAATGGCGCGCGAGAGTTCAAGCGGATGGGCAACAACATAAACGTGCGAGGCAATGGAACTTTCCACCGTAACGCTGGCGTCGGTTGCGAGTCGAGCATTGTCCATCGCAGCCTTGGCGGCTTCGCCTAAATCGACCAATTCCTGCTTTTCATGGCTGTGACGTGCGTATGAGAGGAATTGATTGACAATGTTTTCCATCTGTTCCAGATCGCTCACCATGGCGTTGCGGGAGTCGTCGGGGAGATCCGCCAATTCCACTTCAAGACGCAGACGGGTAATGGGCGTACGCAAGTCGTGACTCACACCGGCCAACAGGAGCTCTCGGTCGGCTTCCATTCGACGCAAGTCCTGCACCATGTGATTGAAGCTCATGTTGACGGCCTGAATTTCGGCCGTGCCGCAGTCTTCGGGCAGGGGATCGGGAACTTTGCCCTGTCCCAACTGACCGGCAACCTGACTCAAACGAGCCAGAGGATCAATGACGTGTCGCGTGAGGAGCGTTGCACCGAACAAGCTCGCCATACAGGCGGCCAATGCCCACCAAAGCCAGGTCGTCCCGAAAGGAGGATCGAGAATGTCGCTGCTCGTCTGCATCCAGTACGCATCGCCGTCAATATCAACCGACACCCAGAGACCGGTACTTCCGTTAACGCTCGAGGCGAGGACCGTATCGGGTCCCAGAGAATTCTTCACGAGCTGTTCAATGAGAGAATTGAGCCCGTCGGTCGGCAGGCTTTTCACGCGGTCTGTCGTATCGCGCGGGGAAATCACCAAGCCTTCGCGGGCGGCGAGAATTTTCAAAAGGTCGATACGGTAAATGGGGTCTGCGGAGAGAAGCGCATATTTCGTGAGGTTTGCCGTCGACACGATGTGCTGAGCCACCCCTTGAGAATAAGGGAGCTCGGACAATACGCGAAAACTCTGCAGCCAGCCGATCACGCTGAAAAAGATCAGGCCGCAAAGCAAAAGAAAGGTCCGCCAGAAAAGGCTCGGACGATGCTTTCGCTGAAAATTGATCATGGACATAGTTTTTTCTGCTTTTGTGAGGGCAATCAGCGCAAGAGCGCACTCGGATGACTCAAGTGTAGCGGAGAGTCCGCTCGAGGGACCCGCCCGGATACAAAAAAACGCCCGTCAGCCATGAGCATAACGGGCGTATTGCGTGATCAATCAGCAGTTACTCGGATCAATTCGTGCCGTCGGGAATGAACACATAGCCCAAACCCCAAACGGTCTGCAGATAACGGGGCTTCGAAGGATCGGGTTCGATCAGCTTGCGAAGACGCGAGACCTGCACGTCCAAAGAACGGTCGAAGGCTTCGTATTCGCGGCCGCGAGCCATTTCCATCAGCTTGTCGCGAGAAAGCGGCTGACGCGGGTGGCGGGCAAAGGCCTTCAGCACGGCGAATTCGCCGGTGGTCAAAGCCACGGGTTCGCCGTTCTTCTTCAGCACGCGGGTACCGAGATCGAGTTCGAAGTCGCCGAATGCGACGATTTCGTTTTCCATCGACGGAGCACCGGGGGCGTCCGGAGCCGGACGGCGGCGAAGCACGGCATGAATGCGGGCCAACAGTTCGCGCGGGTTAAAAGGTTTGGCGATATAGTCGTCGGCACCCAATTCGAGGCCGACGATACGGTCAACGTCTTCACCGCGAGCCGTCAGCATGATGACGGGCGTCTGGTCCTTGGCGGCACGCAGGCGGCGCAAAATCTGGAGACCGTCTTCCCCCGGCATCATCAGGTCAAGGATGAGGGCGTCGAAGTGTTCGCGCACCCAGAGACGGTTCATCGCGGCACCGTTTTCGCTCACGAAAACCTGGAAGCCATTTTCGCCCAAATAGCGACGCAGAAGGTCACGCAGGCGGGGGTCGTCGTCAACGACGAGGATCTTGGGATTACGTTCCACAATCATTCTCCAAAAGTGAATGAAACAAATGAGAGAAAAGATTCGGGTTTCTACTGAAAAGTCTTTAGAATCCTTGTCTCTCTTTGAATCTCGGAAAGAAAACGTTTGAGTCGGTTTCCTTCTTCGGTAGGAGTATTCTCGCTTGTTACAAATGAGAGCGCTAGTAAAACTATACGCTGTTACAAATTAGGACGTGTGGAAATACTTGTACCTTTCGGTCTTTTTTATTTTATTTCAAAAGGATATGAGAAAACACCCCTAGATTCGGAAACATACCTTCTTCAGGGAAATGTTTAAAAATGGTAGGAAAAGCGGTAATTTTTAAGGGTAAACCCCTAAATTTTTAGGGGTGGATAGGGCATCCCCTATGGGGTCGACGGATTCTGACTAAGGCAAAACTGATATAGTGAGGTCAACCAAGAAATTTTTTTCTTTCTGACAAACTATGCAAATCAAAAAGCATGCCGTCCTGATGATGCTTTGCCTCGGTTGCACCACCGCTTTTGCCTGGCAGGGGCCGGTTGGCGAATCCAATGAGGTGAAAGACGATTGCGAGCTTTATAAAGTGACCTGCGTCAGACATTGGAGCGAGATGAGCGCGAAGGAAAGAGCCGATCTGTGGCCCTATCTTGACGCGACAAGTCGGTCTCTTAACTGGCGCATCATGACGAATAAAGAACGCAATGCCATGCGCGAACTTCTTTCGGGTCCCGAAAAAGAAGCGCTTCGCCGCCGATTCGCTCTAAAACATGATGACGTAGCGAAGGTGCGCGCCAAACACGTGAATCTGAAGCGCCTTTGCACTGAAGACAGAACGCTGATGCGCGAGCAGATTCGAGAGTTTCACGTCGAACGCGTCGGCAACCGTCCGAACGTGAATGCGCAGACGGCCCAAGCGGACGCTGTCGGCGTTCAATAAGAGAAGAAAAATTGAGCTTCCCAAAAGCGGGTGCTGTTTCAGGACGGCGCCCGTTTTTCGTTGGAAAACACCTCCGACGCTTTATAATATTCAGATTCAGAATCTTTTTCAGAGAGAGTCATGTCGAACCTTCCCATTTTGGCCATCGATACGGCCAATCAGCAGTGTTCCGCCGCGCTTCTGACGCGTGACGGTGCCGTTTCCGTGATGCGTAGCGAAACGGTCGGCAACAAGCATGCCGAGCGCATTCTGCCGATGGTCGACGAGCTTCTCTCGGAAGCCAAACTCACGAAAAAAGACATCGCACTGGTTGCCTTCGGTGCGGGTCCGGGAAGTTTCACTGGGCTACGTGTCGCCTGCGGCGTCGCTCAGGGGATTGCCTGGGGGCTCAAAACGCAGCTCGCCGCCGTCTGCAGCCTCGAAGCCGATGCTACAGCTGCTGCGGATGCGGCGCATCTCCCGGCTGGTCGTCGTATTGCCGTCATGAACGACGCTCGCATGCACGAGTGTTATGCGGCAATCTATGAAACGACGGGGGAAGGGAATCGCTTGAAGCCCGTGATCGAACCTTTGCTCGTCAAGCCTGCGGAAGCTCTTCCGTGGCTCACCCGTGAAAACGCCGACTGTGTCTGCGGTACGGCCTTTTCGGTCTATGCCGAGGAAATCGGATTGCCCGAGACGCTTCCGCTTCTTGCCGTGCCCGACACGATGATTCTCACGATGGCCCGATTGGGGTTCATGGATGAGGATGCCGGTCGCACGATGATGCCTGCGCTCGCCGCTCCTCTTTATGTGCGCGATCGCGTTGCGTTGACGATCGAGCAGCGTGCCCGAGGAGAACGTCTGTGACGGTTTTGCCCCTTTTTCGTTCGATCACGGCCGAGGATGTTGAGGAACTCGCGCGTCTTGAAGCGCTTGTCGAACCCACGCCCTGGACGGCCGGCGACTTTGCCGACGTTTTAAAGAACGATTGGTGGGGATCCGTATTGACCGACGAAGCGGGAGTGATCCTTGCTTGGGCCGTCGTCATGCCCGTTCTTGACGAGTGCGAACTGTTGACGATCGGCGTTATCCCCAACCGTCAGGGAGAGGGACTCGGGCGCATGATGCTCAATCACGCAATCTATTGCGCAAAGAAAGCCGGCAAGATTTGCTGCCACCTGGAAGTGCGCGAATCGAATATGCGAGCCATTCGTCTTTACGAAACCTCGGGGTTCGCGCGCGTAGGTATTCGCAAAAACTATTACCGAACCGACATGGGCCGCGGTCGCGAACATGCGATTCTGATGCGAGCCGACTTCAGTGAGGCCGACCATGCTTAATGCCGATCAGAGCCGAATTTGGGAAGCGATGGGGATCGGTCCCCAGTGGCTCCTTCGCGAATCGATTGATCCGCTGCTCCCCGAATCCTCTTTGGTGGCCGATACCCCCGTAGCAAACGAGGCTCGTCCTGCCGAGGCGCGTGCGTCCGTGCCGGCTTCGGGGATGGAGGCGCGTCCCGCTCGTTATCCGGCTCGCGACACGACGCCCGTTCGCGATGTTCGTGAAACTTATCGTCCCAGGACGGCGCCCGCGCCGATTGCCCCCGTGGCGAAGCCCGCCGCACCCGCACAACCCGTTCTTACTCTCGATCCGGATATTGCCTCGGCGATTCCGACTGCAGACTGGTCGCAACTCAAAGCTTTGGCCGAAAGTTGCCGTTGCTGCTCGATGGAAAAAACGCGTCATCATGTTGTGTTTGCCGAAGGCAAACCCGGTGTACGCATGGTCCTCGTGGGCGAAGCGCCGGGGAGCGAAGAAGATCTGCAGGGGATTCCCTTTGTCGGAAAGTCCGGCCAGCTTCTGACCGAAATGCTTGATGCGGTCAATATTCGTCGCGGTGACGATATCGCGATCATGAACGTACTGAAGTGCCGTCCGCCGCAGAACCGCAACCCGGCTCCCGCCGAAATCGTCTGCTGTGAAAAGTTCCTTCGTCGTCAGTTGGAACTCCTGAAGCCCGGCGTCATTCTCATCATGGGGCGTTTTGCGTTCCAGACGCTTTTGAAGGCGGAACCGAGTGCAACGATCGGCTCTCAGCGCGGCAGGATTCATACGGTGGAATATGCCGACGGTCTTTTTGCGAAGGCTGTCGTTACCTACCATCCTTCCTATCTTTTGCGTTCGCCCGATCAGAAGGCGAAGGCTTGGGACGACCTCCTCCTGTTGAAGAAGGCTGTGAAAGCGGCCGGTGTCCCGCTCCAGGCAAAAGCCAAATCATGGAATTAAAAAAGACGTCCGACTCGGAAACGAGTCGCCGTGACTATGACCGGGCGTTGCGCGCTTCTCACAAGGAAGCGGCTGCAACGATGGCGGTCGCCTTGTTGACGGTTCTCTATTTTTGGGGAACCGTTTTGCTTTTTGAAAAGAGCGAAATGACGCTTTTCTCGATGCCTCTCTGGTTCGTGGCGTCCTGTATCGGCGGCTATCTCTTTTCCGTCGTCGGTGTGCTTGTACTCGTGAAGCGTTGCTTTACCGATATACCTTTGGACGATGCGGCGGACGCTTATCGACGCGGGGAGGAGGAAAAATGACCCAATGGCTCATTCTTCTTCCGATTGCCGTGTTTCTGGCGATTTTGATCGTCATGACGATCGTCACCGAGCGGAATCCCAAAAAGACTCACTTTGCAGGCGAGTACTTTTTGGGTGACCGAAGCCTGCAGGGCTTTGTGTTGGCAATGACCCTGGTCGCAACTTACGGGTCCGTGAGTTCCTTTGTATCCGGTCCCGGCATTGCCTGGCAGCTGGGGCTCGGTTGGGTTGTCTTTGCTGCGCCTCAGATCATTGCCGGCTTTTTGATATTGGGCGTTGCCGGGAAAAAAATGGCCATTGTCTCGAGAGCCGCAGGAGCTATCACGGTGGTGGATTTGATTCGTGCGCGTTTTGGAGACTCCAAACTGGCTACCTTCCTGGCGGACGGTTTGGCTATATTGACGCTCATTTTCTTTACCACGATGATGGTGGGGCAGTTCATCGGCGGCGCAACGATTTTTTCGAAAGCGGCGGAGCTCGACTACACGACTGGGCTTCTTCTCTTCGGTCTGGTGACGGTTCTCTATACGGCCTTCGGCGGCTTCAGAGCTGTAGCCGTCACGGATACCGTCTGTGCGATCCTGATGCTCATCGGGATGGGCGCATTGGCGTGGGTGATTTTGGATGCGGGCGGCGGGCTCGACCGTATCATGGCGGAAGTCGCAGCGGTAGCCCCGAAGGGACCTGAGTCCGCCGGGAGCCTCCTGACGCCAACTGCGGGCGGCGCATTGGGTATTCCGCTTCTTCTGTCTGCCTGGATACTCGTCGGCTTCGGAACCCTGGGACTGCCGCAGTCGGCCGTTCGCTGTATGAGCTACAAGCGTTCGTCCGATTTGCATCTCGCGATGATTGTCTCGACCGTTGTCTGCGGTGCGCTCATGATCGGGATGACGACCTTGGGTGTGCTGGCCCGCGGTGTGCTGACGGTTCCTCTTTCGGAGATCGGTCCGACGACCGACAGTGTCATTCCCTATTTAATCGCTCACTATATGAATCCGGTGACCGCCGGCATTTGCTTGATCGGACCGATTGCAGCCACGATGTCGACCGTGAGTTCGCTGTTGTTGGCCGCGTCCTCGGCGATCGTGAAGGACCTCCTTCTTCGTCGGGCACCTCAGTTGGGAAATGATGAAAAGCGCCTGGCAGCATTCACCCGCGGGCTCACCGGAGCACTGGGTCTTCTCGCGCTGATTTTGGCAGTCAAGCCCTTGGACGTCGTGGCCTGGATCAATATGTTTGCTTTCGGCGGCTTGGAGCTCGCCATTCTCCTGCCTTTGATCGGCGGTCTCTTCTGGCGCCGGGCGACGGCGGCGGGAGCCTTGGTTTCTGTTGTCGGCGGCATGGCGGTCTACCTGACCGTCTCGATTATGAAGATTCCGGTCGGCGGCTTTCATGCGATTGTGCCCGGCATGATCGCGGCGATCGTGCTCTTTGTAGCGGTATCGATGGTCACCAAGCCGAGCCCCAAAAAGTCTCTGGATCTCTTCTTCCCGAGAAGCTGAGAGATAAAGAATCCAACCGGGATTGCTCGGCTCGAACTCGGCAATCTCTGTGAAATATCAAGCTTCGGATACAGAAAAGCCTCGATTCCCTTGCGGAAATCGAGGCTTTCGTGTTTTTGACGTGTCGTTCGGAATTTAGCCGAATACTAAAAAGAGTCCCACTGCCATCAGTGCCCAGCCCACATAGGGAGAGAAGAGGATGCGCAGGATTTTATTTTTCGGTACAAAGCCGAATCCGACGATATAGCAGACGCTCATTCCCATCATGAGAAGAACGAAGCTGCTGTGAGGAACCGACGCACCGTCTTCGGCAATGGCTCTCGGGTATAGCACCACGAGCGCCATGACGGCAAAGGCGGCAATGACGGAGAGCGCCCGCACGAAACCGTTGGCAGGGGCGGGCGTTGCAGCCTGCGTCTTATTCTGCGTCATTCTTCGATGCCACCGTTTCGAGGACGGCGGCCAAGAGAACCGCGAAGGCAAGACCGGCAAACCAGTAGAAATAGGCCATGATGATTGTCTCCGGGAAAGGCGTTTTGAAGTAAACGCCTTTCCTTATCCCAGATTAGTAAAGTGAATGCGTGTTCTTTTCGATGTAGTCGCTCGTCAGCTTGCCGCTCATCACGCGGTAAGCCCAGCTCGTATAGAAGAGCACAATCGGGAGCATGATCAACGTGACGAAGAACATGATTTCAAGCGTCAGGTGAGAGCTCGTGCAGTCCCAGATCGTGAGCCCGGCGTTGGGCATCGAGGAGGACGGCATGATGAAGGGGAACATCGAAATCAGGGGCGTCAGAATGATGCCGAGAAGGGCGGCGGACGAGAGAAGAATCGCCGTCTTGACCTTGTCGGCACGGATCATCAGCGCACCCAGGAGGGTACCGATGAGACCCAGAGCCGGCACAACCCACAAAACGGGCAAGTCGGCATAGTTCTTGAACCAAGCGCCTTCAACGACTTCAACGGTCTTGGCCAGGGGATTGGCGGGACCTGCCGGATCAAGACCTGCCACGGCGACGTAGCCGTCAATACCGTAGTAGGTCCAGAGACCGCCGACCGCAAAGAGCACGGCGGACAAAAGGCCGAAGATCCAGGACACCGTGCGTGCACGAGCCTGAAGTTCGCCTTCCGTACGCAGCACCAGGTAATTGGCACCGTGGAAGACAATCATCGCCAAGGAGAGCACGCCGCAGACGAGACCGAAGGGATTCAAAAGCGCCCAGAAGGAGCCCGTGTAGATCGGACGCATCGTGTCGTCAATGTAGAAAGGCACGCCCAGAAGCAGATTGCCGAACGCCACACCGAAGATCACGGGCGGGACGGCGGAACCGATAAAGAGCATCCAGTCCCAGGACGTACGCCAGGTGGTGTGTTCCACCTTCGAGCGGTAGTCAAAGGCAACCGGACGGAAGATGAGTGCCATAAGGACAATCAACATCGCCCAGTAAAAGCCGGAGAAGGCCGTTGCGTACATCAGGGGCCAGGCGGCAAACATGGCGCCGCCGCCGGTGATGAGCCAGACCTGGTTGCCGTCCCAGTGCGGGGCGACGGAATTGATCATGATGCGGCGTTCGTTGTCGTTCTTACCCAAGAAAGGCAGAAGCGTACCGACACCCATGTCATGGCCGTCCATGATGGCAAAGCCCACCAAGAGGACGCCGATGAAAAGCCACCAGATGACTTTGAGGATTTCATAATCGATCATTTGAGAGTCCTCTTACTTATTCTGTTCGAAGTGATAGCGGCCGGTGCCGAGCGTGCTCGGCCCCTTCTTGCCGAGTTTGATCATCAGGTACATTTCGACGATGATCAAAGCGGTGTAAAGGATGGCAAAGCCCGTGAGGGAACCTGCCACGTCAGCAGCCGACAAACTCGAGACCGAGAGGTGCGTCGGCAGGACGTTGAAAATCGTCCAGGGCTGACGACCGTATTCGGCGACAAACCAACCGGCTTCGCAGGCAATCCAGGGGAGCGGCAGCGAAAGGAAGGCAAGACGGAGGAACCAGCGCTTTTCGTGAATCGTGTTCTTCATGGAGTAGACAAGACCCAGGACGAAGACGAGGGCCATGACGAGACCGGAGCCCACCATCAGGCGGAAGGACCAGAACATCGGCGTGACGGACGGAACCGTATCCAAAGCGGCCTTTTCGATCATGTCGGGCGTTGCGTTGGCGACGTCGTTCGTGTAGCGCTTCAGGAGAAGACCGAAGCCGAGGTCGTCCTTCTTAGCCAGGAAGGCTTCCTGAAGTTCCGTGTTCTTCGGGTCCTTACGAAGGGCTTCCAGAGTGGCGACGGCAGCCTGACCGTTCACAATACGATCCTTGGCCGTTTCGACGAGCTGATTGATCCCCGGGATTTCGGTCGAAAGGGAACGCGTACCCATAATGCCGAAGACATAGGGAACGCTGATTTCCACCTTGTTCGTACGGTTTTCTTCATCGGGGATGGCAAAGACGGCCATCGGAGCCGGGGCTTCGTGCGTTTCCCAAATGGCTTCCATGGCGGCGATCTTCGTCGGCTGATCGCGCGTGACGAGGTAACCGGATTCGTCACCCATCTGGATGGTCATGACGGAAGCGATGATGCCGAAAGCGGCAGCCAGACGGAAGGAGGACTTCGCAAACTTCACGTCCTGACGGCGGAGCATGTAGAAGGCCGAGAGAGCCATCACGAAAATGGCACCCGTCATATAACCGCCGGCGATGGTATGAACGAACTTGGCCTGAGCCCATTCGCTCGTCACGACGGCCCAGAAGTCCGTCATTTCCATACGCATCGTTTCAAAGTTGAATTCGGAACCCACGGGGCTCATCATCCAGGCATTGGCGATGAGAATCCAGAGAGCGGAGAGGTTCGAGCCCAAGGCCATCATGCAGGTGGCGGCCAAGTGCTTGCCCTTGGAGAGGCGATCCCAACCGAAGAAGAACAGACCGATGAAGGTCGATTCCAAGAAGAAGGCCATCAGACCTTCAATGGCGAGCGGTGCGCCGAAGATGTCGCCCACGTAATGGGAGTAGTAAGCCCAGTTCGTACCGAACTGGAATTCCATCGTAATGCCCGTGGCGACGCCAAGCGCAAAGTTGATGCCAAAGAGCTTGCCCCAGAAGCGGGTCATGTCTTTGTAGATCTGCTTACCCGTGATGACGTAGGTGACTTCCATCGCGACAAGCATGAAGGAAAGCCCCAACGTCAGCGGGACAAACAGGAAGTGGTACATAGCAGTGACTGCGAACTGCAGTCGGGAGAGATCGACTAGATCGGCAGGGATCATTGCGGGTCTCCTTTATCAATGTTGGTTTGTGTGGGGGAAGCTTGGTCGAAAAGGATGGCATTGCCAACCGTTTCGGGATTTATCAGAGGCCGATGTGCCGGACTGAAGAAGAAATACCAGAGACCGAAGATGAAAAGAAGCTTGCAGGCAATCACGACGGCAATCTCCAAAATGAGCTTCGGTCTTTTTGCTTGGGTTTTTGGCATTTTCATGGGTCTCAGGAATGTCAACTCATTAATATTACGGAAAGCGAGCTCGCGCGTAATATCCGTTTTCTATTAGTCGATAGAGGGGGACGCGACGAAACTCCTCAACCGACAGAGGAAGGGGAGACGTTACGTTTTATCGATCAAACGAAAGACTTGTCGGACTCAACGAATGTTTCAAGTTTATTCTAAAAGACAAGCAAGTACCAGAAGGAATAGCCCTTAGACGCTTGGGAGAGAATCGCGATGAAGTGTGGAAAAAGGCAGGGAAAATGCGCTAAAGTTTCATCTTGGACACCGAGGCGGTCCGCCGAGTGAAGCGGCGGGTGTAACCGACACAAAGCTTGATGTCGGAGCAATAAGCGTGAACGCTGACGTTTCGGAACGCCGACCGGTGTCCTCGAAACTTTGATATAGAAAAAAGGCCTTTGATACCGAAAGAGAAACTCCCTTTCGACATCAAAGGCCTTTTTGCATTTGATAAAAGTCTATCTTTTAAAGCTCGGCGCAGGCATCAAGGGCTTTCTTCAAAGCTTCGCGGGCGGCCGTTTTCTTCGAACGAATCGAAACGCCGAGGCGGAACTTTTCTTCAGTATGGATGCGGGCACGGATCGTAATGTCGGCGGCAAACTGATCGATGACAGGAATCATCGTATCGTTGAATTTGTTGTCAATAAAGCCCAAAAGATGGCCGTCGTGCGTCACGGCAATACGGGCGGGATCGATCGTGCGGTCAAGCTTTGCGTTGTTGGCTATTTTCTGAGCATGGTTGCGAACGAATTGTTCGTCCATGTCAGTGAGGAAGAATTCGCGCGTTTCGGAATCATAGGGCTGATCGAGTTTGCTGATCGAATTCAACTGCGTTTCGACGCGTTCCTGCAGTTTGTCGATCTGATTGACAAGCGTCAGTGCACCCACAACACCCAACACGGCACCGATGAGCCCCAGGACGAGCAGGGAAGAATCCGGAGCGATGAAGTAGCCGAGCAGCATGACGGTGATGCTCGTGATGACAGCTCCGATAAGGCAAAGTTTGATTTTTGATCGGTCCATTTTTTTTCTTTCTCTCCTCTGCTCGTGGGTGGAACCCGCTTTGGTCTTAGCGGGTTCCGGGGTGGCCTCTTAAATTGGTCGTAAGGCACTTTGGTCGAAGGGTTAAATTTACACTGTTCTAACGAGTTTCGCGTTCGGTGTTTCCCGTAGAGGCTATTGGTTTATAGGCGATTGTCGGGCTTTTTTCGTTTCAAACGAAACGAAAGGCAGACTTATGCCTACGAGGTTCGTTTGAATTCGGTTCGATGTAATTAATTAAGGTGAACTGTGAGGTGAAGAAATCTTCTTTCCTAACAATCGCTGAATCTGCTGGTCTGTCATTTCTTGTTTAAGGACTGCATTCATCATCGGTCAGACACACGGAACCATAGCCCGTGACAAATTCGTGGAACCACTTGGATGACGTGTCGAGCTTGAGCGATAGAGTATTTCAATACAGAACTCCGAAGAAGATGGCGGTCTTGACCATAAGTACTCAGAGCCCGTATTCCGTAGGTTCGAAGCCGTAGGCGAGAAGGGCTACGATCGCAATGCTCTCGACGATGATCTTGGAAGCATCTTCTTTGGAGAGGTTGTTCTTACCGAGGAGAATGGGCTAGAGAGACATACGGCCTCCTGATAAAGAAAAAGGCACCGCTTTGGGCGATGCCTTTAGTTGTCTTGATTAAGCGTCCTCGCAGACTGGATCTAGGGAAGATGTCGGCAAAGGCGCTTAACTCAGGTATAAAAAAAGCCCTAGCGCTAAGTGCTAGGGCTATATAGCTAAGGAATTATTGTTAGCTTGCTAAAATTTCTGAGCAAATTGTTTTAAGGTTGGTAATAAAAGCTTTAGTGTCAACAAAGTAGTTTGGATAAGCAGTTCGGAGGTCTTTCATATCTCCCGCAGCTGCTAATACAACATCGATGTTGGGATTATTTTTTTCCTTACTTTCCATTAGCATATACATCTGCTCAGCCAACTGAGGCTGGTCAGAAGCAAATGGAATGAACGAAGTGATTTTCTTATCGGTATCTAAAATGAGAAGATAATAACCATTCGATTTTTTGTTTTCGACACCAGAGGTTGCTCGGACAACGGATGTAAAAGCAGCGAGTTTGTCGAAAACTCCAAGTTCTTCTTCTAGTTGGAGAAACTCCTGAACGATCTCTTTAGGTGATTTTTCACGCAGACATTCAATGATAGGTTGTTTTTCTCGGATAGAAAAAAGCGCACTGCAAACTCGGAAAAATTGCTTGAACTTTTCATCGCCGATACCTGTTTTGAAAGAAGATTTTTCAATTACCCCTAGAGTTTCAACTGCTGTAGCCCAGTAGTGTTGAAGTTTTGTGCGAATTTGAACTTCAATTAACATTCCCTCCAACTCTTCGTGTTGAGAAGTACTGTACTTAAATACTTGATGAATACCTCTATAGCCATCGGCTTTGGGATTTGCGATGTAGTTCTTCTCTGGAATGACAGGAGAATGTTTGTGTCTCCCCCGAACCAGAGACTGATGTAATTTGAAAACTTCATCAACGTTGTTAACTACAGCACGGATGCCTCCAATATCCTGCATGCGGTCAAGTTGCATAGACGGATAGCGTTTCAACTTCGCAACAATGGATGGAGTTCTTTTAAGACGTTGGGCAACAATCGCGGACTTGATGTTTAAAGCATCGATTTTTTTTCTAATCAATGCTTGGATGGTATTGATAGGGCGATAGTAAAGAGCACGCCAATCGGATAATACCTGAAGAGCGTCCGTTGTCTCGGAATCAGGCAAACCCGGAGTGCGAAGTTTCTCTCCTGCTCTTCGGACAGCTTTTTTCGCTGGTACTTTAATTGAATCTACTGCCATTTAAATTCCAGATTTTTGATGTGTTAGAGGGCTGTACGATCTGTCTATTTTACACAAGAAAATGGGATGAATAAAAGGCCATTTCAGCATCATTAGCTACTTACATTGCTACCTGTAACAACAATGATAAGGAAGAGTTTGTGTCAAGCGACATGCAAGTTGACCCACCAAACGACATAAACTGACCCACCTACT
>JAHHRG010000034.1 GCA_020025965.1 Sutterella sp.
CCTGGTTGCCGGAGCAGAAGTACTTGTCGGCGGGCGTACGGTGGGCAATCCACTGGTGAGCCGTACCGGTTTCGAGGTACCAAAGATCCTTCGAGTCGATAAAGGCAACGCCGAAACCTTCGGCGGCACCGACCGTTTCGATGACGTGGCCCAAATAAGCGCAGGCTTCGCGAGCGGTCTTGCAACGCGGCAGGATCACTTCGCAGATATCGTCTTCGGTGATACCGGTGGCCTTGTTGTACGGGTCGAAGGTCAAGGCATGATCGTCGGCAAAGATGGATTCGGTACCGGTAAGACCAACACCTTCTTCATTGAAACCGACGGCACCGTGCAACTGGGTCTGCCAGTTGGGAACCGTCGTGTAACGCATGGAATGAGCCGGCATCGGCCATTTGAAATCGGTTGCACCCTTGAAGTCCTGAGTGCGATACATGGCATTGGCGGCATTGTCGCGAGCTTCGTGAATAACGAAGTGCTGAGCCTTGAGAGCATTGCTGTCCGCAGAGCGGGCCATCATGAAAGAGCCGTCAGCCGTTGCCTTTTCGCCGACGATAATGGAAGTGCACATGTGATGATTCCTCTTTAGTTATGCGCAGTCCGAGCGAGTGGCCTCACTCGGTCTTCGAAAATTAAGACCTCCATACTATAGACAGAATGTCGGTTGAAAACTATGAAGGTTTTCGCCAAAATGCTTAGGGTTTTCCCAAATGAAAAAGAGGTGCCTCCCCTAAATAATATTATTATTGGGGATTTATTGGCTTTTCCGGCATGATCCGACGAGGATCACGGGCACAAAAAAGCCTCGGCGTCGTCCCCCCATCCAGAGTGTCCTGAAGGTCTGCCGTCGAGGCTCGGTGTTTCTCTTGGAAACCTGATCGATTAGAGTTCGATCTGCAGCGTTTCAAGGCCCGGAATCAAGCGGGATTCTGCGAGCTTTACCGGATGACGGTTCTGCGGATTGAGGCCAAGAAGCGCACCCACTTCCACTTCCTTACCCGACTTGAGGCTCCATTCGACAATCGTGTAGAGGAATTCCTGAACGGTATCGGGAGCAGCCTTGACGGGAAGAACTTCGAGTTCGCGGTGGCCGAGCATCGTCATGCCCATCGTAACGCCGACGCACTTTTCTTCGTCTTCACGGGCGATCGCAAAGGTCACGAGATTAAAGATCGGGAGTTCGCCGTGCTTCATGACGGAAGCGCCTTCGCGATAGCCGTCGGGGCCCAAAAGCGTCGAACCGTTGTCGACGGCCATGGCGTTTTCCTGACGGGAAAGCACGTCGAGAACCTTCACGATCATGGCGGCGTTGTCCATGGCGGAGCAGCTCTTCGGGATGGCGAGAACGGCAATATAGGCCTGATGGAGTTTCGCCATCATGCCGGCTTCCTTCCACATCGGATTCATGGCGGCGTGAGAAGCGGCGACCTCGGCGTCGAGCTTTTCGGCCATGAGCTTGATGGCGACGACGGAACCGCCGAATTCAAAAACGATCGGAGCGTCGGGATCCTTATGGTCAGGCGTCAATTCGAAATCCCAGACTTCCTTCATGCCGGCAAGAAAAGCCTCGGCATCCCACTTGGCTTCGGAAAGAAGCACCACGCCTTCCAAGGGATGAGCTTCGAGCTGCGGTTCCTGTTTGTCTGCGGAGTCGGTCATTGTTGTGTCCTTTTTTGTTTGGTCAAATGATTGGGTGAAAGCATTATGCCTGAGATCAAGCCGTTTTTGACGGGCTTCGCGACAAGCGCTCGGAAAATCTGGCGGTGATGCGCAGCTTATCGGCTTTGCCGACTCGCCTTGAGTCGCGAATCTTCTGCAGCGTGCGTGCGAGCGTGACGGGGTCAATGCGCCCTCGCCTCACGTCGGCTTCGAGTCTCGCTTCGATTTTCTCGGGATCCACTGCAAAATAGGTCGCAAAAAGCCAGGCCAAGCCCGTGGAGACAAGATACTCGGTGCGGGCAAGCTCATATGCCGAAGACCCGGTAAGAAGGCCGAGAGACACGTCAATGTCGTCCACGGTCTTGCGGTGGCAGAGAAGAATGACAAGTCCGAGACGAACCGCCATGGGCCTCTCATCGGTCAATAAGGCACCGAGATAGGCATTGCTGTGAATCGATTCATCACGAAAAGTTTTAAGTTCCCCGCCCGTGAGGTCAA
The DNA here is from genome assembly GCA_020025965.1 of Sutterella sp. Lineage (GTDB taxonomy): Bacteria > Pseudomonadota > Gammaproteobacteria > Burkholderiales > Burkholderiaceae_F > Sutterella. Next base: position 2,155 of record JAHHRG010000034.1, read on the forward strand.
CGGTTGCCCAACCGTCAAGATAAGGAATCAGAGCGCTCAGAAACGTGAACCGATCGGCCGCGCGCATCTTCGCCGCTCCGAGGACGATGGCGGTAATCATCACACTCTCTTGTGACGTGAGAAGTCCGGGAGAACTCAAGGCTTCGGACAAAAAACCGCACGGGTCGTCATTGAGAATGGTTTTGGCGAGCCGACGAAGCTCGGGCATCCTCACGCCCAAGCGGTTCGTAATACCGGGCTGGAGGCTGTCGCCGAAGCGTTTGTAGTCGGGATCGACGAAGGAGACAAGTTGTCCGTTCAAATCCGAGAGACGGGACATGCGAAACCTCTCCAAAAAACTGTGCTCTCAGAATAGCGCAAAAGGAAAACGGCCGACATCCTGCAGATGACAGCCGTTTTGGTGACCTCGAGAGGTCGAAGATGTTGTCCTGCAGGCAAAAAGGAGTGCTGGACCTGCAGGACAACGATGGACTTCAGCGAGGAAGTTCCTGAACAATTTATAGCAGAAAATTAAGGAGAATGAAAGTGCCCTTTCAAACTTCTCTCACGCTACGCTTTACTTAGCAGCATCGGCTGCAGCCGCACCGGCGATGCGACCGAAGACGATGATATCGGTATAAGCGTTGCCGCCCAATCGATTCGTACCGTGCGTCACACCCGTGCATTCGCCGGCAGCCCAAAGACCCGGGATCTGCTTGCCGTCTGCAGTGACAACTTCGGCCTTTTCATTGATCTTGATGCCGCCCATCGTATGGTGGGTGGAAGGCACGGCCTTGATAACGTAGTACGTACCCTGACTCATGTCCATCAAACCGGCACGGTGATGGAAGTCCTTGTCGTTGCCGGGACCCTTCATGTCGGTGACGCGCTTGACGGTGGCCTTCAACTGGTCTTCAGGCATCTTCGTGAAGTCGGCAATGCACTTCAGATTCGGGCAGGTCGTCATGATGCCCTGCTTCGTAAAGGCATCGTATTCCGTCGGGTGTTCCTTCACAGTATTGGAAATCTTGCCGATTTCATCGTTCCAGAGAACCCAGCAGTAGCCGCCCGTCTGAGCGAGGATGGCTTCGGACAACACGTCGCGACGGCCGAGTTCTTCCACAAAGCGCTTGCCTTCCTGGTTAAGCATGATGGCACCGTCAAAGCGGGAGTCGGCAATCAGTTCGATCACGCCCGAGATCGGGTCGCAGATCGGATAGGTCTGGATGTAGCCCATGTTGACGAGTTCGGCACCGGCACGTTCGGCCATGTAGAGGGCTTCACCCGTGGTACCCGGAGCGTCCGTCGTCATGAAGCGTTCGTCGATCTTCGGGTTGTACTTCTTCACCATCGCCTTATTGGCACCGAAACCGCCCGTAGCGAGCACCACACCGCCCTTGGCATTGAAGGTATAGGCTTCGCCGTCCATCGTGGCCTTGACGCCCGTGACGCGACCCGTCTTATCCTTGATGAGCTCTTCGGCCTTCATATTGGTGATGACCGGAATATTGAGTTCCTGAGCCTTTGCCTGGAATTTCGCGATGAATTCCGTACCGGTATGGCCGACCGGAATCAGAGCACGCTTGACGCTGTGACCGCCGAAGAAGAAGAGATTGTCGTCTTCGAAACGAACGCCGAGATAATCGCGGCACCACTTGGCGGCATCAAGTGCGTTGTGGGTCAAAACGTTAATGACCTTCATATCGCCCTTTTCGTCACCGCCCTTATAGGTATCCTTGGCGTGAAGTTCCGGACTGTCGTTCGTGATGCCGAGCTTGGGCTGAACCCAGTTCTGAGCCGCATTCATTTCGGCACCGGAAATCAAAGAGTTGCCGCCGACGGCCGGCATCTTTTCAAGAAGCACCACATTGGCACCCTTGTTCTTCGCGGTAATGGCAGCGGAGAAGCCTGCACCGCCCGCACCGATCACGACAACGTCATACGTGGATTCTTTGGGGAGCGTCTTTGCGACTTTCTTCACGGCCTTCTGAGCGGCCTTATCGAGCTTCACGCCGGCCTTGTCGGCAGCCTGCTTAACGGCAGCAAGGAAACCCTGAGAACTGAAGGTAGCGCCCGAAATCGTATCGATGTCGACGGAATTGGTATCAATGACGTGCTGGAGCTGCGTCGTGAAAACTTCCTGAGCCAAGACAGGATTTTCAGCACTCTTAACGACCTTGATGTTCTGAATCTTGCCATTATCGAAAGTGACGGCGACGGTAATGTCACCGTGCTTGCCCACACCGGTTCCTTCCGTCGTGATCGGAGCCGCGGTGGAAGCGGCGGCAAAGCCGAGAGCACAGAGTGTGGCAACGGCAGAAGTCAGAAATTTCTGATGAAGCATGTTTTGGTCTCCTCAAAAGAAGACCGTCCTCTCTTTTCAAGCTGAATACTTTCAATCACCGTTCGGGAATACAAATTTTCCACACGGAAGTCGAATGAAAAGACGGCCTTCACTAAGCGTCATGACGCCGAGAGGCGGGGCGGACCTGGTCAAGTCCGGACGAGCGGGTCGTCGAGAGGCGCAGAAAAGAATGGTTGGAAATCGTTTTCCGAAGTCCATTCTAGTGCTCGAATGCGAGGATGACAAGATTCGCGATAGAAAAAAAGCTTTTCAGTCGGTTTGAGTTCATTTTTTTCTCTCCTCCCCAGTGCGAGAAGGTTTTCGGGATAACCCTCAGGCAACCGAAGAATCGGAATTCCCGTTCGGTGCTTCTTTTCTTTCCTAAACGATCGTTCGTAGGTTCAAAAATTCGACTTCGGTACCCTCTTTTTCGGCTTTTTTTCTGTCCTTTTTTTCACGGTTTTTGAGAGCGTTTTCGAGGAGCGGTTGACGATCAGCAAACGAACCGACCTGTCGTACGTCTTTCGAGAATCCCCAAATTAAACCCACCCGAAAAAGACGCCCAGGCGTTTTAAAGTCGAGTGAAAAGAAAGCGGAAGCAGAGAGTAAAAAAGCGTGCTTTTAAGAAACAGCATAAGGCCGTTCATCTTCCCTTTCCGACATTAATCCGTCGACAGAGTCGTTTTTTCTAAGGTCTATCAAATATCCGTTTCCAGTCCTGTTCGGGTTTTATTTCAGCTTTTGAAAGGTCCGAATCGAAGTATCTACTAACATCGAGACGACACCCCAAATAAACGTACCGGTCTCGACTTCATCACGAAAAAAGCATGCAAAGATCCGGCCGATCGACCGGTGACGATAGAACTGAAGGAGCGAAATCCCGGATGATGAAGCCGAAAATCAAGAAAAAATGCGTTTTTCGAAGGAAATTCCCGTTCGGGAACTCCAAATCTTTAAACAATCTCTTCTTTCTACTTATATATCAATAGGTTAATTCGTTCCGATAAAAAAGAAACACCTGATGCGATCGTCGGGTCGTCTCAAAGACATTTGACGCTTTATTTTTCACGACGCACTTACATATTCAACAACTTTGTTGTTATTGACAGCCTTGCTGCTTCATGGTAGTAGAGAGGCGAGAGAAAAATTTGAGAATGAACCTCGTTTTCGACTTTTCAAATAAGTCGATGACAGTCTCCACAGTTTGCTAAAATCAGCGACCGTATTTGCAAAGACGAACGCTCTCGACAGCGAAAACTTCACCTTGACGAATGCTTACCGATGATATCGAAGGGGGCATACACAGCCAACCGGATTAGCATTCCGCTCACTTAAAAGCGCCTCGACTTTCTCTAAGAATGAAAACTGAAGGTCAAATTCTGTCTTATTACATTAAAGAATAATGGCTTTATTCACAGTATTCTGAGGTTAAGAGCGGTATAATACGCATTAAAGAGTGAATAGAACCTATTTTCTCAGTTTGTACATAGCCCGTATAAGCCCCATTTTTTGGAATTCTGCCGATTCGCGGCGTAGGGATGAGAAAAAAGATTCAATTCACATAAAGATAGTGATTATCCAATTTAGTTCACAGGATACTGCGTGTTATGAGAAGGTCTTTTGCTGTTGAAGAGTCTCTCCGCACTCTTGGCGAGAACATCCGTGTTGCTCGTCTTCGCCGTCGCCTCCCCCAGTCTGTCGTCGCTGAACGATCAGGCATTTCTCTCAATACCCTCTCCAAAATTGAAAATGGTGATGCCGGCGTTTCGATCGGTAACGTCGCAGCCGTGCTCCAGTCTCTTGGCGATCAAGCCCCCTTCGCCGGCATTTTCGCGAGCGAAGCCGATACGACCGGTCTCATGCTGGAGGAGCGTCGCCTCCCCCAGCGAGCCCGCCAGTCCAAAAAAGGGAGCTAAACAATAATGTCGACCTTTTCGCATCGAATTTACTCGGTTCGAGCCGGCTGGTTAGACAAAAATCCACAAATCGGACGTCTCTCGATTCCGACTCTACCGAATTCCCGTTCGGGAACTACCCAACCATCGGCTGATTTTCGCCAGCCCTCTTTAATGCCGGGTGCCGTCGGGGCTATGCTGCCCGCTTTTCAGTACGATGCCGACTGGATTGATCATGGATTCCCGATCGGGGCTGACCTTAAATTCGACCGCACGATCCAAACGCCGCCCCCGGGAAAACGCCTTTTCGGCTTTATGGCCGACCGTGCTTTGTCCTCTCGCGTCTTGTCGATCATCGTTAATGAAAAGCCTCGAGATCTGCGTCTTAAATCAGACGCCGGTCAGGATGAAACGGCGGCCCTTCTTTTCCCGAATCCAGATGACGCGTTCGGCGGTTTATTGTTTGAAGAAGAGGATCACTCGGGGCGAAAGTCGCCTAAAAGCGTCTTCTCCCCGAGAGAGAAGACTGAGCTCTTAAAGCTACGGTCTCCGATTCGAAGAACGGCCGAACTTTCAGACACGATTTACGCTTATCACGCAGCCGAACGCGGCAAGGCGAGTCCCACGGATTTGACCTATCTCAGACGGGCTCTGACACTCCCCGGACGCAGTCCCGTTCTCTCCGTTCTTCGTGAAAATGAGATGCAAACGGTACGCCTTCCTTCGCTCAGTGACCCGATCAACCGACCACTTTGGCTTTATATTGCGTTGGAAATGGCCCGTGACTGCGGCATTCCCGTTGTGCCGTCGGCGATTGAGCGCGAAATGGGAGAGACGATTTTGTTCCAAAAACGCGTGGATCGCGCCCCTGATCCCTTGAATCCCGAAGGACCGCGCGTGAAAAGACTCCCCGTTTTCTCGGCGGCCACCTTAGTGAGCACGCATCGCCCGGGCTCCGCTCGACCGGTCCCTTTCTCCTATCTGGCCATGGCCGATATTCTCAATCGTGAAGGTGCCGCTCCCGCCAAGGATCTTCCCTTGATGTGGCGGCGCATCGTCTACCGTCTGATGACGGGAGGGGCCGCAGCCGATACGCCCCGCACTTGGCTTTTTGTCCGAGAATCCTTGGGCTGGAGGCTTTTGCCCGCGCATACCCTCGAATGGATTTCACCGGCTTTCATGGGCTCCATGACAGGCCGTGACGGCGTACTGCCTGCTTTTAACCGCGTGGGTAAGGGACTGACCATTGACGGACGACAGACGCTGACGCATCCTGACGATGCCCTGCGCTACGCGCCCTATTTCGGTCTGTCCGCTTCGGATGCGAAGATGATTCTGATGGACATGATGAAAATCCTCTCCGATTGGGACAACCGAGTCTACGATTGGCAGGCCAATCCCAACGATATCGCCCTGATGGCACCGATTTTTGACAACCTATAAGGACGTTATCGGGGTTTTAATTCCAATTGCCATCCACCAAACAGAAAGAGGCGGACACGATTTTCGCATCGTATCCACCTCTTTTTTGTACCTTTAGTATTCCCGAACGGAGTCGGTTCATCGCCGTAATTACTCGTCAACACCCGCCGGTCCCCTTTCCGATCGCCCTCATTTCTCAACTTTCAATGCCTCTCGCACCGCCATGAGCGTATAGCCCATGAGGTTTTGACCGCGCCAGCATGTTCTGTCGTGACGACGCGGATCAGTCATCCGCATACCGTTTCCCCAGATCAAATCGTCTTCCGAACATTCCGCCAACGGCGCATCGCCCGTCGCCAGGAGCTTCGATCGAAGGTCCGGATTCTGTCGGAATTTGGCCAACAATCCTTCGTAGACCACGACCTGGCGAAGTCCGTTCCAAACATGATTGTTATAGGGGGTCACGCGTCGTCCCAAGGCCTTGATCGTCGGAAAATCGTCTGTCGCGAGTATGGTCAGTGCCGTCTCGGCATCACCGAAGACCGTCGCTTTTTTCCACATCATCCATTGTTCCAACGAGGTAAAACGCCGCCCTTCGATCACAAAGGGCGAGAAATACCAGTTCGACAGAAAGGCGTTTTCTTCATCGGGATTGTGAAAAAACACGGTGGTTTTGTCGTCGATAGCTGTCATCTTGGCATCCTTATTCGTTCCTTGCTTGATTTTCCCACAAGATACGGACACAAAAAAGCCCGTTTCTCTCGTCGTGATACGCGATAGAAACGGGCCGGTGCACTGAAAACCGTGCAGATCCAAACACTTTTAGTGAATCACGCAACGTCCTGATCAGGCTTCTTTCTTTTCGGTATTCGGTTTTTCTTCCACGGCAATACGGCGACGACGGCGCGTCTTCTTGACGGGATCTTCCACACGAATGATTTCGCCTTCTTTCGTACGAATAAGGCTCTTGCGGCGATACTGAAGCGCGATGCTGCCGGACTTGCGGCCGGGCGTACGGCGCTTTTCGGCTTCGAACGGCGCTTCGGCCACCTGATCGAAATCGGCTTCCCAAACATGCTCGGGTTCGCCTTCTTCCTGCTTCACATAGGCGTTGGCGAGTTGATCCGCTGTAAAGGCCATACCGGGACCGCCCAAAGCAAGGTTAAGCCCCAAGGCATCGAGAACGGCGAGAACCTTTTCCATGCGGACGGTTTCCTTGCCGTTTTCCAGTTCGACGTAGAAACGGCGGCCGACACCGCAACAGATGGCCGCGTCGGTCTGGGACATGTTGAGACGCTGACGGGCAACGCGCAAGAGTGCGCCCAATTCACGAACGTTATGCACGACCACACGCGTCGTACGGGCTTCGTAGCGAACGGCTTCGCCGAGGGATTCACCGGCGGTTTCGTTCGCAGGTTTCGCGGCGTTATCGGACTTGTCAAGCGTTTGAGTCACGCTCATCCTCCTTTGGGTTTCTCTTTTTTGTGTCGGGTCTTTGTCCCGATCGTACTTTCGGCGTCCTTTCCTCCTAGTGAAAGGACCGCCCGATCGGGTTCAATTCGGAAAATTGTACAGGCTGTCGGAGAAAATGGCAAAACGACCTTTTGCTCTTTTTGCGTATCGTTTTCCAGAAATAACCGTCGGCAGTCTTCTCACTCCTCGGTCAATCGCCGACTATTGCCCGAGCGGCCTTTTAGGGTTGCTAGACCGCTACCAATTCATACCGAAAGCACCGCGGAAAAGTTCTGCCGCACGTGCCAGGTCAAGTCTGTCGGGATGGGTTCGCGAGGGTTCGGTGGCGAGCAATTTCGTCATCTGCTCGACTGTTTTCGGATCCATGCGGCCGCGACAGAGGAAAGTCTCGGAGAGAGTGTTGCCTTCGCCCGCGGCGACCAATCGCGCACAGGTATCCTGCATCCACTGACGAGCTTCGTCTTCGTCAGGGTCTCCGGCCATCGTCGCAAAGCAACCGATAGTTTTGTCGTGAAGACGTTTGGCCACCTCAAACATTTCTTCGGGCGCATCGTCGTTGTTGCGCCAGAAGCCCAGAAGCACAGGATTGTAATCGCTGAGATCGTCGGGGAGATCCGCGGGCGAAACCAGTTCCGCGTGCGGCAACGCATCGCAAATAGCATGACCCACGGCCATGGTATTGCCGGTGCGGGAACTGATGACGATAAGAGGCTTACTCATGATCTATCTGAAGAAACGTCAAATGTTTGAGAGACTGTCTATTTTAGCCCAAAAAACAAAGGCCGCCCGAGTGGGAACGGACGGCCCTGATTTGTTTTTGCTGAGAATGCGAAAGCGTCCAGCAGCGTTTTACTCGGCCTTCTCTTCTTCGGCCGGTGCGTCGCCTTGCGTGAGCTTACGCCAGGCGCAGACGCTCTTACTCTTCTTGTCGCAGATGTCGAGAATGCGTTCGTGTTCGGCCAACTCTTCTTCCGTAGGCTGAATACGGACCATCAGGCTTTCGTCATAAAGATTGAGTTTGATGTTGTCATCAAAGAGTTCCAAACTCATCCTATTCTGACCGCGCGTCATGGCGAGATAGACGTCCGCCAAAATCTGCGAGTCGATCAAGGCGCCGTGAACGGTACGTTCTGAGTCGTCAATCCCCAAAAGCACACAAAGTGCGGACAAGGACACGTGCCGGCCCGGGAACAATTCGTGCGCGATGTCGATCGTGTCGACAATGTTGACTACATAGTCTTCGAGCTTGCCTTTCCCGCAGCGCTCCAATTCCATATTGAGGAACCCGACGTCAAAGGCCGCATTGTGAATCAGCAGTTCGCTGCCGCGGATAAAGTCCAGAAAGTCGTCGACGATGTCTTCAAAGTGGGGCTTGTCGGCCAACTCTTCATTGGTAATGCCCGTCAATTCGACAATCTCGGGATCCAATTGCTTATCGGGATTGATGAGACGCTGAAATTCCCAGCACTTGTCGTAAGAGTGCATGCGGCCGTCCAACTTCACACAGCCGACGTCGATAATGCGATCGCCGTTGTTGGGATCGAGCCCCGTTGTTTCCGTATCAAGACAAATCTGAGGCACTTGACGATCGGTATTAGGCTTCGAAGCAGTCACGAATCTTTCCTTTAACTGAGTGTTGAGCTGTCAATATAGACTAGCAGGACAAGATTTTCCACGATCAGTTCGAGAACCTTCGTGATGCAATCATTATTTATGACTGATCCTCAGCGGGGCGTTCTTCCAGCGTATTCGGATCCAATTCCACCAAATCCTGCGAAACATTAAAACGTTTGTACCAAAAAGGCCATCGATCCATGAAGCTTTCACGCGTAATGCGTTTCAAATAATGCATAACGTGGTGAATCACTGGATCCTTTGCGTCGGCTATGGATGTTGAGACGGTCATGGTCCAGGGCAGTCGGTGCCAGCCCAAGAGCACTGGTCGCACGGTGCCCGAGGCCAGTTCGTCACCAATCAAAGGGAAACAAAGGTCGACAGCAATGCCTTCACCGTCAAGCAAAGCCTGACGACACATCGTCGCATCCCCGTAATGGACATGCCAATCCTCGGGAATCACAAAATCGCGGTTGCCGCGTCGCAACGTACGGCCAAAAGAGCGGTTCGAAGGATTTCGCATCAGGAGCGTGTGTCCCGCCAACTCTTCGATCGTTTTAGGTTCGCCGTTTTGCTGGAGATAGTCACGGCTAGCAAAGAGCATCGTCACTTCATCAGCAATTTTGATGGTATAGATATTTCGGTCTTCAGGCATAAAGCCGAAGCATGCGATGTCAACTTCGCCCTTAAGAAGCCCTTCCACCCCGGCATCCGCCACAATTTCAAATCGAAGATTCTTATGCTCCTTTTCATACTGAAAAAGGGCTTTGATAGTAGACTGACGCATCCAATTCACTGGAATCGAGAGACGAATTCCTCGAACTTCTTCCGATCGCGGAGCCAACATTTCAGTTAAATGTACCGCTTCCTTCTGAGCCTTCGTGACTTTGGCAGCTACGCTCGCCAGGGCAAATAACTGAGAAGTAGGACGCGCAGGACGGTAACGGCGGTCAAGAAGCGCAAAACCGAAACGCTTCTCAAGCTGTCCCACCAAGCGTGAAGCCGTCGCAAGATCAATATCTTCCAAGGCCGCTGCCGACGACAAACTTTTCATCGTGGCACAAGATGACAAAAGTCTCCAGACCGATAGATTGTCAAGCAAATCCATAATATCCCCACTCTATTTCCCGAAAAACCGCAAAAGTCGAACCAAATAATTCCTAGGGATAACCCTATAAAACTTTTTGAGAGGCCTGTTTTCTAGGTAAAACCAATTAGATATTACCTCGAAAACACCATAATTTGAGATTTTATCAAGTTTTGCTTGAGTTTAATTCTTACAAATATAGAAAAACTTTGCTTTAATTAGTCATATGCCCTTCGGATTCAACACCAAGCCCGATGAGCATCTATCCCGATGATCGCTGGAGATCAGTCTTTGGCCTTCCTCGCCCACAACCCCTAACGGGTCATTTAGGAATTCACCATGTCCGAAAACAACGCCACGTCCGCTGCCGAAGACAAAAAAGTCGGTATCGGTGCTTATATTTCTCTTATTTTCGCCATCATCTTCTTCTCGGGTGTTTGCGCCTCTGCTGAATGGTGGGGTGTCTTCGACTTTACGACCCTCAACGGCAGTTTCGGCCGCATGGTTTCAAGCGTCACTGAAAACAATGACACCATTCAGACCACATTGTCGAACTTCCGTGGAACGGGCGGTTCCGGTGCAATCGACGGCTTTATGTTCGCGCTGACCTTGGTACCGACCGTGATGTTCGCCCTTGCCATGATCACGATCTTCGAACACTACGGTGCTCTTGATGCCGCTCGCAAGCTTCTGACTCCGATTCTTCATCCGCTTCTCGGTGTCCCTGGCTCTGCTACGCTCGCTCTCATCGCTTCCTTGCAGTCCACCGACGGCGGCGCAGCATTGACGCGTCAGTTGAAGGATGCTGGCGAACTCACCGAACGAGAAGTCAAGATCTTCGCTACGTTCCAGATGACGGCCGACGCCTGCATTACGAACTTCTTCTCATCTGGTGCCATTCTCTTCACGCTGACGACCGCCACAGGCGAAATCGCTGTTCCAATCAGCCTCGGCCTCTGCTTGGGCGTCCTCTTCATCGGTAAGGTTGCTGCTGCCAACATCATGCGTCTCATGCTGATTCGCGCCGCCAAGTAATCATCCACGAAACTAACAAAGATAAAGGAAACGAAAATGTCTGCACATGCCAATAGCAAGCCGATGATCACCGACGTCTTCGTCAAGGGTGCAAATCAGGGGTGGGGCATCGCCACCTCCTCCACGATTCCGAACGTCCTTATGGCTTTCGTGATCATCAAGATTTTGAACCACTCAGGCCTTCTCGCCATGATTGGCGAAGCGCTTGACCCGATCATGGGTCTCTTCGGCCTTCCGGGCGTTGCCGCTACCGTTCTTCTCGGTGGCTGGATGTCTATGGGCGGCGGTGTCGGTGTTGCCGTTGCTCTCTTCGGTTCCGGTGCCATTGACGGTACCCACCTCGCCATTCTTGCCCCATCCATCTACCTCATGGGGTCTCAGGTTCAGTACATGGGTCGTTGCCTCGGTGTGATCGGTATCGGTGGTAAGGACATGCTTCAAATTATGGCCATCCCCCCGGTGATCGCCATTGCCTCTCTCTGGGTCATGAACCTTTTCGTTCTCGGTTCCTAAGAGGCTAATCCGCCTGACAGAAGCGGTCGTTATCATTATCGATACGACCGCTTTTTTTTGACCGTTATGACAGATATCAATCGGTCAAGCTTCTTTTTTCGACACCATCTTCAGTAAAGGACTATCGAAAATGACTTTGCGTGACGAATACCTTGCTCATCTTGCCATGCTCGTGAACCGCGACTGCGGTTCTCACAACACCGCCGGCGTGACCGCCGTTGCGGAAGACATGAAGAAGCTCTTTGATTCGATCGGCTGGGAAACCACGATTGTTGACCTCGGTCCCAAGGCTGGCCACGGTTTGATTGCGAAGAACAAGCCGGGTAGCGAAACCTGCGACGTGATCTTCAACGCTCACCTTGATACGGTCTTCCCGGACGGTGAAGCCGCCAAGCGCCCCTTCAAGATCGAAGGCGACCGTGCCTACGGTCCGGGCTGCTCCGACTGTAAGTCTGGTGTGCTCGCCATCTGGTACGCCTGTAAGCTCGCCCACAAGGAAGACCTCGATCGCCTCTCCGTCTGGTGCCTCTTCAATCCTGACGAAGAACTCGGTTCGCCCTCTTCCATGCACTGGCTCGAGGAATGCGCGGGTAAGGCCAAGGCCGCTCTCGTCTTCGAAGCCGCTCGTGCAAACGGCGAACTCGTTCGCTCCCGCAAGGGTGTCGCGACCTACCGAGTGTCCTTTAAGGGGGTGTCCGCTCACGCCGGCAACAACCCCTGGGACGGCTGCAACGCCAATGTCGCCGCCATGCGCTTTGCGCTCGCCGCTTACGAATTGGCCGATAAGGACCGCGGTACGACCGTGAATCCAGGGCTCATTCAGGGCGGCACGGGTTCGAACATCATTTCCGATGCCGCAACGATCACCTGTGACCTTCGCTACTGGAACGATCTGGACGGCGATGCGCTTGAAGCCGGTCTGAAGGCTTTGGCTGAAAAGACCTGGGTTGAAGGCGTCACACAGGAATACGTTCGTCTGTCTCATTCGCCTGCCATGCCCTATTCTCCGGACACCAAGGCTCTCGTTGAAAAGATCAACGAAGCCGCCGAGGAAGCGAGCTTTACGGCCGAATGGGTTGATGCCGGCGGCGGTTCCGACGGCAACCACATGGCCGTAAAGGGCATTCCCGTCGTTGATGGCTGCGGTCCTGCCGGTGCCGGTTTCCATTGCGACAAGGAATACCTGCGCCTGGACACGATCGAAGAACGCATTCACATGATCGTAAACTTGATGAAGCGCCTCTAATGGGAGCTGCTTCAGAACGGTTTTCATGAGGCCCATCTCAAAACCAAATAGCTCGGGCGTTTGAAATGTACGCCCGAGCCATTTTTTGGTTCATCTCGGAAGTTCGGGGAAGGTAGCCTTGACTTTTAGATAAAAGCGTCGTCGAACTTCGCATCGAAAAAAAAGTAGCGCTCATCCCAAAAATGATGCAAAGTTTAATTACCGCTTGATGGAGTGAGCGCTATGACTAGCATAGTAGAGCAACTCTTTGAATCCTTGCCCCCTAGCCCAGTTTTCAAAATACCTCGTTCGAAAATCTGGGAAACAAACCTTTCCATGGAAACTATCAACAAAACGACAAAAACAAGTTAAGTAAACGCTTGGGCGAATTTAACCGAGACAGTTCTCATTCGTTATTTGCGCTTCACCACCACAGATACACATCGGTTCAGATACAAAGCGAATGCTTAGGCTTGGAACGGGAAGATCGAAAACGACATTGGCTTCGTTTTTCGATCGTTTGACCAGCGAGCAAAAAGCTGATATCAAAGCTGTCGTCATGGATCAAAGTACGACTTTTGATATTGAAGTAAACACACAATGGCCTCACGCTGCTGCTGTCGTGTATGCCCTGTAGCACGTGTTGGCCAATTACGGCAGGAAGTTCATTAATCGCGTCAGGGGAGATGCGGCCAATATACTTACTCTAAGAAAAGTCGTAAAAGGCTTAAAATACCTTTTGTACAAGCGTCCAGAAGATCGTTCAGAGAATGAACATACAAAACTCGTAGATCTTGCGTAGCTAAATTCGCCCCTTCTGAAGTACTATCTGATGGAGAATTAACTTATACATCTGGGGGGACTGGGAACGTGACCGCAAGCCATTGCTTTGGTACTTGATTGGAACTACCGCGTAGCACAGAGCAGGATTAAATTAGTGGCTTTTGCTCAGAACTTACGTAATTACATCAACAGGATCGTTTACTCAAGCGAGCACCAGATCAATACTTCGGCTCTTGAAGGAATCAATATTCGAATCAAGCAAATTAAACGACGTGCTTACGGTTTTCGCGATGACCATTAAAAATCAAGGCTACATTCCCTAGACTTCCGAGATGCCCCCATTTTTTACCTTTTATTTCTATTTCGTTCGTTTAATCCAGGTTGTAATCGAACGCCCAGACCGTAATGAAACATCTGCTTCGGTTCCCAACCAGAACCTGCGACAATCGCTCGGTTCGACTCGGAGAGAACGTTCGTCAGTTAAGTTTCCCGAATGAAGGTTCAGAACGCAAACAATCCCCTCCAATGTAGGACACCAAATGGAATTTTTACGTTATCTCTTTACACTTTGTACTGCGGATAGTCGCAAAACAACACCCGGAAATATTGTGCCAAACGCTGAAAATAGCCCCTGGTAAAGTCGCCAGCGGATTAACAGCAAAATTCGAGACCGCAAGTGAGACGGCAAGTCCACTGTTCTGCATCCCGATTTCAATAGCAATGGCAGTGGTCTTTTCGTAATTTGTTTTCAAGATCTTGCAGAGGATTAACCCGCAGATCATGCCCAAAACATTGTGCAGAGCTACGACAACCAAAATCAGCAAACCGCAGGAAAGAATTTTGTCAAGATTGTTCGAAATAATGCTCGCAATAATAAAGACGATAGCAACAACCGAAATCACGGGAACCACGGTCACCGCTCTCTTCATCCTTTCACCGCCTATGTAGTTGTGAATCAGTAGTCCGACAAAGACAGGCAATAAAATGACTTCGATAACCGACAGAAACATAGCAGTGAACGATACCTCAACCCAGGCACCAGCCAACATATAAGTCAGTAGTGGCGTCACAATCGGAGAGAACAGTGTGGAAACAATCGTCATGCCAACGGAAAGTGCCTCATCGCCTTTGGCAATATAGGTAATCACATTGCTTGCCGTGCCTCCTGGACAACACCCGACAAGAATAACGCCAATCGCCAGATCCGGAGGTAGGGCAAAAAGCATACACAGCCCCCAGGCTAATGTCGGCATGACGATATATTGAGCCAAACACCCGAAAAGCACATCTTTCGGACGGGTAAAAACGACCTTGAAATCTTCGGCAGAAATCGTCAGTCCCATCCCGAACATAGCCACCGCCAAAAAAATCGCAATATATTGTGTTGCCCAGACAAACACCTCAGGCACAACAAAGGCCAATCCAGAAAAGAGAAGAATAATCACGCCAAAATACCGAGTGGCAACGGATGCTAAAAACTGAAGAATCTTCATTCAAAAATAATCCGGGATATAAAAAAACGGGATACTGTACCAAACCCTCAGTACCCCTCAAGCATCCAAAGAATCTTACTCAGACTTCGAAGCTGAAATTATCGATTAAACGCGTTTTCCCGATATAAACAGCCATGGCAACCAAAACACTACCGTCGATCGTCTCAACGTCCTTCATGGTGAAGGCATCAACGACCGAGACATAATCAATACGAGCCATCGGCTCGGCTTCAATCACATCTCGCATCGCGTCAATGAGTTCGTCGCTCTTCATGCCTTTGATGATCATCGACTCGCCCTTTTTGATGGAAGACGACAAGCACAAAGCGGCTTTACGCTCAGCACTCGACAGATAGATATTGCGAGATGATTTGGCCAAACCATCGATCTCTCGAACAATCGGACAACCGACGATTACAATATCGAAATCAAGATCCTTCACCATCTTTTTGATAATAGCGAGTTGCTGAGCGTCTTTCTGCCCAAAATAAGCCCGATCAGGCATTGTAATATGGAATAGTTTACACACCACCGTACAGACGCCACAAAAATGAACCGGACGCGTTTTGCCGCAGAGATTGTCGGAAAGCGTAGAAATATTCACGTACGCTTTGGGAGTCTTATACATTTCTGTGGGTTCGGGATGAAAGACAATATCGACCCCCGCCGATTCACAGAGTGCACAATCACGGTCAAAGTCACGCGGATACGCTTCCAGGTCTTCAGTCGGACCGAATTGAGACGGATTGACAAATACCGAAACCACGACGATATCGTTCTCTTCTCGGCATTTTTTAATGAGACTCGCATGCCCTTCGTGAAGGTACCCCATCGTCGGGACGAGCCCCACCGTTTTTCCTTCACGGCGTCGTGCTTTGATAAAGGCACGGACTTCGGCAATCGTATTGACAACCAGCATGATTTACTCCATATCCTTTAGAAGACCGTGTTTTTCATAAGTCGTCTTGCGCAAAATGTGGTTATTTTCATTCACAAAAATAACATTCGGCCGATGCCCGACGGCTTCGCTCGCGGTACATTGCATGTAAGCCATGATTATCACCTTATCGCCGACACTCACGCATCTAGCCGCTGCCCCATTCAAACAAACCATGCCACTGTGTGGCTCTCCGGCAATGGTATACGTCTCAAAGCGATTGCCGTTATCAATATCAACAATTTGTACTTTTTCGTATTCGAGGATTCCGGATGCTTTAAGCAGTGCACTGTCTACGGTAATGCTCCCGACGTAATTCAGTTCAGCCTGAGTCACCGTTGCACGATGAATTTTTCCTTTAAGCATTTCAAGATACATTTTTTGCATCCCTATTTCATGATTCGAAAAAATAAAGCACCTTTAGTCAATTTCTAAAGATGCAGTTGGTCAGAGTTTTTTTGTGTATCTGTCCAGTCAGTTTGTCATTGAGGAGGCGGATACAAACATCGTTTCAGATGTTATGCACTTATATTTTAGTGGCGGAACTATAGACCGTGTCATTCGCTTGTATATTGATATTCAGGCAACGCTTAGGGTTATTACCGATATCAATTCGAATCCAAAACACGCCAAAACTCCTCTTCGGGTATCTTATGTTACCCGTTCAGAATAATCCAACACCCAAATACAGTGCAATTAGCACACACTATAGCGAATCGTAACTCTGGAGATGCCAATTCTTACAACACCGAGCATTTCTCGTTCCCACTTGAAATCTCGACAATTAACCCCATATAACAACTATCTAGGCACAAGGCTGCCACCTATTAAGGAGAAAAAGAAACATGGCTCAGGAAGTCCACGGTTTTGAAACCGAAGTGAGCAAGCTCTTAAATCTGCTTGCCAAGTCGCTCTACTCTAATAAAGAAGTCTTCCTTCGAGAACTCGTCTCGAACGCTTCAGACGCCATCGACAAACTGCGTTTTCTTTCCATCACAAAGCCCGAACTCACGGCCGACGATCCGATCTTTGCCATTCGCGTGAAGGCTGACGAAACGGTCGGTACGCTCACCATTTCCGACAACGGTGTCGGTATGACCCTTGAAGAAGCCAAGGCTCACTTGGGTACGATCGCAAAGTCCGGTACGGAAGAATTCATGAAAGGCTTATCCGGCGACGAAAAGAAGGACAGCCAGCTGATCGGTCAGTTCGGTGTCGGCTTCTATTCGTCTTTCATTGTGGCCGACCGCGTCACGGTCATTTCGCGTTCCGTGAATGCCAAGCCTGAAGAAGCCGTTCGCTGGGAAAGCGAAGGCACGGGTACCTACACCTGCGAAAATGTGACGAAGGAATCCCGCGGTACGGACATCATTCTTCACTTGAAGGAAGAAGAGAAGAACTTCTTGGGCAACTGGGTTCTGCGCGACGCCATCACGAAGTATTCCGACCATATTTCGACGCCAGTGTGGGTCTGGGAAAAAGATATGCCCGTAGCCGACAAGAAGAATGACGATACGGAAACGATCGACACCTACTCCTGGAAGCAGGTCAATGATGCCCGCGCTCTCTGGACCATTCCGCCGAAGGACGTGACGGAAGATCAGTACAAGGCTTTCTATAAGCACATCACGCATGACTATGACGATCCGCTTACCTGGACGCACAACCGCGTTGAAGGCGAACTCGAATATACGAACCTCCTCTATATTCCGGAAAATGCTCCGTGGGATCTCTACACGCGTGAAAAGCAGCACGGCCTGAAGCTCTTCGTTCAGCGCGTCTTCATCATGGACGATGCCGAACAGTTCCTGCCGAATTACCTCCGTTTCGTTCGCGGCTTGGTCGACACGGCCGATCTGCCCTTGAACGTCTCGCGCGAACTCCTGCAGGAATCCCGCATCACGCAGAAGCTTTGCAAGGCTTTGACGAAGCGTACGCTCGACATGGTAGCCAAGCTTGCCAAGGACAAAGAAAAGTACACGAAGTTCTGGAAGGAATTCGGTGCCGTCATGAAGGAAGGCCCGGTTGAAGACTATTCGAACCGCGAAGCCATCCTGAAGCTCTTGCGCTTTGCGTCGACGAAGAACGATTCGCCGATTGAAAACGTGAGCCTTGAAGCCTACGTCGAACGTATGCCCGAAAAGCAGACGAAGATATATTACCTCACGGCTTCGACCTATGATGCTGCAGTCGGTTCGCCCTACCTCGAAACCTTCAAGAAGAAGGGTATCGAAGTGCTTCTCATGACCTCTCGCATTGACGAATGGATGATGCAGAGCATCCATGAATTTGACGGTATGGAATTCGTGCCTGTGACAGCCGACGACCTGAAGTTGGGCGGCATGGCCGACAAGGAAGAAGAAAAGAAGCGCGAAGAAAAGGCAGAAGAATCCAAGGGTCTCGTCGCTCGCATCAAGGATGCCTTGGGCGAACGTGTGGAAGACGTGCGCGTCACGTCCCGTTTGGTTGACTCCCCCTCCTGCGTCATCGCCAAGAACGATCAGATGATGACCGCTCAGATGCACCGCATGCTTGAAGCTGCCGGTCAGACGGTGCCTGAAGACAAGTTTGTGCTCGAAATCAACCCCGAACACCCGCTTATTCAGAAGGCCGCTGCCGAAACCGATCCGACGCGCTTCAAGAAGTGGTCCGACTTCATCCTCTCGCAGGCCATGCTAGCCGACCAGGGTGCCTTGAAGGACCCGAACGCTTTCGTGAAGCTTTTGAACGAACTCATGCTTCACTAAGCTCGTAGCAAAGATCTCCTGATCGGACGCCCCGTCGTGTGCACTGCACGGCGGGGCGTTTTTCTCACTCGTGAGGAAATTTTGTCCTCGGATTCTTCCATCGGATGTCATTCGTCAGTACCGCACTTAATATCTTCCTTGAGTCACCTTTTCGTGTCTTGACAGAAGCTTTTGCCGAGGCCTAAGGTTTGATGCTCCCCTCCCAAATTTTGGGAGGGGATTCTGGAGATCCTGCGAACA
>JAHHRG010000035.1 GCA_020025965.1 Sutterella sp.
GAGGCGGGTCAAATCCTGTCGTTTAGTGGGATATTAATCTGTCGCGTAACAATCAAACTTTGATGCTCCCCGAAGGGGTATGTATGCTAATCATGCAGGGCACAGTCCTGAGAGAGAAGGCAGTCAGTGTCTACGCTGAAAAAGTAATCTTGCTAGAACTGATAAGGCTTTACGGCACTGAAAGAGCACAGACAATTCTGAAGAAAATCGCAGATCTTTCAGGATAGTTGAAGTAAAGTCTTCATCGGTAAAGATGTGTTGACAACGTCATCCTTAGCTAGATTCCTTTTGTCTACGAGATTGACTTGTACCTACACTTTTAAGACGTGGGTCTAGTGGATTCATCCAAATTACCTGTCTAACAGAGACATCCGAAAGAAACAATCAAACTATTAATGTGGATGTAGTGGATCAGCAAACTGTGCACCACAACTTACTGTGTAAGAACGATTAATAAGGCTTTAGCGCGTCGAGCTCCTCTGAGGAACTCGCTGATATTTCGCTAGAGCCTTTTTTGTACCCGTTTTTGCGCTTACTTTATCCGAATGGGTCCGTTGACGACCGATTCGGATTTTTTTTCTCAAAAAGAAAGCCGATACGCTCGTAAACGTATCGGCTCGTCAGTGTCAAGCTCTCTCGAGCTCGTCACAGTACTGCAATCACGGATTAGTACTTGTAGTGCTTTTCTTCATTGTGGTGATGGTGACCGCAGGAGCAGCCTTCACCGTGTTCGTGGTGATGATCTTCACCGCCGCAGCAGCAACCTTCACCGTGACCGTGCTGATGCTTGTGTTCGCCATGATCGCCACCGCAGCAGCATTCATGTTCTTCTTCATGGTGATGACCGCCGCAGCAACCTTCGCCGTGAGCGTGCTGATGCTTGTGTTCGCCATGATTGCCACCGCAGCAGCATTCGTGTTCTTCTTCATGGTGATGACCGCCGCAGCAACCTTCGCCGTGACCGTGCTGATGCTTGTGTTCGCCATGATCGCCGCCACAGCAGCATTCATGTTCTTCATGATGGTGATGATCGCCACCGCAGCAACATTCGTGTTCTTCTTCATGGTGATGACCGCCACAGCAGGAACCGCCGCAACAACCGCCCGCGTGGGCGTGACGTTCGATACGAATGGGATCGAATTCAGCTTCGACTTCCTTCACTTCAAGACCGATCATCGTGAGCATCTTGGCAATGTTCGGGAGAGCGAGAACGGAGAAACCGTCTTCGGTCTGACCGATATCGACACCGCGGTTGATGAGCGCACCGGCAGCTTCCTGCATCGTACGCATGTCGCCCGTGACATGAATCACCTTTTCAACGGCCGGACGAACAACCCAGAAAGCGCCCTGGTCGTCAAGCAGCACGTCACCAACATAAAGCTGACGATCGGCTTCGCAGGCAACTTCAATCTTGCCTTCAGCGGTTTCGATACCATCAGTCCAGGTCTTGCGCTGTGCGGTCGTCAGAACGAGCTGATGAGCACGATCGAGGATGGGCTTGGCAGGCTTCGCTTCGGAGGCGAGAAGCTTGGTAAGAGTGGTCATGATGAATCCTTCATGAGGCGAGAGCGACCCCTACGGGCTCTCTTCGCTTTTTTCAAAAAAACTATTTGGCGATTTTAGCCGTTACTTAATCGAAAGTCTCGAGAAAATGAACAGTTTTCTGATCTAAATCGCATTTCGATGCTGTAAATAATAATGCTCATTCGAGCATAATGTCCAGTGCCTGATCCAATCGATCGACAGCACGAATCTCAAGACCCTCTATCGGCGTACGCGGTGCGTTGGCGCGCGGAATGATGGCACGCGAGAAGCCGAGCTTTGCTGCTTCCTTCAAACGCTCCTGTCCGCGAGGGGACGGGCGGATTTCTCCGGCCAAACCGACTTCGCCAAAAATGACCGTACCACGATGAATGGCTTTGTTGCGAATACTCGAAAAGACGGCGGCCAAGAGCGCCAGGTCAACGGCGGTTTCGGTGATTTTTACACCGCCCACGGCGTTCACAAAAACGTCCTGATCAAAACAGGCAACGCCGGCATGACGATGAAGTACGGCTAAGAGCATCGCCAGACGCTGACCGTCGACCCCAACTGCCAAACGGCGAGGGGTGGGCAAATGCGTCGAATCAACAAGCGCCTGAATTTCCACGAGCAAAGGACGCGTACCTTCCTGCGTCACGAGAACCGCAGAACCCGGCACGCTCGACTTATATTCCGACAGGAAAATCGCCGACGGATTCGTCACGCCCTTGAGGCCGTGGTCGGTCATAGCAAATACGCCGAGTTCGTTCACGGCACCGAAACGATTCTTAAAGGCGCGCACCAGACGGAAGTTCGAATGCTGATCGCCTTCGAAGTAGAGCACCGTATCGACAATATGTTCGAGAATGCGGGGACCGGCAAGGGCGCCGTCCTTCGTCACATGTCCTACGAAAATGAGGGTCGTTCCGATGGTTTTGGCCATGCGAGTGAGTCTTGCCGCACACTCGCGAACCTGAGATACGGAACCCGGAGCACTGTCCAAAGCGCTGGAGAAAATCGTCTGAATCGAGTCAATCACAACGTATTCTGGCTTGCGTGTGCGCAACACGTCTTCGATGTGTTCGAGTTCGATTTCGCTCATCAGAGTGAGACCGCGGGGCTCCAACTGGAGGCGCTGAGCGCGAAGCGCAATCTGCGTGGCGCTTTCTTCACCCGAGACGTAAAGCGCACTTCTCTTCATGGCAACCAAACGGGCCATGACCTGTAGGAGCAAAGTGGATTTACCGATCCCTGGATCGCCGCCGATCAAAGCGACACAGCCCTTTACGAGGCCGCCGCCCATCACGCGGTCAAATTCTCCGATCCCCGTTACGGTACGCGGGATTTCTTCAATGTTAACGTCGGCCAAGTCCTGCAAAGACCCCGACGTATCGACGAAGCCGCCCACCGGACGCGAAGCGGTGCCGTAGCGTGACGCAGCGCCTTGGGAAACGTTGAATTCCTGCAGGGTATTCCATGCACGGCAATGCGGACACTGTCCCTGCCATTTGACCGTCGTCCCACCGCACTCGGTGCAGACAAATTGAGTTTTGGACTTGACTTTCGCTGTTGCCATGCAGTTTTTCGCTGATGCTTATTCTTTGATACGGAGGGGCACTCGTCGTGCCAGAGCGCAAATCAGTTCGTAGCCGATAGTCCCGCAGGCTTCAGCTACGCGATTCGCATCGAGGTTCTTACCCCAAAGTTCGACAAGGCTCCCGAGTTTCGCTTCGGGAATGTCGGTAATGTCGATTTCGAGCATATCCATCGACACGGCACCGACCAACGGGGCGATCTGTCCTTCAACCCAGGTCGGAGCACCGTCGGGCATCGAACGAGGATAACCGTCCGCGTAACCGCAGGCAACGACGGCAATGCGGGACGGACGTTCGGCACGCCAACGCGAGCCGTAACCCACGACTTCCCCGGGGCTGATTTCCTGAATTGCGATGATTTTCGCTGAGAGCGTCATCGCCGGGATGATGTCGAGTTCTTCAGAGGAAATATGAGAGTCGGGCGAAAGACCGTAGAGAGCCACGCCCGCGCGAACCGCATCGCCTTCAACTTCCGGATGCCAGAGAATGGCAGCCGAATTGGCCATACAGGCGGCGGTCTGAGAATGTGAAAGTCGCCCCATGCGAGCGAGCTGCTTGTCGACGGACGCCGGTGCATCTCGCATATAGCTCGGTTCGGCATTCGCAAAATGCGTCACGACTCCCATGACTTTCACGCCCGGGATCGCCTGCAACCACTCCTGAATAGTTCCCACCTCAATCGGCAGGAACCCCAATCGGTTCATCCCGGAATTGACTTTAATGTGAACTTTAACTTCACGAAGGGGATGGTTACGCAGAATTTCGATCTGCCAGGGTGAATGAATGACGGTTTCGACATCCAAATCCTGCAGAGGTTCGATATCGGTTTCGTCAAAAAAACCCTCAAGGAGGAGGATTCGCTTGTGCCAGCCGTGACGGCGGGCGCGTTCCGCATCGCAAAGATCGATCGTCGCCAGACCATCTGCATCGGCAAAAGCGTGAACTGCATTCTCTAGTCCGTGACCGTAAGCATTGGCTTTAACAACGGCCCACAAGGTTCGATCACCTGCGATCTGACGCATGCGTCGGAGATTGTGTTTCAGGGCCTGGACATCAATTTCGGCATAAATGGGACGTGGCACTTCTTCTATCTCTACTTGTTTTGTCGCCATGGGCGTTTCGAGGGAGAGGCTCAAAAAAGGAAGCCTTCGATCCTACTCGGGCGGACGGCGAGATGGTTCAATCAACGAATTTTATCAGAGAGATCGAAAACTCCGTCCTCAACAAACATTTGGAGACTTCTTTTTTACTGAGTGAAACAGCTTCAATACGAAACGTCCGCTTTCTATACGAAAAAAGCGGACGTTGTCGTGCGGTATCGAGTCTGGATTAACCGAGTGCGACATCGAGGACCATCATGAGTGTGAAGCCCACAATAAATGAAAGCGTACCCGAGTCCGTATGTTCGGTCAGACGTGCCGCAGGAATCAGTTCTTCAACAACCACATAAATCATGGCACCTGCCGTGAAGGCCAGAAGCCACGGCATGGCGGGCTGAATCAGAGCGATCGACACGGCGGCGGCCACACCGAAAAGAAGTTCTACAAAGCCCGAGAGCGAACCGATCACAAAGGCCTGCCACTTGGATTTTCCGATCTGCAGCATCGGCAAAGCAACAGCGGCACCTTCCGGAATATTCTGAATACCGATACCCAAAGCCAAGGCTACGGACGCGGCAAGAATGCCGGAATCCCCTGTCAAACCGGCCATCCCGAAGCTTAACCCTACGGACATCCCTTCGGGAATATTGTGCAGGGTGACAGCGACGAACAAAAGCGTGGCACGATGCCAATGAGACTTCGGCCCTTCGGGCACATCGGAGTCCGGATGCTGGTGAGGGATACGCTGATCAAGAAAATAAAGAAAAAGTGCGCCGAGAATGAAGCCGCCGGCAGCAGGAATCCAAGCCGGCAACGAACCTTCTTCTGCGAGCTCGATAGACGGGATCAAGAGACTCCAACAAGACGCAGCCGTCATCACCCCGGCCGCAAAACCCATGGAGAGCGAATGCCAGAGTTCCTGACGACTCTTACCGATCGCAAAAACAGCGGCCGCGCCGAGCGAGGTCATAAGAAAGGTAAAACCCGTGCCGAGGAGAGATAGAAAAAAGGGAGAATGGGTAAGATCCATGATTAATTTTATCTGCAAATGATAATCATTTGCATATAGTAGTCGTTTTTTTCCTTTTGTCAACAGAAACGACATTTTTCTTCCTCGTTCCGGTTCTCCCCTCGTTCCTGCTCGGACTGCATTCGAATATTCCTGTCGTTCCCGTCTTTGACTTTTTGTTTCTGTCCGAGGCTTTTTGCCACGGTTAACGACCTAGAAAAACGATCGGTAATGTTAAACTATTGCAATTTTTTTAAATTTCCTCCCCATTTCGGAGAGTACTATGACCGCAGTTCTACAGACCGATTGCGCTGATCTTCTGATTGAGAACGTTCGTATCGTCGATGTTTTGAGCGGTACGGTTCGCGAAGGTTGTGTGGCCGTCAAGGACGGCCGTATTCTCAGTTTCACCCGTCGTGAAGCCGCCGAAGTGTATGACGGCGCCGGTCGTTATCTTGTCCCCGGCTTCATCGATTCTCACGTTCATATCGAATCCTCGATGCTTTCGCCCGCAGGTTTCGCCTCGCTCTTACTTCCCTTCGGGACGACCACGGTTGTGGCCGATCCGCACGAAATGGCGAACGTTTCGGGCGAAGAAGCCGTTTTGGGCCTCATCAAGGCCTCTCAGCGTCTTCCCATGTCCATCAAAGTCATGGTGCCCTCCTGCGTTCCCGCCCTACCCTTTGAAGACAGCGGTGCCGTATTGGCAAGCGAGGACGTGAAAAAACTGCTCGCCTACCCCGAAGTCCTGGGTTTAGGGGAAATGATGAATTTTCCCGGAGTCATTAACCGCGATCCGGAAGTCATGGCAAAAATCAACGCTACGCTCGCGCTTGGCAAAACCGTTGACGGTCATGCCCCGATGCTCACGGGCACCGGCCTCGAAGCCTACGCTTCCGCCGGGATCAAGACCGATCACGAATGCTCGACGCCGGAAGAACTCCGTGAACGCGTGGCGCTCGGCATGTATGCCGCTATCCGTCAGGGATCGGCCGCCCGCAATCTGCTCGCACTCGTCCCCGGCATTGATGCCAAACTTACCCGCCGCTGCCTGCTTTGCACCGACGACCGTCACGCAGCCGACACTCTTGAAAAAGGTCACATCGGTGCCATTGTGGCACTCGCCGTCAAAGCAGGTATCGATCCGATCGAGGCCATTCGTATGGCAACGCTCAATACGGCCGAGTGCTACGGCATGAACGACCGCGGTGCGATTGCCCCGGGCCGCCGTGCCGACCTTGTCCTTGTCGACAACTTGACGAACTTCAAGGCCGAAGCCGTCTGGACCGAAGGCAATCTCGTCGCCGAAAAAGGCCGCCTCACCATTCCCGCCCCCGAAGATGCCCCCGACTTCCTTCGCAACACGGTGCATATTGCGCCCGTAACGGAAGCCGATTTTGCGCTTCCCATCCCCTCGGGTCACGCTCGAATGATCGGGATCCTGCCGCACGACCTCACCACCGTCGAAAAGTTTGCCGACGTGAAAATTCGTGAAGACGGCAACATGTACTTGGCCGACAACCCCGGCATGATCAAGATCGCCGTTGTCGAACGCCATAAGGCCAGCGGGAAAACGGGCGTTGCCCTCTTCGATCCGGCCTACGGCCTGTCGGGCGGCGCAATTGCGACGAGTATTTCGCACGACTCCCACAATATCGTGGTCGCAGGTGATAACGAAGCCGACATGGCGACGGCTGTTCGCGAAGTGGCCAACCTCCAGGGGGGCATCGTTATGGTCTCCAAGGGAGAAATCGTTGCCGAACTCGAACTCCCCGTAGCCGGCCTCATGAGTGACAAGAACCCCGACGAAGTGGCCGCCAAAATTCGAAAATTGACGGCATTGGCTCACGATCGCTTCGGGATTACAAAGACCGCCGACGCTTTCATGACCCTGAGCTTCATGGCGCTTCCGGTGATTCCGTATCTAAAGCTCACGACCCGCGGCCTCTTTGATGTGATGAATTTCCGATTCGTCTCGTCGGATGCCGAAGCCTGATTCAGGCTGGATATCCCCAAAAAATGAGCCGCTCGACGAATCGGGCGGCTCTCTTTTTGCCTGAAGATCCAGGCCGGCGATCAGTTTTCCGTTGTCACGCGATCATGATCGTGACGGGGCTGTTCGCCAATGAGATGCAGGCTGTCGAATTCCTTCTGATTGTGACGATGTTTCAGAATGACAAGGAACATCGAAACGGAAACGAAGAGCCCGAACACGAGCATCGTCGCCGGCACCGACAGATCGAATTTAATAAGGAGCGAATAGACGCCCAACATCGTCAGGATCGACAGATTTTCGTTGAAATTCTGAACGGCGATCGAGCGACCGGCACTCATCAGCACGTGACCGCGATGCTGTAGGAGCGCATTCATCGGCACCACGAAAAAGCCCGCGCAGATACCGACCAAGACCATAATCAAGCCAGCGAAAATCACGGCCCAAGAGAGAACGTGACCGAAGAACGGAACGCCGCCCGCCGGTGCCATATCGGCCGTGAAATAAGAAACGCTTACGACGAGAACACCCATGATGATGCCCATCGGGAGAACGTTGAGAGACTTCTTCAAAGGAATTCGAGCAGCCGCCAGGAAGGCGCCGATAGCAATACCGAGACTGACAACGGCCTGCATCACGGCCCCTTCGGACAAATCCATACCGAGTGCGTGTTCACACCATTTCAAAACGAGGAACTGCAGTACAGCACCCGCGCCCCAGAAAAGCGTTGTGACCGAGAGAGAAATCTGACCCAAGCGGTCCGTCCAAAGCAGACGGCAGCTTTCGTAGAAGGATTTGATCGAAGACACCGGTTCGAAGCGTTGCGGCGGATAACGCACCCCCGTGTCGGGAATGGCGAGGTTCACCAAAGCGGCCGCCACATAAACGAAACCGATCACGAAAATTGCGGATTCGGCAAAAGTCGTCAGCCCCACGGCAGAGAGATGGCAAGCGTCGAGAATCGGCTGAGCAATATCGGGTTTGATCAGAACGCCGCCCAAGACGACGCCGAGAATGATAGAGCCGACGGTGAGACCTTCGATCCATCCGTTGGCAATCACGAGTTTTTTAGCGGGAAGAAGTTCGGTGAGGATCCCGTACTTGGCGGGTGAATAGGCGGCGGCACCGACACCTACGACGGCGTAGGCCAAGAGCGGATGGCTTCCGAAAAGCATCATCAAGCAGCCGACTGCTTTGATCGTGTTCGTGAGGAACATGACACGGCCCTTAGGCATCGAATCGGCAAAGAGTCCCACCCAAGCGGCCAAGCAAACATAACTCACGACAAAAAAGAGTTTCAGCAAAGGAGTCATCCAGTCCGGCGCCTGAATACTCGCCAGAAGGGCAATGGCCGCGATCAAAAGCGCATTATCCGCCAGAGACGACAGGAATTGTGCGCACATGATGGTGTAAAAACCGCGATTCATCCAGAAGGTCCTTTAGCTGTTTCTTTTGGTTAAGTCTCAATTTGTGAATTTTAACAAGATATTCAGATGATTCCGACGTTGTTTTTACCTATCTTGATAAATTTTCAAGCAATCTTCCGCATTCCATATTCCAACATTCGGTTTTTTAGGAATTTTTTCAGCCGTCGGAATATTTGCTATGCTTCTCCCTCTTAGGAATGAAATTTTCCTTGTCTGAGATATCTCGGCTACGTTTTCTTCTACCCGCCCAATGTTCAAGTCCCAATCTTCGGTCTTCGCGACTTCCGCTTCGTCTTCCCGACGCCGTCTTCTGACGGGTGCCGCCGCTCTCGGCGCCCTTACATTGGTACCGCTCTCGGCTTTGGCCGACACGGTGGACACCGTCAGTTGCGACGTGGTTGTCATCGGTGCGGGCGGTGCCGGTCTCTCGGCAGCGCTTGCCGCCGCAGAGCAGAATGCCCGCGTGCTAGTGCTGGAGAAAATGCCGATGTTGGGCGGCAATACCTTCTTGGCCGCAGGCTATATGCTCTCCGCCAAGGGAGATACACCGGAAGAAACGCTCGCCAATACGGAAACCATTGTTGACGACATTCTCTCCGAAGGACGCGGCCGTGCCAACGAACGCATGGTGCGAGAGGTGGTGAAATATTCCACGCCGATGATGAATTGGCTTATCGACAACGGGGCCAATCTCGAGCGCTACAACATCACCGATATTAACCGCGGCCATCAGTTCCGTCCGAGCGGCCACACTTTGGTTGGAGAGGAACTGACGGAAACACTCCTGCACGGCCTTGAAAACAAGCAAGTCCTGATTAAGACTCTCTCGAACGTCCGTGAAATTCTGGTGAACAACAAGGGGCACATTACCGGCGTTCGCGTTACGCGTCCCGACGGCAGCACCTGGCAGGTTCTAGCTTCGAGCGTCATCCTCGCGACAGGCGGCTTTTCCGCTAACGAAACGATGGTCGCCCAGTATGCGCCCGCTTACGCCAACTACATGACCACCAATTCGCCGGGCGCGACAGGCGACGGCATTCAGATGGCCCGCGCCTTGGGAGCCGATACGGCCGATATGGAATTCATGCTTGTTCATCCGACTACGCTACCGTTCTTCGGTCTTGTTCTTCCCTGGAGTGCACGTGCCAACGGAGCCATTCTCGTCACCGACCAGGGACGTCGTTTTGTGAACGAACTCTCCCGACAGGTGGCAAAAGACATGGATGCGAAAAGTGAAGGGGCCGCCTGGCTCATTTTCGACCAAGCCTGTGTCGACAAGGTAAAAACTCTTCAGAACTATGCAAACGCCGGCTATCTCTACAAGGCTCACACCGTGGAAGAATTGAGTCGTATTCTTCGTGTGCCTTTTGACAACCTCTCGATGACGCTCAAACGGTATGCAGAATTCTGCAAAACGGGGATCGATCGCGACTTCCATCGTCCGAGTCTCGTCAACGATCTGTCGCATCTGCCCTTTTATGCCGTCCGCGTCCAGCCCGGACTCCATTGCACGTTGGGCGGCCTCGTCATTGACGAAAAATGCCGTGTGCAACGTCAGGGCGCACCGATTGCCGGTCTTTTCGCCGCAGGCGAAACGACGGGCGGCATTTTTGGAAAAAGCCGTCCGGAAGGGACCGGCTTAATGCTCGCACTCGTTTCCGGACGTATGGCGGGCGAACAGGCTGCAAAATTCGCGCTGGAAAATCCTCTTCCCGGTAATCAGCACAATCGTCTTCCCTGACGATTGTCCGTCACGTCACACTTGGAGTCGGCCTAAAAACCGACTCCTTTTTTATTTACGGGTTAGGATTGAGAATCCGGCGAAGACAATCAGTCTTCGCCACGACTGCGAAAAAAGGATTCTCATGCGTCGCTTGCGTATTCTTCATACGGCCGACTGGCATCTTGGGAAAAACTTCGGCAACTTTGACAGAACCGAAGACTTCCGACTCTTTCTGAACGACTTTCTGGGGCTGATTGTCGAACGCCGCCCCGACGTTCTCCTGATTGCCGGCGATATCTTTGATACGTCCATGCCCTCCTCGGCCGCTCAGGCTCTCTGGTACGACTTTATCGGACAGCTTGCCAAAACGGACGTGGCTTTAACCGTTGTCACGGCCGGGAACCACGACTCGCAACGCTTTTTGGAAGCTCCGAGTCCGCTTCTCAAAGCCATGCACTGCGTGATCGCAGGCGATACACCAGAAGACGAAGCCATTGTCTTCGAAAAAGACGGGGTGCCCGCTCTCGGCATTGCCGCCGTGCCCTATTTGCGAGAAGGCGATATCCGCTCGGGTAGTCTTGACTACACGGATGAAGACCGCGCATCGCTCTTTGAAAAAGGCGTTTTGAATCGCTATCAGACGGTACGTCGACTCATTGACGAAAAGGCTCACGGAGCCGACATTCCTATGATTGCCATGGGCCACCTTTTTGTAACCGGTTCCAAGATGAAACCCGACGGCAGCGGCACGGAACGTGAAAAACGCGAATCGGTTCACGTCGGCACGCTTCGCAATGTGACGGTCGATGCCTTCGGGCACGACTGGGACTACATCGCTTTGGGCCACATTCACAATTCGCAGGAAGTGAAAAATACCGAACCGATGTACTACAGCGGCTCGCCCTTGGCCCTCTCATTCGGCCATCGTTTGTACGAACACATCGTCATTGAAATCAATATCGACGAGGATAAAAAGCTTGAGATCGTGAAACACCCTGTCAAGCAACCCCGGCGATTCGTGAGTCTCTCGGGAACTTTCGACGAATTAATGGAAGGTATTCGGAAAGCAGGCGCTGCGAATGACGAACGCGAACCCTTGATCGAAGCAAAACTGACAAGTAACGAAGTCGTCGACAACCTCGTTTCGCGTCTTCAAGAAGCAGGGGAAAAGGCCGGCGTACGCGTCATGATCGTCAGAAACGAAGCCGTGGTCAAACGCCTCCTGCAAAACGAACAAGTAGGGTTCGATCTCACGCAGATCACCCCTTCGGAAGTCTTCAAAACCGTGCTTCGCGATCGGTTTGAGACAGACGAGCTCGTCAATGCCCATTGGGAAGAATTCGGCCCGATGTTTGCCGAAATCGAAGAAGAAGTACGCCGCGAAACTCATCCCGTCAGCGATGCTGTTGACGCGCTCAAGAAGGACTAATCATCATGCGACTTCTCACTCTTGATTTTCTCAATGTGAATTCCTTGGGCGGCCACTGGCATATCGACTTTACGGTAGCCGATTACCGCACCTCGCCGCTCTTTGCCATCACCGGCAGTACCGGCTCGGGAAAAAGTTCGATTTTGGATGCCGTCTCGCTCGCGCTTTACGGTGAAACGCCGCGTGTCAAAAATGCGGGCGAAAAGAAAACGGACGCAAAAACAGACCTGTCGGCTAAAGACCGATATGACGAAAGCTGCCCGATGCTCACCAAAGGGACGAAGGAAATCCGTGCCAGCGTGCGCTTTGAAGCAAGCGACCGTCTATTCGGTTCCACCTGGCGCCGTTATGTGAAACGCACGGGAAAACTCTCGGAAGCACAGGTCGAATTAATCGAATATGCGTCTGAGACAGACACCGAAGGTCGCGTTTTAACGACGAAAGCGAAGGAATGGAGCGACCTCATCGTGCAAGTCACGAAGATGAACTTCAAGACTTTCACACGTTCGGTACTTCTCGCTCAAGGGGCCTTTTCCAACTTTCTCCGAGCCTCGGAGAACGATCGTGCTCAGATCTTGGAAGACATTACGGGAACCGACATTTATTCCGAAATCGGCCGTCGCGTTTATGATCGTTGGAAAACCGAAAACCAAAAGACGGCCGATATGAAGACGCGGCTCGAAGCCTCGGCACCGTTACCGTCGGAAGAACGCGCGACACTGGAAAAAGAGACGGCCGACATCCAAACGGCCCATACGAGCGCGAAAAAGACGCTCGACACGCTCATGGCCGCCCTCAACTGGCGTCGCGAGACCGATGCCGCAGAAGCGACCGTTACTGAGAAAATTGAAGCTCTCACAGGTGCTGAGAACGAGCTCAAAGCCTATGAGGCCGAATCTCGACGAGCAGTCAAAGCTCGTGCTGCTCTCGCTCCCATTCGACTCTATCAAGAAGGCAAACGATTAGAGCACGACATAGAAGACCTTGATCGGCAACGCAATGAGATTGCCGTTCGCTTAGGGACGCTCGAAGCCCATCGCGAAGCTCGAACCGCCGCTCTCGAGCAAACGTCGGTCGCTTTGACCGACGCTCAGAAAGCCGTTGACGACTTTGCTATCCCTTATCGCGAAATGATTGAAGCCGATACGGCCGTCACGGGTCTTATCGCGCAGAAAAATCGTCAGGCGCAAGCCTTGATTCGGGCACAAGCGAAACGGAAAGAAACCGAATCAGCAGCTCAAACGGCATTGGCCGCCGAAAAACTCGCTCTCCGTCAGGTTGAAGCTGACAAAGCAGAATTCGATGCCAATCGCGTTGACGATCTCATTGAGCCGCAGTTGAACGGATTGACGGCCGCCGTAGCCATCCTCACAGAAAAGAAGCGAGCGCTTACTGATATTCATCGCCGCGTGACGGAAGCCGAAGAAAAAGTCGGTCGTCTTGAAAAGACTTTGAACGACGCCCTCGCAAAAGCACAGGCCGATACCGATACTGCGCAAAGTCTCCGAGCGACTCAGGCGGAAGTCCTTCGCCGATATGAAACGGCTAAAGGGTCGGATACACCTGAAACGGCTTTTGAAGCCGTAGCCGATTTGACGGCCCGCATGGTTGCGGCCGGCGAAGCGCAGCGCCTGTTGGAAGATCGCGCGCACTTTGCCGCGGGTCTCACCGAATTGAAAACCGTCGTCGAACGCAACGAGAAACTCAACACTTTCTTAGAGTCGACGCTCACACGCTTTGATACGCATCTCGGCGATCTCGACACCCGGGAGCCGGGACTCATCGCTCAGTTGGCTTCGGGACTTGATGCCTATGTGGCGCGGCTCACCGCCGAACGTCACGCAATTATCGAACACACAGCCGAAGTAGACGTCCTCAGAACCGCCGCCGATCGTGCAGAGCGTCTTGCTCGCGATGCCGAACGAACCGCACAGGAATCCGAGAGCGCCCGTCTCAAAGCCGATACTGCGTTGACTCATGAAAAGGAATCGCTCACTTCGCTTCGTAACACGCTCAAGTTAACCGAAGAAGCGTTCGACGATGCCCGTAACGCTTTTGAAACCGCTCTCTCTCCTCTTCCTGAGACGCTTCGCGAAGGCGACCCCGAGACCGTGCTCGTCACTTTGAATGAGAGAGCCCGCGTCCGTCGAACCTTCTTGGACGGCATGCAGAAAAATCGAGACGCTCTCCATGCCGCTCAAGAAAAGGCAGCCGTCTTGCGTCGAGATACGGACAACGCCCGTGAAACGGTCACGAACGCCCAAACCGAAGTAACGGAAACTGACGCACGCCTGACAGAGCGTCTTACCGATCGTCGCAACCGGTTCGGCGACACTGATCCGAACCGTGAAAAGGCTCGCTTGACTGAGGTGCTTAACTCAGCTCAAAAGGCTGCTCGTGCAGCCGAAGAGAATGATCGTCAAGCCCGTGAAGAAACGAATCGTCTCACTATGCTCGACGATTCTCTCAAGAAACAGCGAGCAAAAAATACCGAGCTGTTGTCGACGAAGACTGCCGAGCGCGATCAACTGATGGTGAAAGAACACTTCGCCGATATCGATGCGCTCCTTTCGGCCGAACTGACGACGACCGAAATTGAGACAATCGAACGTGAAGCCAAGCGCCGTGCCGACAAGGCGGCCCTTTTGTCCGGTCAAATGACGCAGGCCAAAGAAACCTACGACAAGCTCGAAGCGATGAAGCTTTCCGATGAAAACGCGGCAACGCTTGCAACCAAAGTTTCGGAAGCCGAAGGCATCTTCCTTCAATTGACGCAAAAAGGCGCTCAACTTGCAGAAAAACTCGAGACAGACAACCGTAAGCGTGAAGCGAATGCGACGGCCCTAAAAGCCATCGAAGCCCAGACAGCCATTGCCGGTCAGTGGGATCGACTGCGAGAATTGATCGGCAGCAGCACCGGTCAAGTCTTCCGCGCAGCTGCTCAAAAGATCACCTTCCGCATTCTCCTTCAGTACGCCAATGAAGCGATGAGCACGATGACGGGCCGCTATTGGCTCCATGCTGCGGGTGAAGGCGGCTTATCGGTTGATGTCATCGACAATGACATGGGCGGGCAGATCCGTACCTCGAAAAACCTCTCTGGCGGAGAAAGCTTCATGGTCAGTCTCGCCTTAGCCCTGGGGCTCTCCCGTATGGGTGGCAAGAACCTCAGAGTCGATACGCTCTTTTTGGACGAAGGTTTCGGGACTCTTGACGACACGACGCTCAACAATGCGCTTTACGCTCTCGAAAACCTGCAAGCTTCCAGTGGCAAGCTGATCGGGATCATCTCTCACGTTAAAAGCGTGAAGGATCGGATCCAAAATCACATTACCGTTACTCAGCGCGCGGGCTCTGGATTGAGCACCTTACGAGGTCCAGGCGTTACGCGTCTCACTGACGCTTAACTTTTCTGCGCACCAATAAAAAGGCGTTCGACCGTTGACCGGTTGAACGCCTTCTTTGTTGTCGGCTTCGGTAATTTCAGTGCAGGTCTACTTTTTCAGCAGTTCTTCGACGCCGAGCACTTTCACGAGTTCCTCCACATTGTGACAGAGGAAAGTAGGCTCAGCAGCCTCAAGATCGGCGATCGGTGAGGCACCGTAAGTCATCGCCACGACATCGCAACCATAGCGGTGAGCCATATGAACGTCGTGCGTCGTATCGCCGATCATCACCGTTCGTTCTGCGGGGATTCCGAGTTCGATTTCAATCTTTTCGAGCATCTCGGCATTGGGTTTCGGGAGGCATTCGGACGCGGTCTGCGTCGTGTCGAATTCGGATTCGAGCCCCGTCAACGCAAAAACGCGCTTCAGGCCTTCACGACTTTTACCCGTTGCGATGGCACGTTTCACGCCCAAAGTCTTCAACCCCAAAATCAATTCGCGCATGCCGGGGAAGAGCACCACGTCTTTTTCGTGCGGAACGTACCACTTCCAATAGACCTCACGGAATCGTTCGTAGTCTTCCGCCGGGCAGGCCGGGACGATTTTCGAAATAGCACTAGGCCAATCTAGGCCGATGACGGCACGGACTTCGGTTTCCGAAGGCACCGGATAACCCATTTCGCGAGCGGCATGCTGAAAACCCGCGGCAATCGTCGCCGTCGTGTCCATCACGGTACCGTCCCAGTCAAAAACGACGAGATCGTATTTGCATTTGGTCATTTACTTACGAGCCTCCAGGGCTTTCAAAAGGGCTTGGCATTCATCGGGCATCGGCGCTTTGACGTGAATCTTTTCGCCCGACACCGGATGCACGAAGGTGAGCTGATAGGCATGCAGGAACATGCGGTGAAAAGGTGTACCGAGGCATCCGCGGGAGACTTCGCGGTTAAAAGCAAAGTCACCGTATTTGTCATCCCCAACCAGCGGGAAGCCCTGCGAGAGGGCATGGACGCGGATCTGGTGCGTACGACCGGTCTTGAGCTCCGCATCGAGATAGGTCACATCGCCGTAGCGCTTTAACATCGTGAAGATCGTGTGCGAAGCCATGCCGTCGCGATCGACTTTGACGCGGCGTTCGCCCGAGGGCAGCAGGAAGCGCAACAAAGGTTCCTTTACGTGCTGGCGGTCATTGACCCAATCGCCTTTGACCAACAGACGGTAGTGCTTTTCGATACTCGAATGATCTTTCATCATATCGTGCAGACGAACGAGCGCTTTTCTCGTTTTGCAGACGATGATGGCGCCGGAGGTTTCTTTGTCGAGACGATGCGCCAATTCGAGGAAAGGCTCTTCGGGGTGCGTTGCTCGAAGGCGTTCGATCAGCCCGTGAGAAATCCCCGAGCCGCCGTGAGCGGCCATACCGGTAGGTTTATTGACGATCAAAAGATGACGATCTTCGTAGAGTACGGGAACAGTACCGGCAACCAAGGGCGCGGCATTGGGCTTATCGGCCGCCTTCTGAGAGACTCGAATGGGCGGCACACGCAACACGTCGCCTGCCTTCAATTTGGTTTCGGCCTTCACTCGGGCCTTGTTCACGCGAACTTCGCCCCCGCGGATAATGCGGTAAATATGGCTCTTCGGGACGCCCTTGGCGACTCGAGCCAGGAAATTGTCGATGCGCTGACCGTCGGCGTCTTCACCGATCTCGAGCCAGTTCACTCGGTCGGTTCTGAGAGCGGTCACTTTTGATGACGCAATTATGGTAATTTCCGATTTTGTTTCGTTTGCCATCGTTTATACTTAAGGGCTGTGAATTTCCGTTGCTTTTTTATGTCTTCGGACTTTCATTCCGGACGTGACGAGGTCGGCGCCCCGTCAGAAAAGCGGCAATGCTTAAAGAGCACTGCATCTTTTGCGCATTCTCTCACGTTTTGCATGATTTCGTGCCGACGGCTCCCTGACGGAGCGGTCGACAAACCCTTTTTTCAACATGTGTTGCCGCGTCAAACGAAGGCGAACGCATGACCGTGTATCGAACGGTTCTTCACAGAAGACCGTCCGTTTACCGACCCTTTGAGACAACCGTTCCAGCCCGCTCGCGACTGACGACAGGACGGCGCCAATGCGCCCTCGTCCTCGCTTGAGCAACTCCCGACCAATGAGGGAGACGGGGCTCGCCTTACCATTCGAACGGATTCCCGACGGGCGGCAAACGCGTCGGACTTTTCGAGAAGCAATTCTTTCGATCCGTCTCGCGATTTCGTTTTTTCGTGGACCTTCCGGCGACACGAACAATACCGATCGGCTGTCGGTGTTGTTGTCGAGAAGAAGTTAGATTTTTTTGTCTGTCACTGCGGGCTGTCAGCTCCGACGGTGCGGACTTCAAACGAACCCGATGGCAGCCAGCCATTCAGATGGGAACGGTCTCCCGCCCGACGAACTCTGTTCGTATCCGAGGTCGGTTTTGAGCAGTTCCGAAGTGAATCGAAGTGTCCGTTTGAAGTCTTAAAAATTGCATCGTCAAGCTTATCAGCGTCAACTTCGGTTGCGAGATTTGCGTTCCGTACGAACGCCGACCTCCCCCGGAAGCTGTGAGGGATTGAGCGCGAGCGCCTCTCAACCGTGTCCTCCAATACGACCAAGACGGTCGAGGTTCACGAGACGAGCGCTGACCGATGACTCTCCCCACGGACCCGACACTCCGTCGGATCAACACAGCGCCGACCTATCCCGCGTTGAACCAGGACGAGCGGTAATGTGCGTTTTTTATTAGAGAAACGCGTGTTGCCGTCAGCTTGTCGCGCGCCCGACGAGTATCCGCCGGATACCCGAGGACCACCCGCGCCAGCGCCGATCGTTGCTCTCAGTGTAACTGTCGGACAATAAAATCCTCTCCTCTCGGCACGCCAAAGTCGCCCGCGTCAGTGGCGGCGGGAGTGCCATCCAATGAAGCGTATGCTTTTCAATGCCACACACGCGGAAGAAACCCGTGTTGGCATCGTCGACGGACAGAAGCTCATTGACATCGACATTGAAACTGTCGGTCGCGAAGCCCGTAAGTCCAACATTTACCGCGGCGTTGTCACCCGCATCGAACCGAGTCTCGAAGCCTGCTTTGTCAACTACGGCGAAGAACGTCACGGCTTCCTGCCCTTCAAAGAAATTTCCCGTTCCTACTTCAAGGAAGGCGTGGACGTTCGTTCGACGACGATCCGCGAAGCCATCACCGAAGGTCAGGAACTCATCGTCCAGGTTGAAAAGGAAGAACGCGGCAACAAGGGTGCCGCCCTGACCACCTTCATCAGCCTTGCCGGCCGCTACCTCGTTCTCATGCCGAACAACCCCCGCGGGGGCGGCGTTTCCCGCCGTATTGAAGGCGAAGAACGTCAGGAATTGCGCGAAGCAATGGACAAACTCGAACTGCCGCGCGGCATGTCCACCATTGCCCGCACTGCCGGTATCGGCCGTACGACCGAAGAACTCCAGTGGGACCTTAACTACCTCCTGAAGCTCTGGACCGCCATTTCCGACGCAGCCGAACCCCAGTACGAACTCGTCAAGAACGAAAACGGCCGTCGTACGACGACCACCGTTACAACGCCCGTTGTTGACGGTAAGCCCCTGAAGCGTACGAATCCGCCGCCCTACCTTATCGTCGAAGAATCCAACCTCGTCGTTCGCGCCATCCGCGACTACTTCCAGGACGATATCGGCGAAATCCTCGTTGACACCGACGAAATCTACGATCAGGCCCGTCAGTTCATGGCTCACGTCATGCCCGACATGGTGAGCCGCGTGAAGCGCTATCGCGAAGACATTCCGCTCTTTACGCGTTTCCAGATCGAACACCAGATCGAAACAGCTTACTCCCGTACGGTTCCGCTCCCCTCGGGCGGCGCCATCGTGATTGACCACACGGAAGCTTTGGTCGCCATCGACGTCAACTCCGCCCGTGCCACGCGCGGTGCCGACATCGAAGAAACCGCATTCCGCACCAACTGCGAAGCCGCTGACGAAGTGGCTCGTCAGATGCGTTTGCGCGACTTGGGCGGTTTGATCGTCATCGACTTTATCGACATGGCCGACTCGCGCAACCAGCGTGCCGTCGAACAGCGTTTGAAGGACGCTCTTCGCTATGACCGCGCTCGCGTTCAGATGGCCAAGATCAGCCGCTTCGGCCTGATGGAACTCTCCCGTCAGCGTCTGCGTCCCGCCTTGTCCGAAGGCAACCACATCACCTGCCCGCGTTGTAACGGTGTCGGTGTCATTCGCGACACGGAAAGCTGTGCTCTGCAGGTTCTTCGCATTCTTCAGGAAGAAGCGATGAAGGAAGGGACGGGCGCCGTTCACGCTCAGGTGCCGGTTGACGTTGCTACGTTCCTCTTGAACGAAAAGCGCAACGACGTGATGAAGCTCGAAGCCCGCCACCGCGTGCCCATCGTGCTTATCCCGAACATGCACCTTGAAACGCCGCACTACCGCATCGAACGTCTGCGTCAGGACGACGACCGTCTCGAAGACACGACGGCGAGCTTCAAGCGCGTCGAAGACATCGAAGAATCGAAGGCCGACGATCCCTATGCTCTGAAGAGCAACGAAGACAAGCCCGTTCGTCCGAGGCAGGTGCCCGTTATTAAGAACGTCATCGCTCGCGAACCCGCTCCGGTTCACGTCGAAGCCGAAAAGCCGGCCGAAGAAGTGAAGGTCGAAAAGAAGGAAGAAAAGAAGGGCTTCTTCGCCCGCTTGATCGCTTTCTTCATCGGTGACGACAAGAAACCCGCCGAAGAAAAGACCGAAGACAAAAAGGACGACAAGAAGGAACGCGAAGATCGCCGTGACGGTGACAAGCGCCGCGGTCGCCGCGACGGTCGCCGTTCCCGCCGATCCTCCGATCGCGCCGATCGTAACGACCGCACCGGCCGCAACGAGCAGACCGAAGAACGCAGCGAAGAAAAGAAGCCGCGTCGCGAACGTCCCGCCCGTCGCGTAGAAGAGTCTCCGGTTG
>JAHHRG010000036.1 GCA_020025965.1 Sutterella sp.
TATGTTCTGGTGGACTTTGACAGCTTCGTAGAAGTCAGCGTAGATCTCGGCGGCCGCCGGATCATTAAAAAAGCTTCCGACGCCATCGAGCGCTGGTCCGAAGCTTCGGGGCATCGCGTCCCCAATGACGTTCGCCGTATGGTTGACGACGTCTGCTCCCGCGGTTCGACCGCTCTTGTGGTGGCCGAAGGCGGCCGTGTGCTCGGTGTTATTGAATTGAAGGACATCGTGAAGCCCGGCATCCGTGAAAAGTTCGCCGAACTCCGCAAAATGGGCATCAAGACCATGATGGTGACCGGCGACAATCCCTTGACCGCCGCCACGATCGCGGCGGAAGCCGGTGTGGACGGGTTCTTGGCCGAAGCCACTCCGGAAAGCAAGTTGGCTCTTATTCGCTCGCATCAACAGGAAGGCCGGTTGGTCGCCATGACCGGCGACGGTACGAACGACGCCCCGGCTCTTGCTCAGGCCGACGTCGCCGTTGCGATGAATTCCGGTACCCAGGCAGCGAAGGATGCTTCCAACATGGTTGACCTGGATTCGTCTCCGACGAAGCTGATTGAAGTCGTTCGTATCGGTAAGCAGATGCTGATGACGCGAGGTTCTCTGACGACTTTCTCGTTGGCCAACGACATTGCGAAGTACTTTGCCGTTATTCCTGCGGCCTTTGCGTCGACTTATCCGGGCTTGGCTTCGTTCAATGTCATGGGGCTTGCAACGCCCGAAACGGCCTTGATAAGTGCGGTGATCTTCAATGCCCTCATTATCGTCGCGTTGATCCCGCTCGCCTTGAAGGGCGTACGTTACCGCGCCACGTCGGCTGCGAACCTTCTGAAGAGCAACCTCTTTGTTTACGGTTTGGGCGGCGTAGTGGTTCCCTTTGTGGGCATCAAGCTGATCGACATGATCCTCACGCTCTTTATCTAAAAAACGGACAACACAACTATGACAACGATTACCGAGCAAGATATGCATCAACCCGGCACGATGAAGACCGTTGTGAAGGCTTTTATGCTCTGCTTTGCACTCACGGTAGTGACCGGTCTGCTTTACCCGCTCGCCGTAACGGGCGTCGGGCAGGCGATCTTTCCCGAACACGCCAACGGTTCGATCGTGACGGAAACGGTTGACGGCCATACGGTCGCCGTCGGATCCGCCGTTATCGGCCAGTCGTTCGAAGGAACGCCTTTCTTCAAAGGGCGTCCGAGCCCCAACAAGAATCCGGCGGTCTCGGGCGGGACCAATTACGGTCCGCTTCATCCCGATTTAAAGGCTTACTCCGAAGAGATGGTTGCGAAGTGGCAGGCTCTGAAGGGCACGACCGAGGCGGTTCCGCTTGACTTGGTCACGCAGTCCGCCTCCGGTATGGACCCGCATATCAGCCGCGAAGCCGCCCGTTGGCAGGTCTCAATTGTGGCCAAGGACACGGGGATTTCGGAAGAGACCTTGAACGAACTGATCGAAGCCGCTGATGAAAGAGGACTCTTCGGTCGTCATCACTACGTCAACGTTCTCGAACTGAACCTGAAGGTCAAGGCTCTGATGACGCAAGCCCGTCAATAAGCGCTCGGGGGGAGGGGAGAATCACCTTGCTCGCCTCTCGCCCTGAGTGCCCGCCTCGAAGCGCGTCGCCCGTCTTATACGGGTCGGCGCGCTTTCGAGTATTCTTTTTGTGAAAAGTTTCGCTTATCGTCGAGCCTTTTTAGCTCGCGAAGTCGGACCAATAAAGGAAGAAAGCCATGTCGGTCAAGGACGAAGATCGCCCGAATCCTGAGGATTTACTGAAGATGACAAGACCCCGGCGGGGGCATTTGAAACTCTTTCTCGGGGCCGCACCGGGGGTCGGGAAGACCTACGCGATGCTCACCGAGGCGCACGAAAAGCGTCGCGAAGGGCTCGATGTTCTGATCGGCTGGGTGGATACTCACAAACGTCCCGATACGGAAGCACTCCTTGCCGGTTTGCCCGTTTTGCCGCGTTTGATCGTGGATCGTCACGGTCATCGGGACGAGCTTCTTGATATCGATGCAATTGCGCGCCGACGCCCCGCCTTGGTCGTGATTGATGAAATGCCGCATACGAATCCGCCGGGAGGTCGTCATCCGAAACGCTGGCAGGATATCGAAGATATTCTGGACTTGGGTATCGACGTTTACAGTGCGGTCAATATTCAGCACTTGGAAAGTCTGAACGGCATTGTTGACCGCATTACGGGCGTGGACGTTCGCGAAACCATTCCCGACCGTGTTTTCGACAGTGCCGACGAAGTACGTTTGGTCGACTTGCCGCCGGACGACTTGATCAAGCGTTTGGAGGCGGGGAAGATTTATCTTCCCGATGTGGTCGAGCGCGCCCGCAATCATTATTTCCGCAAGTCGAACCTGATTGCTCTGCGAGAACTCTCGCTTCGTCTTATGGCCGACCGTATCGACTCGCAGATCAAAGAGCACCGGTCGCTTCGCGTCACCGAAGAAATCGACGCCTCGACCTTCGGGCTTTTGCTCGTCGTCGAGGAACTCGGAAGCGAAGACACGATCCGTGAGGCGGGCCGTATGGCGCGCTCGTTGGGATCTTCTTGGCATGTCGTTTGGTTCGATAAGCCGGGGGCGTCGATCAGCCTTCGCCGCAAAGCGGCCGACATGTTGGCTTTTGCAGAAGGGCTCGGCGCCGAGACGGCGATGCTCTCGGGCGGTTTCGGCCGCATGATTTCGGCCTATGCCCGAGAACACAATCTCTCCTTGGTGGCCATTGCGCCCCGCGGGTGGATCAAGAGTGTGCTTCGCCGACGCGATTTGTCGCACGCGCTGCCCGAAGCAAATTTGGTCATTCTCCCGGCTCGGGGAAAGCGCATGTCGTTTCGCGAAAAGCTCGCGGCGGAACTTGAAACCGAAAAGAACGACTGGGTCGGCATGGGCATCGCCTCAATCGTGCTGTTGCTGTTGACCTTGCTTTTTTCGTCCTTCGGCGGCCGGGTGCAGCCCACGAACTTCGCGATGTGCTACCTCTTGGTGTCCTTCTTGGCCGCCGTCCGCTTCGGGATGAGAACGGCGACCTGGTCCGTGATCCTCTCGATCGTGTGCTTCGACTTGGTCTTGGTCGAACCCTTGGGGTCTTTTGCCGTGTCGGACCTGCAGTATCTCTTTACCTTCTTCGTGATGCTGACGGTAGGCGTGGTGTCCTCCCGTTTGGTCGCAAAGCGTGAAATCATTTCCCGCGAAGCGCAGCAGCGCGAGCGAGAAATGAGCATTTTGTACGATACCGCCAAGGCGCTCGCACCGATTCTCGACGCGGAACAGGTCTACGACAAGGCACGCGAAGTCCTCAAAAAACATCTGGGGATTGTCATTGAATTCTGGGAACCCACGGAAGAAGGGGACTTAAAGCCTAAGAAGACGGTACTCACGGGCGTTGAGCGTGCCGTGATGAAGTTGGCGCTCGAACACCGCCGACCTGCAGGACGCGCGACGATGACTTTGGGGTCGTCAAATTACCTTTACTTCCCTTTGGTGAGCGCCGAAGAAGAAGCTTTGGGCGTGATCGTCATGAAGCTCACGAGTGACGAAGACTGGGCCAATCCCGTCAATCGCCGCTTGATCAAAGCGCTGATGACGCAGTTTGCACAGTCCTTGGAACGTTTG
This sequence comes from Sutterella sp., assembly GCA_020025965.1. Lineage (GTDB taxonomy): Bacteria > Pseudomonadota > Gammaproteobacteria > Burkholderiales > Burkholderiaceae_F > Sutterella. The sequence continues at coordinate 3,639 of JAHHRG010000036.1, forward strand.
CGTTCCATGCGCGAAGCCCGAGAAATGTTGGCGAACCTTGAAAACGAACGCCTGCGTCACTCCTTAGTGCAGTCCTTATCGCATGATTTGAAGACGCCTTTGACCGTTTTGACCGCTCAGGCCGAAGCGATTCTGGGACGCTTGAAGAAGGAAGACATCGACGGCGCTTTTGACGAAACGGTGGAATTGATCAGAGCCTCCGAACGGATGGTGCGCTTGGTCAACAATCTTCTTGACATGGCAAAACTCCAGAGCGGGAAATTCGAACCGCACCTTGACTGGATCCCCGCGGACGAATTGATCGGTGCCAGTCTGGCTTCGATGAAGGCGCGTCTGCACGATTTCCGCGTTCAGGTCAAGATTGCGGACGACTGTCCGATGCTCTATTGCGATCAGACCTTGTTGGATCGCCTGCTCTTTAATCTCTTGGATAATGCGGCGAAGTATTGCCCCTTCGGAAGTACCGTCGTCATTGAAGCCGCACCGCGCGGCAACGCCGTGATGCTGTCGGTGAGCGATAACGGTCCGGGCTTTCCCACGGGCGATCCGCAGCGACTCTTTGACCCCTTCCGACGCGGTCATCGCGAAAGCGATATCACGGGGGTCGGTTTGGGACTTGCCATTTGTCGTTCGATTGCACGCGTGCACAATGCGGACCTTTTGGCTTTGCCGTCTTCAATGGGCGGAGCCTCTTTCGTACTGATGCTTCCGCACGTGCCGCTCCCGCCGATGGAAGACGAGGGTGAAATTTTGGGTGACGAGGATCTTCCGTCGACGGTCCCGATGCCCGAGATCACGAAGAAAAACAAACTCCCGTCTGCGCCCGTTTGTGACGAACGGGTAGAATCCATGCCGGAAAAGGCGATTGCCCCCGCCGTCGAAACGAATAACGACAACGCCGATCACGTCAGCGAGCCTCGAAAGGAAGGATAAATCTATGCATAACGAAACCATTCTTGTCGTTGAAGACGAGGACCAGATTGCACGTGTGTTAAAAGGCGCATTTGAAGAGGCGGGTTACGAAGTCTTTCGCGCGGCAACCTTAGCCGAAGGTCGTTCGATGGCGGCAACGCGTGCGCCTGCGCTCATCATTCTCGATCTTGGGCTGCCCGACGGGGACGGTTGCGAACTGATTCGCACGGTGCGCTCTTACAGCTCTTCACCCGTGATCGTGCTCTCGGCACGCGGCGACGAATCGTCGAAAATCATGGCTTTGGATTTGGGGGCGGACGACTATATGTCAAAGCCCTTTGGACTCGAAGAACTCCAAGCCCGTGTGCGTGCGCACCTTCGCCGTCAGAGCGTTTCCGCGCCGCGCGAGCCCGGTGCCGACACGGCTGTCTTTTCTTTTGGGGACGTGACGGTCAACTTGGCGGACGGCATTGTTAAAAAAGCCGGAGAAGAAGTGCATCTGACGAAACTTGAATTCCGACTTCTTGCGGCTCTCATTGCCGGCCGCGGGAAGGTCCTGACGCAACGTCATTTGCTTCAGACCGTCTGGGGCGCGGCATATGTGGAACATCCGCATTATCTGCGTCTGTATATGGCGCGTCTTCGCAGCAAACTCGAAGTCAATCCGGCCGATCCCGTTTTCTTTATCACGGAAACGGGGGTGGGTTACCGCTTGAAGGTCTGATCAAGCCGGTCGAATCAATAGACACAAAATGGAAAAGCCGCTGTTCTCCACGAAGGAAAACGGCGGCTTTCTCGGTTAAGCGAGTGAAGGTCCGAAACTTAGCGGACAATCAAAAGTGGCTTGTCGCTTGCAGAAGCAATGGTCATAGCGACGGAACCGAGCATGGCGGCCTTGAAGTTGCCGTAGCCGTAAGAGCCCATGACGATCACGTCGAGACCGGCAGGTTCAGCGTATTCGGCGATGGCATGGCCCGGAGAACCTTCGAGTGCCACGAGGCTGGGCTTGACATTTACGGCATCGAAGAGCTTCAGCATCGGATCGCAGGCTTCGTGCATACGATCTTTACGGTACTGTTCGAGTTCGCCTTCGGCGTAGTTGACGGCAGCACCGCCCGACAGGGCACTCATCACCGAGACGGAAAGGCTCGGGCAAACGTGGATCAGTTCGAATTCGGGGTTGTTGCCGAAGAACTGTCGGTGGAGAAGGGCATAGTGAGCGGCATTGAGACCGTATTCTGAACCGTCGACGGCGATGCCGACGCGAAGGTTCGGACGATGATGGTCGACCATCGGACCGCGGAGGATCAGCACGGGCACGTGGGTACGGGCGATGACGTTATTCGACACGGAGCCGAAGAGCAGACCGCGCATTGCGCCCTGACCGCGGGAACCCATGACGATGATGGAAGCTTCGACCTCTTCCGCACGCGCGACGATCGTGTCGACGATATTGCCGAGACCGTAGCTGAAGTCGTAGTTGACCTTCGAGTCTTTCAGAATATCATCGACCTTGCGCTGTACGAAAGCAGCCTGTTCGTCGTAATAGGCCTTGAGTTCGCCGGGGCCTTCCACCACGCAAACGCGGGCGGGCACCTGTTCCATGGCGTAGAAAACATGGACGGGCGAATTGATACCGTCATGAGCGGCGCGAGCTTTAATGACTTTGAGCGCTTCGAGGCTGTGGTCAGAGCCGTCAACGGGAATAAAGATGGTCATAAGTTTTCCTCCAAAGGGAAAACGGGCGATTGGTTGGTCTAAGGTTTTTCTTCACCCGTTTCTCAAAAATTAGCGAATTTCAGGAGCGTTGTCAACGCACGATTAAGAGCGGAAGTTCAACGGAAGAGGCGACGGTTATGGCGACGGAACCGAGGATTGCGGCCTTGAAATTGCCGTAGCCGTGGGAACCCAAAACCATGAGATCCAAATCCGATTCGGTGATGTAGCGAGCAAGTTCTCGACCCGCCATGCCCATCAGGGGGACGGTTTGATAATGGATGCTGGCTTCGTCGAGTTTCTTCATATAAGGATCGGCAACGCGTTTGTAAACTGCCTCGACATAAGCCTCTTCCGAAGGTGCGCCGATAGCGGTCAGAGCCATACAACTCGTTGCGGGCATGACGCTTGTCGAAATATTGGGGACGACGTGAATCAGTTTGATTTCCGGATCTTCTCCGAAGAGTTCGCGGTGTTCGATCAGATAGTCAAGGGCACGTTCGCTCCATTCGGAGCCGTCAACCGCCAGACCGATATTGAGGTGGGGCTTGACCTTGGCTTCTCCGCGAATGATTAGCACCGGGCACTGCGTTTTTGCAACGACGGCATTCGAGACAGAACCGAACAAGAAGCCCGTTCTGGCGCTGTGTCCGCGCGTTCCCATGACGATCATGTCGGCGCCGAAGGCACGCGCTTCCTCAAGAATGCACTCGGCCGGATCACCCGGACGGAATTTGAACGAGGTCTCAAAAGGCGCGTCGCCGAGACGGGTTTCAACGAGGTTGAACACTTCTTGCGAGCGTTCGTCGTAAAAGGCAGCCAAGTCCTTTTCCTGAAGACGATTCGCAAAGGCGGCGGAAAGGGTCGGTTCGGCAAAGAAAAATTCGATCTCGGGACTCTTACCCGTCAGATCGTGTCTTGTTTTCAAAAAGTCGACGATATGCAGGGACATTTCCCGGCCGTCTACAGGGACAAGAATACGCATGAAACCTCCTTCCCAAAGAGTCTGTCGATATAGTCAATATAGGCGACTTTAAGGGCGTTTTGAAGGCGTTCTAGGGTAAGTTCTAGGCTCTAAGAAAGTTCTCTAAAAGAAGACGGGAGATTCTGTTGACGACTAACTGACGGGGTTACTCGAAAGGAACAAAAGAAAAGGGCGTTTCCCCTTTGTCGGGAAACGCCCTGAGGTAAGTCGAATAGCGAATCAGGCGATCGTGTTACGCAGCTTTGGCCTGACGGGGGCTCACGATCGCACCGATGACGAGACCGGCGAGCGCGATGATAGCCCATTCGAGGCCGATCGAGGCGAGCGGCACGGACTTCAGGAAGGGATCAAGCACCGGAATCGGGAAGCCCGCGTAGTTGAAGGCCTGACCGACGGCGGCGATACCCGTAAAGAGCATCGTCATCGGGTAGACGCGCTTGAAACGGGAGATCAGCGGATCAATCAGGGCGAGCACGATGATGACGAGTGCGAGCGGATAGATGCCGACCAAGACCGGAATGGAGAGCTTCAGAATCATCGTCAGACCCGCGTTCGAGATGATCATGCTCGAGACCGCAAAGAGAACGAGCCAGCCGCGATAACCCATCACCGGGAAGGTGACCTTGAAGTAGTTGGAACAGCAGGACAGGAGCCCCACGCAGGTGTTCAAACAGGCGATAAAGAAGATCGCGCCGAGGATCGAGAGACCCAAGGGACCGAACTGAGCCGTCGCAACGGAGGTCAGGATCTGAGCGCCGTTTTCACCGACAAAACCCGCACCGCCCGCTTCGGCACCGATGTGAGCGAGAGCCGAGTAGATGGTGATCAGAAGGAGACCGGCAATAAGACCCGCCTTCACAGTTTCGGAAACGACCGTCTTTTCATCCTTGATCCCGAAGGCCTTGATGTTCATGGCAATGATGAGGCCGAAGTTCAAAGCGGCCAGGGTATCCATGGTCTGATAGCCTTCGATAAATCCCTTAAAGAGCGGAACCTGATCGTACGGCGCACGTACGGCGGCATAGTCGCCCAAGGGGTTAACCAAGGAAGCGATAAAGAGAATCGCGATGAGCGTGATGAGCGAGGGCGAGAGGATCTTGCCGAGACGCTGCGTGAGCTTTTCCGGATTCAAGGCAATCAGGAAGGCAATCGTGAAAAAGACGACGGAATAGACGGCCTGAGCCACGGTGGCGGCTTCAAAGCCCATCACGGTACCCGTAAAGATCGCATCGCCCGAAAAGAGGGGAGCCACGGCCATTTCAAAAGAGGTACTCGCCGTACGGGGAATCGCAAGGCAGGGACCGATCGAAAGGTAAATGAGCAGCGTGAAAATGAAGGCGAAAACCGGATGAACGCGACCGGCTAGGGTTTCAAGACCTCCAGATCGCGCAACTGCAATCACCCCCAAAATCGGGAAGGCGACGGCCGTAATGGCAAAACCGGACATGGCGGAAAGGGTGGATTCACCCGCGAGATAACCGAGGAACGGCGGGAAGATCAAATTCCCGGCTCCGAAGAACATGGAAAAGAGTGTGAGCCCGATGAGGCAGCGCTCTTTAAAGGAAAATGCGTTCATAGATACTGCTCAAATGAGTAATAAGGTAGATTGACGAAAATGACAGGACGCAAAGTTTGATACGTTGCGCCCTGAAAGACAGAGTAGCATAGCCCGATAGTCAATTACTTTCGGGCTAATACATTCCCTCTAGGTAGAAGTGATGAGGAAATTGTATTTAGCGCAAAGTTTTGCTAAATACTTTCTTTTTGTAGGGGAATTCTGTTTTTGTCCCCGCTGTCGTATGGATGTCGGAGCGTTTCGTCGACTCAAGATACGAATGGAAAGGATTTGAGACGTTTCGCTTCAAGATGACGGTCTAGAATGGGCAACATCGAATGCTACTAAAAGGATATGCATATGCTTCGCAGAACTCTCGTCAAACTTACGGCCGCTCTGATGTTGGCGGGGTCCGTGGGTCTTGCCCAAGCTTATACGGCCGGCGAACATTATTTGGTCCTCGAAGCACCGTATCCGGCTGCAAAAGGTACGCTCACGAAGATTTGGACGATCAGCTGTCCTTTCTGCTATCAGTATGCAAAGCTGATTGACCCGACGCTTGATCGCGACGTCGAGAAAAAGGCGGGGCTGAAGCTTGTGCCGCAACTTTTGGAAACGCCGGGCGAGATGAATCGTGCGGCTTCCGAATTTATGACCTATTGCCGACAGCTCGACGAGAAGGCGGGGAGAAATCTGACGGAGGACGGGTCTCTTTATCGTAAAGCTGAAATGGCTTGGTTTGCCGCCTATCATGATCGGAGCGAACGTTGGAAAGACGCCGATGCTCTCCTGAAAGTGGCTTACGACGCAACGGGTATTAAGCCCGCCGACTTTGAGGCGGCCAGAAAAACGCCCGAGCTCCAAAAGGAGACCGACAATCAACGTTGGGCCTATGAATCAGCGACGCGCTACGGTGTCCCCGCTTATGTCGTCAACGGCCGCTACCTGGTGGTGGCGAACAAATTGAAAGGCTACGACGAGATGGTCAAGTTGATCGCGGAATTGGCAAAGACTAAATAAAAAGTCTCGAATCCGCCCAAAAAAAGAAAAGCGGCTGTTCGATGAGGAACGGCCGCTTTTTTGCGGGCAACGTACGGTGCCCGGAAGATTTTGTCAGAAAGTTGCTCGCGAAAGCTACAAAAGGAAAACCCTCGGTCACGAAGTAACCGAGGGTTGAAATTCTGGGGTGGAAAATGGGACTCGAACCCACGACAACCGGAATCACAATCCGGGACTCTACCAACTGAGCTATTCCCACCGTTCGTTTTGTGTTCTCGGAAATTCAATTGCTCCCGAGAGATTGAAATTGTACCTGTTATTTCCTTTCGCGCAAGGGTTTGTGATGAAAAATACCGTAAATGCGGTATGAAAGCGCAAAAAACGGACTTCGGCGACTTGAAAAAAACGTCAATCGACGAAAGAGCGACGGCGTATATGGTTAATGACGGCTCTTTGAGAGTCGACGGTCAAAGAATAGTAAAATGATCGTTTTTTCCCTAAACGGATTCATTCACTATGGCCCGCGGTCCTCATCTTCACGAAATTACAGCCCGACTTCAAGAGATGGGCGGCAAGCCCGCGCATTTGCGTCGCATTTACCGTTCCTGGATGGGATTGGCGGATTGGACGCCCGGGCGTAAGGATCGTTTTCCGAAGGCAATTGCCGAGAATCTTGACCAAATCCGTCGCGACCTTGAAGCCATTTCCCGCGTAGAACCCGTGGAAAGTGCCGAAGCCGAATCGATGAAACTGATCGTGGGCTTTGCGGACGGGGAATGTGTCGAATCCGTGCTCCTCCCGCGTAAGGGGCTTTGCGTGTCGACTCAGGTGGGGTGTGCCGTCGGCTGCGTTTTCTGCATGACGGGTCGAGGCGGACTCATTCGTCAGCTCTCGAGTGCCGAAATCGTCGCGCAGGTTCGCGAAGGTCTTCGTATTCGTCCCGACACGAAGAAGGTTGTTCTCATGGGCATGGGCGAACCGAGCCACAATCTCGATGCCGTGGTTGAGGCCGTTGACTTTATGGGAAATGTGCTGGGCCTTGCACACAAAGATATTGTGGTCTCGACCGTAGGCGACCGACATCTCTTTGCAAAGCTCCCGACCATGTCGGTCAAACCCGCTTTGGCCCTCTCTTTGCATACGACCGACAACGCCAAACGCCGCGAACTCCTGCCTCGCTCGCCTGCAATCCCGGTGGAAGAATTGCTGGCGACCGTTCTCGACTATGCCGAAGCGACGAAGTATCCGCTTCAGATTGAATGGACTCTGATGGCGGGAGTTAACGACAGCGAAGCCGAAGTGGAACGTCTCGCGGACTTGATCGAAGGACGTCTCGCGATGGTGAACTTCATCGCCGTTAATCCGATTCCGGGCGAACCGTTTCGCCGACCGGAAGAAGCGCATATGCAGGATCTCATTACGATTCTTCGCCGACGCGGGATCGTGGCAACGATCCGTAACAGTGCCGCGCAGGACGTTGAAGGCGGCTGCGGTCAGCTTCGTGCCCGTGTGCTCGGGATCGTGCCCGCTGAAGTGGCGGCCGAAGCCGGCGAGGAAGCCGACCGACTCGCAAAAGCCTAAAAGTGTGCCTGACGGACACAAACGAAAAAAAGCGACCGATTTCATCAAGAAATTCGGTCGCTTTGTTGTATGGGAGCTCGCTAAAGATTAGGCCTTCTTGGCTTTCTTACCCTTGGCGGCTTTCTTTTCACACAGGCAGGCTTCGGCAGGCTTTTCTTCGGCCGCTTCGGCACAGCAGGTCTTGCCTTCGTCTTCCTCGCAGACGCACTTGCAACCCTCGAAGTCGCGAGCCTCGTCTTCATCGTCCTCTTCGTCTTCAACGGCGTCTTCGTCGCCGATGGCGTCGATCACACGGCCGAGGCGTTCGAGGTCTTCAAGCGCACACTGCGTAGCCACCATCTTGAGGTAAGCCTTGGGGCTCAGACCGTAGATGCAGGCGGCGGCGCGAATGAGGGTGTAGGCCTCTTCGGGAAGGGAAACTTTGACTTTGATCTTTTCGTTGGACATCGTTGTTTTCTCCTAAAGAAGGAATGTCTTTACCAATATTGTAGGCGACTGGGGGTGAGCTAGTGTGGTTCGGGCACGCGCAATCGTATCGAAAAATGACCTTTCAACAAACAAACGATTGTTCAGTGCCGCACGTTAGCTTCTTATCGCGTCGGCATCGTCAATCCAACGGAGGATTTTCGCCGAGCCTTTGAGTCGGAAGCCGAAGGTCTGCGTACCCGCACCGAAAACATCCATGCGGACGTGCAGTTCGCGGCCTTGGCGAATGGCTTTCAAGAGGGTCTTGTCGCGAATGACGGCGGCGTGACCGTTCCAAATCGTTTTGAGCGGATAGCTGCGGATTTTTTCATCATCTACCTGAATCAGAAGACGATCGGAAAAGCCTGTGGCGGCGGCCGGGCGCACGTCAATGACGATCTGCGCAGGGGCTTCCCCTTCCTTCATGATGAGAAGTGTGGGTTCGACGCGTTCGAAGAAGAAGGGGAAGGCGTCGTCGGATTCAATCATTGCAACACGGCCGACAGTGCCGTCGGGTTGCTGCATTTCCTTCGTGGTCCAGCCTGCAACGGCGGGGCCGTTCGATTCGTTACGGTCAAAGTCGGGGCTCTTGGAGTCGTCGGGACGGTTAGGGTGAGCCGGTCGAACACTCTCGTTCTTTTGGTAATCGTCAAGCTTCACGGATCCCAGACAATCGTAGAGACACATCACAAATTTGCTGTCATCCTGCAAGCCTTTACAGCGAAGGCAGCTTTCGGGGATCGCTTCGATGGCTGCCGCAGGAAAAGCGGCCGTAAGAAGACCGGCGGCGAGGAGGCCGGCAAAAATAGTGCGCATGGACATGAAAGGCCTGTCGATAAAAAACGAGTGATATTTCATCATTCTAAACAGAGACGAGTTCGTATGTTTGTCAGTGTGTGTCTTCTGGGGACCGAAGGCTGGGGGAGAAAGTCGATGCGTCAGCTTGAGACGAAAAAAATGCCGCAGGTTGGATAACCTGCGGCATTGGTGATCGTCGGGGGAGCGATTTAGCGGCCGTTTTCCTTACGCCAGGCGGCAATCGCGTCGCTCGCCGTCTGAATGAGTTCCGGACCGTAGTAGATGAAGCCCGTATAGAGCTGAACGAGGCTGGCACCGGCTTCCATCTTGGCAATGGCGTGTTCGGGGGTCATCACACCGCCCGAGGCGATGATGGGAAGCGTGCCCTGAAGATGATCCGACAAAAGCTGAACGACAGCCGTGGAGCGTTCAAAGAGGGGGCGACCGGAGAGACCGCCCGGGTTTTCGCTCTTGGGTTCGCCTTCGACGCCCTTGCGAGAGCTCGTCGTATTGGTGGCTGTAATACCGTCCATGCCGTACTTCACGAAGACGTCGGCGGCGCGGCGCGTGGCGTCGTCCGTCAGGTCGGGGCCGATCTTTACGGTAATCGGCACGTAACGGCCGTGTTTGTCAGCCATTTCCTTACGCTTGTCGGCCATGCCGCGAACGAGTTCGTCCAAGTAATCGCCTTCCTGAAGAACCGTGAGATTCGAGACATTCGGGCAGGAGATGTCGATGGCGAGATAGTCGGCCGTCGTGTAGCTCTTTTCGATGAGACCCAAATAGTCGGGCAGAGACTTCTCAACGGGGGTAGCCGTCTGCTTGCCGATATTCACACCCACGATACCGCCGTTGGCACGGAAACCTTTTGCACTACGGGCGATGTTGGCCATACCGGCTTCGACACCGGGGTTATTGAAGCCCATGTAATTGACGACACCTTCCTGCGGAATGAGACGCCAGCAGCGCGGACGCGGATTGCCGGGCTGACCGACCGGGGTGAAGGTACCCGTTTCAATGTGACCGAAACCAAGACGGCCCAAACCCGTCACGTGACCGCCTGTCTTGTCCATGCCGGCCGCAAGACCGATCGTATTCGGGAAGGTGATGCCCATCACCTTGACAGGGTCGCTCTTCGGAAGACCTGCCACAAGGCGCGTAAGACGAGCGGCAGAGGCCCAGTCGATGTTGCTCATAATGAGACCGTGAGCCGTTTCGGGATCCATTTGGAAGAGGATACTGCGGGCAAGTTTATAGAGCATGGACATGAAAAAGGGACTCCGTTTAAATACTGCTTTGTGTGCGGGATGAATTCGTTTTTGGACTGTTTTCTTCGGGTTGCAACAGGCTTTTCTGACGAATAAGGTTTTTTCCTCAGCTACGTGGGGAGGAGGGTAGTCACCCCGCTTCTTGGGCTGAAATTGTACTCGAAGTGTGGGACCCCGTCAGTCTTTACGCTCGGAAAGTCATTGTTCTTGACATAAAGCGTATCTTATGGAATGGCGATAATTGGTTACGATTGCTATTCGCGCTGTTTGTCCCTATCGTATTCTCGGTGCGTATAATGGATATCAATCGGCAGGAAACATCCGTTCGCCATGCATTGTCGGATCGGAACCCCATCATCTCGCCTGCCCCTAAAGGAGTACATCATGCAGAATGTTTATCTCGCCAACCTCGGTCTCTGGCTCGTCAAACTCCACAACCTTCATTGGAACGTTACGGGCAAGCAGTTCGTGCCGGTTCATCAGTTCACCGAAGCCCTTTATAACGAAGTCTTCGAACAGTACGATGCCGTCGCCGAAGTGATGAAGATGCAGGACAAGATGCCTCTCGTTCGCATGAGTCAGTACCTCGAAGTCGCCACCCTCGAAGAACTCGACGGTCGCGATTTCACGGTCGGCGAAGTTCTCGAAATTGTCGAAGCCGACATGAAGACGATGCAGGCTCTCGCCAAGCAGATCCGTGACGAAGCCGTCAAGAACGACGACTTCCAGGTTCAGGGTCTCTACGAAGGCTACCTCGCTTACTATGCCAAGCAGCTCTGGTTCCTTCGCGCCATCCGTAAGGAAGGTTGCTGCTGCAAGAAGCATTAACGGAGATCAGGCAGAGTTCCCAAGGGAACTTTAGATATCAGAAGAATCCGAACGGCGTCCGATCACAGATCGAGGCGCCGTTCTTGTTTCTAGCTTCAGTCCTTGACCGCTTCTTCGAATAAGGAGCCCAAAATCGTACGATAAGCCTCCCGATCCTCTTCTGTGTAGACGCAGAAAATCACGTCGCCTTCGAAGGCTTCCGCTAAAAGCGTTTCCACCGCAATACGAGCCGCCAAGTCGACCGGAAAACGATGAATTCCCCGGCTGATTGACGAAAAGGCAAGGCTTCGACAACCTTTCTCTTTGGCCCGTGCCAAAGCCGTTCGATAGCAGGAGGCGAGCGTTGCTTCCTCATTTCCGGCTCCGCCGGTCCACACGGGACCGACCGTGTGGATCACCCATTTGGCGGGCAGATTGAAGCCCGACGTGACGACGCTGTCGCCCGGCTGACAGCCGTCAAACGCCATGCAGGCCAAAAGGAGTTCGCGTCCCGCACGACGGTGAATCGCTCGATCGACACCGCCCCCGCCCAATAGCGAACGGTTGGCGGAATTGACGATCGCATCAACCTCAAGCTCGGTGATGTCGGTCAATAGGACTGAGAGCTGTTCTTTCTTCATGCGCTATCCTCAAGCTCAAAAAAAGACGATCCTAAAGCCGACAACGACAGGTTGCGATGTTCGGATAAAAAAAGAGCGACCGTCCCTTCGAGTGAAGAAACGGTCGCTCATATAGTCAGTCGACTAACGAAATGGTGTTAGTCGGCCTTGGTGATCTTGCCGCCCAAAATCTTCGTAAAGAGATGGAAGGCGCCGATCAGGAAGGCGACGAGCCCCAAGAAGGTGCCCTTGTCGGCCCAGTTTTCAAGGTTGAGTGCAAGCGGTGCAGCACTGCCGCCCGAGGTGACGGAGACAACGATCACCATTGCGAGGAACACGCCCATCAGGGATTCGCCCACGATATAGCCGGCAGCCAAAAGGGTGCCGCGATGGACGGCCGCCTTTTGCATCTCACGGAGGTTGCCGCCGAAGACGCGCTGACGGTTTTTCACGATGCGACCCGTGAGCCAGCAGATGAGACCGCCGATAAAGAGGGCGGACGTGACGGAAGGCGGTAGATAAATACCGACGCCGACGGCCAAGGGCGGCAGAGCGAGCTTAAAGCGGTTGAGGAAGCGGTCGAAGATCACGACGAAAACGCCCAAGACCAAACCGATCGTGATGTAGGTCCAATCCATATCGGCATTGAAAATGCCCTGAGAAATGGTCGCCATCAGCGAAGCCTGCGGAGCGGAGAGGGCCTGCGTCGGATCCATGTCGGGACGCGGCATGGCACCCGTAAAGCCGTAGGCTTCGTAGAGCAGGTTCAAGGTCGGAGCAATGATGAGTGCACCGACAATACAACCGATCACGAGGGCGATCTGCTGACGCCAGGGCGTGGCATGAACCAAATAGCCCGTCTTCAAGTCCTGCAGGTTGTCGTTCGAAATTGCAGCCATGGCGAGGACGACCGAGACCGTCAGAAGCGCCAGAGCCGTCATGAAGTTCTGACCGCCTTCGTAAGCGAAGAGATCAAATGCGTTGGCAAAACCGACGAGTACAAGGGCAATGAAGATCATCGAGATGATCGAAATGCCGGAAATGGGGCTCGAGGAGGAACCGACGAGACCGGCCATATAGCCGCAGGCGGCGGCCACAAGGAAACCGACCAGAGCGGCAAGAATGACGCAGAGGAAAACGAGAATCCAGGCGAGCGGAGTCGGGAAGCCGGAGGCACCGACAAAGTTCCAAAAGGTGGCGAGAAGAATCAGGATCATGATGCCCGCCAAAGTGAGAATGCTCTTCGGGGACATGTCCTGATGGATGCGATCCGTGGCCGAGGCCTTTTCGCCCATAGCACGGAACGACATGCGAACGCCTTCAACGAGCGGCTGGAAAAGAACGATCAGGGTCCAAAGCGCAGCGACGGCAATGCAGCCGGCACCGATGTAGCGAACCTTAGACACCCAAAGGGTTGTCGCCCAAGCGCCGGCGGACATGTCGGCGGGCGTCGGGAAGACGGTGGAATAGTAGGGAACAAAAACGCCCCAGGCAATCAGCGTACCGACGATCAGCGCAATGGCCCCGGTAATGCCGACCAGGTAACCAGCGCCCAAGAGGGCGAAGGAAAAGCCGAGCGAGGGCTGAAAGAGCATTCCGCCCACAGAGAAAACTGTGCTGATCGAGTCGCCGACGACGCGAAGACCGCCCGAGCAGAAAGAGAAGAAGGCAGCCATAGCGGACCCCGAGGCAATCAGTTTCATGCCTTCGCGGGGAGAGCCGCCCAAATCCTTCGAATTCTCTTCGGTCGTGTCGCCCGTTTTCAAAATTTCAGCGGCGGCCACACCTTCGGGATAAGGCAGGTCACTCTGTACGACCATGACGTGACGAAGGGGAATTGAGAAAAGTACCCCGAGAATGCCGCCCGCGGCACAGATGACGAAAGTTTGCCAGAAGGGGAATCCCTGCCAGTAACCCAGCATCAAAAGACCGGGGATCACGAAAATAATGGCGGCGAGTGTGCCGGCTGCAGAAGCCTGAGTCTGCACCATGTTATTTTCGAGGATGTTCGAATTGCGGCAGAAACGCAGAACGGCCATGGAGATGACCGCGGCGGGGATCGAGGAAGCGAAAGTCATGCCGACTTTCAAACCGAGGTAAACGTTCGATGCGGTAAAAAGTACCGTAATCAACGCCCCCAGAATCATGCCTCGAATGGTGAGTTCGTGGTTGCCGGCCAGGTGATGCAGCCGGTCGTTGGTAGTGGTCATAAGTCTTTCTCTCTCTTATTTATATGGGACGCCAAAGATCGTGCGTCGTCCTTCAGGCCGAACCGACTTAGATGGTTCGCGTGGAAGGAAAGCTTTCTAGTGTACAGATAACCCCCTCAACTTGCTAAATCAGCAAGTTCTGACGCCTTTCAATTTGATTGAAGTCAATGAAAACGGCCGAGTTTAAAGTTGTATTACTAAGAAAAAATTGAGTATCAAGCGTTTTGGGAGCGGATCCCGTTCGAGTAGTTTGAGAAAAATAAAAGTTATCTTGAAGAAAGTGAGAGCTATTTGAATAGCAGAAGGGGAGTCTTCTGTCTCGAAAGTTCTAAAACGCGGGCACGGGAAAAACTCTCGAATGTTTGGGGGCGCTCAACCGCTAAGACGAAAGTGCTTTTTCTCAAATGTTTGTCTTCTCTCACTTTTTCGGCTATTCTGTTTTCTCTCTCATTGAATCCTTGAAAAAAGAATGGCTAAAACTGATAACACGAGTAGCCCCGATCCGCGCCTTGCCCGTCTCGAGACGATCGCCCGCTTGAACGAAGAAAAGCGATCCATGGAATATATGGTCACCGACTATTGCAAGCACAAGCATGCGGATCGTGAAAAGAATGCAGCCGATCTTTGCGAAGAATGCGCGGAATTTCTCGACTATTCCCTGATGCGTTTGGCACGCTGCCCCTTTGGAGAAAAGAAGCCGGTTTGTGCGAAATGCAATATTCATTGCTACAAACCAAACTATCGCGAACAGGCTTGCGCTATCATGCGTTTTGCAGGGCCAAGGCTCACATGGCAACATCCGATTTTGGCTTTTCGCCATATGTGGTTCAGTTTTACCGTGAAGCCGCCCGAAAAGAACCGTAATAAAAAACGTGCACAGCCGGCTTCGACGAAGCCCGTTGCGACTGAAGAAAAGAAGCCTGAAAAATGAAACTTGCCGAAGCTCTCAACGAACGCAAACTCCTGCAGGAACGCTTGAATCGTTTGCAGGAACGTTTGAATGCCAATGTGAAGATTCAGGAAGGCGATACGCCCTCTGAGGATCCCGAAGGTCTTTTTGCCGAACTCGAACGAACGGTTGCCCAGCTCGAAGAGCTGATCGTCCGTATCAATCATACGAATGCCGTCACCTTGGTCGACGGCCGTTCTATTGCTGATCTTGTCGCCTCGCGCGATGTCGGCATGAAGCACGTGCGCATTCTGTCTCAAGTCTTGCAGCAGGCTGCTGAACGCACCAATCGCTACTCGAAGACGGAAATTCGCATCGTGTCGACGATTGACGTCGCCGCTCGTCAGAAGAAGCTCGACAAAATGAGCAAGGCGCTCCGCGAACTTGACGGGACGATTCAGGCTGCCAACTGGACGACCGAACTTCTCTAACCGATTTTGTTCCGACGGTGATCCTGCAGGCGGAAGTCACCCCTAACATTGAAGTCAGATACTGTACCGGTCATACAGCCCGACCTTTTTTCATTGTTACCGCCGACCTTTACGATAGAACCGTTACCGTTTAATTACTGTAATACCACGACTTCGATGCGGATTACCGTTCGGGACAAAAAGAAGCGCTTTTGTTGAGCGATCTCCGACTTGTTGAGATCGTTTTAGCAGTGACGGTTTAGAAACCGCCGTGAAACATCGCTTTCCTAAATGCTTTAGGGGAGCGATTTTTTATTTAATCGGACCTGTCGTCAATCATTGATGTAAGTAAGCCTGGATTGTTCCATTGCCCGTTCGGGCGATATAGGAAGGGTATCAAGCCTCAGTCTCGGAGAGCTGTACTACTCGGTCTTCGGTATTCCGATCCATTCGCCGTCATAGCAATATTTCCACAGAGAGTTCGACGGTTCAGCATGCGCACAGATGCTCAATATGCGAAGAATTGGAGGACGGTGTCTTGTTTTTATATCTCATTTTCTGACGACGGGTGAACTTTTTGATCGGAGTCTTTCCTCTTGGAAGAGCTGTCGTTGGAGTTTGGCGCTAATAGGCTATTTCAGAGGTGTTTTAGGTTTATCTCTACCTCGGGTATATGTGGAACCCACTAATATTTTATTAGTGAGTTTCCTGTTCCAATTCGCTTCATACTCAATGGATCATTCTGGGGATCCTAGTTTCGGATATATGGTTCAACTCTAAAGAATCCTCCAACACTGACGTCGTCATCAGCGGTTTGTCTGTTACGCGACAGATTAATATCCCACTAAACGACAGGATTTGACCCGCCTCT